>JBGQHV010000185.1:0-6256 GCA_041498155.1 Gemmatimonadota bacterium | reverse complement strand
TCCGGAGTTTCTCAGGGCCGCCGCCGCTGCCGACCTGGTGCTCGGCTCGCGCTACCTGGGCGGCAAGGTGACGGTGGTGAACTGGCCGATCGGCCGACTCATGTTATCCTACTGGGCGAACGTGTATGCCCGCTGGGTCACAGGGTTGCGCATCTGGGACCTGACGGGTGGGTTCAAGTGCTTTCGGAGCCGAGTGCTGCAAGCCATTGACTTGTCGCAGGTTCGCTCTAATGGTTACGCCTTCCAGATCGAGATGAGCGTACGCGCATGGCGAAAAGGGTTCAAGCTGGCGGAGGTGCCCATCGTGTTCGTGGATCGCACGGAAGGTCAAAGCAAGATGAACCGAAAAATCGTGCGGGAAGCGATTTGGATGGTGCCGCGCCTGCGGCTGCTGGGCTGGTTCGGTCGCATCTAGTCGGCTTGACCGTCTACAAGATGACGGGGTCAGGAAACGACTTCGTCATGCTGGACGGCCGGAGCACGACCCCCGACGACTGGACGGCGGAGGACATCCGCGGCGTCTGCGCCCGCGGGACCGGGATCGGAGCCGATGGGCTGGTGTTCGTTACGCCTGCGGCGAGCCCCGACACCGTCCGCATGACCTACTTCAACAACGACGGCTCCCGCGCTGCCATGTGCGGCAACGCGGCGCTGTGCAGCACGCGGCTCGCCGCGCTGCTCGAGCTGGCCCCGACCACCCTCATGCGCGTCGAGACCGACGCGGCGGTCTACGAGAGTCGTTGCCCGGCTGGTGACGGCCGCGCCGAATTGCATCTGGCCGCGGTCGAGGTGCCCCGGGAGCCGGCGGTGAAGCTGGCCACGGGAGAGAGTCGCATCGGACTGGCCACGGTCGGCGTGCCCCACCTGGTGGTGGTCGTGGAGGACCTCGAGGCGCTGGACCTGGCGCGGCGGGGCCGGGAGCTGCGGTTCGACCCGGCCATCGGCAATGGCGGCGCCAACGTGAACTTCGTGGCACCCACGGCGCGACGCTCGGTCTGGGCGATGCGCACCTACGAGCGCGGTATCGAAGGCGAGACGCTGGCCTGTGGCACCGGCGCCGTGGCGGCGTGCTGCATGCTGCGCGAATGGCGCCTCGCCGACCTGCCGGCGACGATTATGACCCGCAGCGGGCTCCCGCTGGGAGTTCGAGCCGAGCGGTCACGTGGGGGGCGCTACGAGGAGGTGTGGCTTGAGGGGCAGGCGCGGATCGTGTTCCGAGGCGTGCTGACTTCGTAACATCCTTATCCACATCTATTCACATCTCTACTTAACATAACATCTATTATACGAAGCTACGCAGGGTGAGGGAAGTAACCCTCACTTATTCGACGGTTGCAGCTCCCCCAGTCGCACCTTCGCCTCGAACGCCGATCCCGTCGAATCGAGCTTGGCCACGATCTCCCGGTACTCGGCAATCGCCCGGGTCGTGTCGTGCGCCGAAAGCCAGGCCCGCCCCGCGTCCGACAGGTACTGGGCTCGAGCAAACGGCATCCGGGCCGCCTGGGCGGCCTGTTCGTACGCCTCGGCCGCCTCCTTCGGGTGCTGCACGTTCTCGTACGCGGCGCCCAGCAGGCCGTACGCCTGCGCGCGGTAATTGGCGGACGCCTCGGGCGCGAACTTCTTGAGCACGTCGATCGCCTGCTGATTCTGCCCCTGCGCCAACCGGGTCTGCGCCAGCAGGATGGACGCCTCACCGGCGGAGCGCGACCCGGAGTAGTTCTCGGCGATGCGCGCCAGCTCGCTGGCCGCGAGCGCGTAGTTCTTGGATTCCAACGCGAAGCGCGCCGCGCTGAGCTGCTGACTGGCGACGCGCTCGCTTTGCCTGTTGGACAGGATATTCCACCCGAGGAGGCCCCCGGCGAGGATGAGAATCAACGCCCCCCAGAAGACCGGCTTGCGGTGTCGCACGATCCACGCGATCACCGCATCGTCGCTCCCGTGGGATCCCGCTCCCGCTGCCGTCCGAACTGATGTTGCCACGGTGCCCGCTTTCGTAGGTAATCGCCCGAAGCCCCATGCCCCTGGGGCGACTCGAACGCCCGGCCAACGGTTTAGGAAACCGCTGCTCTATCCACCTGAGCTACAGGGGCGTAAGCGCTGCAATTTACTGGAGTTATGCGGACGTAATCAAGCCCTGCCTCAATAGTGTACCAACGACTCCACCCGCTCCGGCATGAGACGCGCGCGACCGCTCAGGAACCCCAGCTCGATCAGAAAACTGAAGCCGGCGATGGTGGCGCCGCGGGCGCGCACCAGCCGGCCGGCCGCTTCCGCCGTCCCGCCCGTCGCCAGCACGTCGTCCACGATGAGAACCCGGTCGTGGGACCCGATGGCGTCGGTGTGCATCTCCAGCGCGTCGGTCCCGTACTCCAGGGTGTACTCGACCCGGTGCCGCGTCGAGGGCAGCTTCCCCGGTTTGCGCACCGGCACCAGTCCCGCTTCCAGTCCCAACGCCACCGGAGCACCGAACATGAATCCCCGGGACTCAATGGCCACCACCCGCGTCACTCCAGTGGCCTCGAAGGGCCGCGCCATGCCCCGCGCGGCCAGCCCGAACAGCTGTGGATCGAGCAGCACGGGGGTGATGTCCTTGAAGATGATGCCGGGCTTGGGAAAGTCGGGGACATCCCGAATCGCCTCGCGGAGTCGCGACGAATCGTCCATTGCCGGTCTTCTTGCCTTTCAGGAGAACTATTGAATTTCGAAGGAGTTGCCCAGATTCACTTCGTGTGGAAGTTCTTGTTTTTCCACACCCGCTACGCGTCCTCCGGCAGGACCCTTCTCGAGCGCAGCTTCCAGTGCGGCCAGCGATGCCGGCTGGCCTTGCGCACAAACCTCCACGCTGCCATCCGGCAGGTTACGCACGTAGCCCCTCAGATTCAATCGCGTGCCCTCCCGCATCGCAAACCAGCGGTACCCCACCCCCTGCACTCGCCCCCGCACCAGGTACCGCACGGCACGCTGCGCACTCACACGCCGCCTTCGCGTACCGCCGCGCTGGCACGCCGCCGCCGGAACCATACCACGTACGCGCCGATACCGAGGGCGACCACCGGCACGACCACCATCAGGGCGTGCCCCACGTATCGCTGGACCTCTTCGTTCCGCAGCACGGCCTCGTGGCGCCCGAGAACATACCCGATCCCCGTGAGCACGCTGCACCACACGAACGCGCCCGCTCCGGTGAAGATGACGAATCGGGATACCGGCATCCGGGCGATGCCCGCCGGGATCGAAACCAGGTGCCGCACCACCGGCAACAGGCGGCCAACCATCGTGCTGATCTCCCCATGATCCGCGAAGAACCGCTCGGCACGGTCCAGGGAGCGCTCTGAGAGCAGGACATACCGGCCGAACCGCCGCACGAACGCCCGACCCAGCAGCTGCGCCACCCAGTAGTTGGCGAGCGCGCCGAGGATGCTCCCCAGGACGCCACAGGCCAGGACCGCCCACACGCTCATGCGACCCTTGGCGATCCAATAGCCCGCCGGCGGCATAACCAGCTCGCTCGGCACCGGGAGGATCGAGCTCTCCATCGCCATGAGGGCCACGATCCCGGGGTAGCCCAGATCGAGCAGCGTATGCAGCAGCCAGTCCACCAGTCGCTCAAGCATCGAATCCGTGCTCTCCTACGAGCGGGACGAACAATGCCGCGCCAAGCGGAGTCTGGTGCAAGCCGGTGTCGGTGCGCTCCACCAGAGTGAGCGTCTGGTTGCCGCGGTCACCCAGGGGCAGCAGCAGCCGGCCCCCGCTCGTCAGCTGTTCCACGAGCGGGCCGGGGATTTCGGGACCACCGGCGGCCACCAGGATCGCGTCGTAGGGGGCGTACGCGCTCCACCCGAGGGTCCCATCGCCCAGCAGCACCGACACGTTCCCTGCGGCCGCCGCCCGCAGGGCGCTCTGTGCGGCCAGCGCGAGGGATCGCACACGCTCCACTGTGAATACCTGGGCCACGAGCCGGGAGAGGAGCGCTGTTTGATAGCCCGAGCCGGTGCCGATCTCCAGCACCCGCTCCCTGCCCCGCAGCCGCAGCGCCTCGAGCGTGCGCGCCTGCGTGAACGGTTGCGAGATCGTCTGCCCGGCGCCGATCGGCAGGGCGGCGTTCTCGTAGGCGCGGTGCCGGACGGCGTCCGGCACGAAGAGGTGGCGCGGCGTTTCGGCGAAGGCGCGCAACACGGCCAGGTCCTGCACCCCCTGGTCGCGCAGCTGCTCCACCAGGCGGGCGCGGTACCCCCCGTAGGTGTCCTGGCTGGCCCCCCCTCCTAGACGCCCAGCGTCCATCCGCGCACGGCTTCGAGCAGGTTGTAGTTGGTCATGTCCACGTGCAGTGGCGTCACCGAGATATATCCCTCGCGCACCGCCTGGAAATCCGAGTCGGCCCCGCCCGACCACGTGACGTGACCGCCGCCGATCCAGTAGATGTCCCGCCCCCAGGGGTCCTTCATGCGGGCCACTTCCTCGTGGAACACGCGGCTCCCCAGGCTCGTGACCTTCACCCCCTTCACCTGATCACCGGGGATCGCCGGCAGATTCACGTTCAGCAGGGTGTCGCGCGGGAACTCCCGGACCGCCACGATGCCGCCCAGCAGCCGCTTCAGCCCGGCCGCGTGGCTTTCGAGATGCTCGAGGTCGAAACTCCCGAACGAGATTGCGACGCTGGGGATCCCCGCGGCCAGCCCTTCCATCGCCGCGGCGACGGTGCCCGAATACAGCACGTCCTCGCCCATATTGGGGCCGTGGTTCACACCGGAGAACACGAAGTCGGGCTTCTCGGGCATGAGCGCGTCGAGCGCCAGCAGCACGCAGTCGGTCGGCGTACCGTCCACTTGGTAGGCCCCGTCGCTGCGCCGCGTTGCCCGGATCGGGCGATGCAGGGTCAACGAGTGCGACGTCGCGCTCTGCTCGCGATCGGGCGCCACCACGGTGACCTGACCGAGTGCGCTCGCGGCGTCGGCCAGCACGGACAGCCCCCGCGCGAGCACCCCGTCGTCGTTCGAGATCAGGATATTCATGATGCTCCCAGCAGGTAGCGCACGAAGACGCGCGCCACCCGCCAGCCATCGCTCCAGCCCCGGAAGTGGCTGGTGGATCGGGTGTAGATCGTCGGGACGTCGACCGAGCTGACGGCGAACCCTGCGCGCAGCGCCGCCAGCAGGAAGGCCGCCTCGTAGTCGTAGCGCCGGTAGGCGGCGATGCGCGGCTGCACTACCGTGGCCAGCCGCCGGGAGAATGCCCGCAGCCCCGTCTGGGCGTCCGGCACCGGGCGTTTGCCGATGCGGGAGGCGAGCGTCGCCGACAGCCAGTTGGTGCAGCGGCGGGTCAGCGGCATGCTGCCGGAGCGCGCCCGCGCTCCGAGCACGAGGTCCGCGACGCCGCCGCGGATCGGTGCGAGCAGGCGCGGCAGCGCGTCGGGAGGGTGCTGGCCGTCGGCGTCCAGCGTCGTCAACATGACGGCGCCGTCCGCCAGCGCCCGGGCGATGCCCCCGGCGAGCGCCGCCCCCTTGCCGCGGTTGTTCGGATGCCGCATGACCACGGCGCCGGCGGCTCTGGCCGCGGCCCCGGTCGCGTCGCTCGAGCCGTCGTCCACGACGTACACCGCGGCGTCGGGCAGGGCCGCCCGCGCCCCGGCGACCACGCCGGCCACGCTCGCGGCCGCCTGATAGGCCGGCACGATGACGGCGACGCGCCCGATCTCAGGACCGTCCGCCATGGGGCGGCGTCGCGCCGTCGAGCAGGGCGAGCACGGCCTTCAAATCGGCGCGCAGGTCCTTGATCGTTTCCGACGCGAGCGCCCGCCGCGCCTCCGGCTTGAGCTCACCGGAGCGGCGATACTGCTCGATCTTGGCCCGGGCTCCTTCGATCGTGTACTTCTCCGTATAGAGCAGGTGCTTCACCAGCATGATGAGCTCGATTTCACGTCGCTGGTACACGCGATTCCCCGAGCGGTTCTTGGCCGGGTTCAGGAAGCGGAACTGGCTCTCCCAGTAGCGCAGCACGTGCGGCTTGAGGTCGGTGAGCTGACACACCTCGCCGATCGAGAAAAACTCCTGCACCGGATGCGGCGCGCTCACCGCCACTGCTCCGGCTTGGGAGTCCGCTCCATCAGGTCGGCGATCGCTTGCCGCGGCGACTTGCCCGCGAACAGGATTTCGCTCACCTCGCGCGCGATCGGCAGCTCGACGCCGTGGCGCGCGCCCAGCGTCACCGCGGTTCGCGCCGTCGTCACGCCCTCCGCCACGGTCTTCCGGCTCGCCAG
>JBGQHV010000184.1:0-6258 GCA_041498155.1 Gemmatimonadota bacterium | reverse complement strand
GCCCGGCCCGATGCCGGGAGCCCGGGTCGGACCAGGCGACGGACCCCCAGGTAAACGAGGTAGGCCGCGCCGAGGTAGCGCAGCCCGTCATAGGCCACCGGCACGGCCGCCAGCAGTCCCGTGACTCCGGCCGCCACCGCCACCGTGTGCACCACGCACCCCGTCGCGATCCCCAGCGCCGAGACCACGCCAGACGCCCGTCCCTCGGTCGCGCTGCGGGTGATTACGTACAGCATGTCCGGTCCCGGGGTGAGGTTCAGCGCCAGCGTCGCAGCGAGGAACACGCCCAGGTCGTTCACGGCGCGGGGGCGAGGACGTCCCGGCCCAGGCGGCTGGTCACGGGGTCGAAGAAATGCTCGGTCGCCACTGTTGCCACGAGCGACATGATCTGGTCCTCAGGCAGGTGACAGCGGGCGCGGACCAGGATCTCCGGTGCGAATCCGCCCTCGGCCTCGGCGAATCCGGTCAGGGCATCGGCCAGCGCCAGGGCGGCGCGTTCGGCTTCTGAAAACTGGGGGGCGAGCGCGTACTGCGCGACGGCGTCCACGGCGGCGGCGGGGAGGCCCGCTCGCAGGGCGAGATGACGGTTGTAATTGGCGCAATAGGCGCAGCCGCTGCGCAGCGCCGCGAGCTGCGCCACCAGCAGGCGCAGCCGGGTCGAGAGGGTATCCGCCGACGATCGGGTCCAACCCACCCGGGCGTACGCGGGAAGGCCTCGGGGCCCCGGCAGGGGCACCGGAGTGTGGCGCGGAGCGGCACCGATCCAACCAAGCAGCCGTTCCGGCAGTGGCCAGGGTTTGGCGCGGTGACTCATGTGCGGCCTTTCCGGAACTGCGTGTACAGGTCGTCGAACAGGGCCGCCCCGCGTGCGAGGCGGTCGACGTCGGGGGTGTTGGCCTCCACGATGCCGTCCAGCACCACATGAACGCCCGCCGTTTCGGGGCGCACGAACTTGTCGTCCTTGCAGTCGATGTCGTGCACGATCTTCCCGATAGCGCTCAAGGCTGGATCGGTGAGCGAGTAGTGTCGGCATAGTGTCTCGAAGGTGCACAAATCGCCGTCGTGGGTGAATTCGCCGTCGTACATGTCGAAGCGCCGCTCGCCCGGCTGGTGCTGGTAGTCCGTGGGGACGACAAAACGAAACTGGGCCGCCGGATCGATGAAGCGCCGTATCAACCAGGCGCTGGCGATACGGTCCACGTAGATCGTGGCACGCGTCACCCAGACGCGTCCGTTCGGTTTCTCCGGGCTGGGGGCAGGTGTCATGGTCGTTCCCGGTTGGGCTAGGCGGCCCGCCAGCGCGTCGAGCGCCGCACGGGCGTCCTCACGGCCGTCGGCGCCGAACAGGTCCAGTGAGGTCACTTCGTGGAAGCGCGTGGTGAGTCGATGAAGGTCGCCGGTGGTGCGGCTGCTCGCCGTCGCGAGCGCCCGGTATTCCTCGGCACAGGTGGCGCGGTTTGCGTCAACCAGCCGCTGGTCGGTCTGAGCGTCGAAGAAGGCCGCCTCGCACACCGTGGCGTCGCCTCCCGCGGCAACGATGTCCCGCGCCAGCCATTCGAAGTCTTCGCGACACTGGTCGCCGGTGGGCAGGGCGTACACGGTGCGTTTCAGCGGCACGGCGCCCAGGCGTTGTAGCCGGCGCCGGAACTTCACCCGGAGATAGTCCGGTTTGGGCGGCACTTGGTGGATCAGGAGCAGCCATTTCCGTACTGATTCTAGTGTATCAGTCATTGATTCAATAGTATCAATGTGTGAATCGAGGCGCAAGTGGGTATTGACCGCAATCCCCGCCGAGCGTCTTTTCTCCCAGACGACGTCCCTCCGAACCCCCTGTCAGGAGCTCACCGGATGCGCCGCAGCCTCATCGTTGCCTGCCTCAGTCTCGCGGCGGTCCCTCTCGCCGCGCAGGACTTCACCCAGTTCTGCCGCGGCAACCCGCGACTCAAGGTCGGCCAATGGTCGAGCTATCACTACGTGGGAGGGCCCGCCGACGGGTCCACCATGCGAATGGCGATCGTCTCCTCCGAGCGGCAAGGCGACTCCACGTTTCTCTGGTACGAATTGAAGAACGAGAATCCCCGCCATGCCGATCGTGGCCCCACGATCACCCAGATCCTCGTCAGCGGCCTGGGCACGCCGGACTTCTCCATCCATGGGATGGTGATGAAATCCGGGACCCACAAGGCGATGCGCTATCCGGACATGATGCTCCAGATGATGGCCGGATCCATCAAGAAGGGCGTGGGCGGGATGATCGAGCAGAAATGCAAGCAGGGGGCGATTCAGGTCGTCGGCTGGGAAGCGGTGACGGTCCCCGCGGGGACGTTTCGCGCGCTCCATTTCAAGGACGGCGACGACGAGGGGTGGGTGAGCCTCGAGCTCGGTTTCCCGCTCGTCCGGTTCATCTCGCAGAGCGCCGGCACGATGGAGCTCACCGGTCACGGGACCGACGCGAAGTCGTCGATCACCGAAACGCCGCAGGCGATGCACTGATGGACCGGCGCGCGGTATTGGGTCTGCTGGGCGCCACGACGGCGGCGGCCGCGTCCACCGACCTCCAGGCACTGGGGCGCGCGCTGCACCGCCACCTCGGTCGCGGAGCCCCGCTGCGGGTGCTCACCCCGCACCAGAACGCCACCGTCGTCGCCTTGAGCGACGTCATCCTCCCCGCCACCGACACGCCGGGTGCCAAGGCGGCGCTGGTGAACGAGTTCATCGATCTCCTGTTGGCCGAGTGGTACGAGCCGGAGGATCGCACTCGGATCCTCGCCGGTCTGGCCGAGGTGGACACGCGCGCGCGGGCCGCGTTCGGCAAGGATTTCGTGGATGGGACCGGGGCGGAGCAGGCGGCGCTGCTCACGGCGCTGGACGACGCGGCGGCCGGCTGGAGCGCGGCTCCCCGGGCGACGCGCGGTCCGCAGCCGTTCTACCGCGAGATCAAGTGGCTGACGTTGTTCGGCTATTACACCTCGGAGATCGGCGCCGAGCAGGAGCAGCACTACGCGATCGTCCCCGGCCACTACGTCCCGTGCGCGCCGGCCGACACCGCCGTCGCCCCCGAGTGACCATGCCCAGAACCTACGATGCGATCGTGGTCGGCTCGGGGATGACGGGCGGCTGGGCGGCGAAGGAGCTGACCGAGGCGGGGCTCAATACGCTGGTGCTCGAGGCGGGCCGGATGGTGACGACGGACGACTACGTCGAGCACGTCCCGCCCTGGCAGGTGCGGTTCCGCGGCCTGGACGACCGGCGCGCCCGGGCCGCCGACCAGCCGGTCCAGAGCGAGTGCTACGCCTGCGACGAATGGTCCTCCAAGTTCTTCGTCAACGACCACGAGAACCCCTACTCGACCCCCGAGGACAAGCCGTTCCTCTTTTTGCGCGGGCGGCAGGTCGGCGGACGCTCGATCATGTGGGGGCGCCAGACGTATCGCTGGAGCGACATCGATTTCGAGGCGAACCTGCGGGACGGCATCGCCATCGACTGGCCGATCCGCTACGCCGACATCGCCCCGTGGTACGATCACGTGGAGCGCTTTATCGGCGTGAGCGGCGAGAAGCTGGGCCTGCCGCAGCTCCCCGACGGCCAGTTCTTGCCCCCGATGGATTTGAATTGCGGCGAAACGGTCGTGCGCGACGCCATCGCCAAACACTGGCCGGGCGAGCGGGTGCTCACGATCGGCCGCTGCGCGATCCTCACCGAGGATCACAACGGCCGCAAGGGATGTCACTACTGCGGCTACTGCGAGCGCGGCTGCATCACCCTGTCGTATTTCAGCTCGATCAACGCCACCCTGCCGGCTGCCCGACTCACCGGCAAACTGACGCTGCGGCCCCACAGCGTGGTGCACAGCCTGATCTACGACGCGTCGCGCCGCCGCGTCACGGGGGTGCGGGTCATCGACGGGGAGACGAAGCACGCCATCGAGTTCTCCGGGCGCATCGTCTTCCTCTGCGCCTCGACCTTGGAATCCGCGCGCATGCTGCTCAACTCGGCCACCCGCGAATTCCCCGCGGGACTCGCCAACTCGAGCGGCGAGCTGGGCCGCAACCTGATGGATCACATCATGGGCGGTGGGGCGCGCGGCACGATCGACGCCCCGGCCGACCGGATGCCGGTGGGCCGGCGGCCCAACGGCATCTACCTGCCGCGGTTCCGCAATCTTCCCGGGAGGCCGAAATCGTCGTTCCTCCGGGGCTACGCTTATCAGGGCGGCGCCGGGCGCGAGGGCTGGGGCCGGGGCACCGATCTCCCCGGCTTCGGCGCCGATTGGAAGCGGGCGCTGCGGGATCCCGGTCCCTGGCACTTCAGCTTCTACGGCTTCGGCGAATGCCTGCCGAACCGCGACAACTACGTCGAGATCGACTCGAGCCTGAAAGACGCCTGGGGCATCCCGACATTGCGCATCAATTGCGCGTATGGCGACAACGAGTGGGCCCTGATGAACGACGCGTCCGTCTCCGCGGCGGAGATGCTGGCCGCCGCCGGCGCACGCGACATCACCCCGTTCATCGAGCACAATCCGCCCGGCAAGGTGATCCACGAAATGGGCACCGCCCGCATGGGTCGCGATCCGAAGACCTCGGTGCTGAACGGGCACAACCAGGCCCACGACATTCCCAACCTCTTCGTGACCGATGGGGCCTGCATGACGTCCTCGGCCAACCAGAATCCATCGATCACGTACATGGCGCTCACGGCCCGGGCGTGCGCGTACGCGGTGGATCTGATGCGGAGGAGAGAGATATGAACGAGGGACGAGGAATGCCACGGCGGGAGTTCGTGGAGCTGATTGCTGCCGGAGCCGCGGGGTTGGGCACCGGTCCCTCGTCCCTCGTCCCCCGTCCCCCAACTCGTCTAGGCCCCATCGGCCTGCAGCTCTACACCGTCCGCGACCTGCTCAGGCAGGACTTCGACGGCACGTTGGGCCGCATCGCCGCGATCGGCTACCGGGAAGTGGAGTTCGCGGGTTATTTCGACCACACGCCCGCCGACGTGCGCGCCGCGCTCGACCGCCACGGTCTCGCGGCCCCCGGAGCGCACGTGACCTACGAGGCGATCGAGAACAGCTGGGATGCGACGCTGCACACCGCGACGCTCGTCGGCCATCGCTTTATCGTGTGCGCCTGGATCCAGGAGGAGCGGCGCCGCAGCGTGGACGATTGGAGTCGCATCGGCGACCGCTTGAACCAGGCTGCCGCCGCGGCCCGCGCCGCCGGGCTGCAGCTCGCCTATCACAATCACAGCTACGAGTTTGTCCCGCTGGACGGGCGGCTCCCCTACGACCTCCTGCTCGAGCACACCGACCCGGCGCTGGTCCGGCTCGAGCTCGACCTGTTCTGGATCACCTTCGGCGGCGGCGACCCGCTGGTCTACTTCAGCCGCTATCCGGGGCGCTTTCCGCTGGTCCATGTGAAGGACATGGCGCCCAAGCCCTCCCCCGATGTCGCGCCCGAGCAGGTGATGGTGGACGTGGGGCGGGGCAGCATCGACTGGAAGCGGATCTTCGCGCGGGCCCGGGACGCCGGGATCGAGCACTACTTCGTCGAGCACGATCAGCCGGCGGACCCGCTCGCCAGCATCCGCGCGAGCTACGACTACCTGCGCGGCCTCGAGTTCTAGCCGTCAGGGCCTCCCTTTCTGGGGATATGCCGGCGGCGGCGGCACCGGTACCGGATGCTCCCGGATCTGTTTTTGCAGATATGCGATCGCCGCCGCGAGCTGCGCGTCGGTCCCGCCGAAGGTCGCGTGCGGCAGGTTGTCCACCACCGTGTCCGGGTCCACGCCGTGGCCCTCGATCAGCCACTGCCCCTCGGGTCCGTACACCCCGAACTCCGCCGCCGTCGCGATGCCGCGGTCCACGAGCACATTGCTCGAGGAGAGCCAGATCTCGCCGCCCCAGGTGCGGGTGCCGATCACGCGGCCCAGTCCGAGCCGGCGGAACCCCTCGGTGAACGCTTCGCCGTCCGACGCCGTCCAGGCGTCGCACAGCACGACCATGTGTCCGCGGAACGCCCACTGCATGTTCCAGTAGGGACTGCCGACCCGCGGCTGCCAGTAGAACCACGCGCGGCGCAGCAGTTTCTCGAGCACCCAGCTGTCGATGTTCCCGCCCCGGTTGTGCCGCACGTCGATGATCAAGCCGGCCCGGTTGAACACCGGATAGAAATCCCGCGCCCAGCGCGCGATGTCGGCCGATCCCATGGCCCGCAGGTGCAGGTAGCCGATGCTCCCGGCGCCGCTCGAGTCCACGATCTC
>JBGQHV010000183.1:0-6333 GCA_041498155.1 Gemmatimonadota bacterium | reverse complement strand
GGTGGACGAGCCGTGTCTCGCGCTGGATCGCACACCGGCGGAGCTCGAGCGCTACCGCGCGGCCTACGGCTTTCTGGCGGAACGCTCCGGCGGCGCGAAAATCCTGCTCGCGACCTACTTCGCCGGGTTGGATGAGAACGCCGCCACGGCGCTCGCGCTGCCGACGCACGGACTGCACGTGGATCTGGTCCGCGCGCCGGGACAGCTCGACGCGCTGCTCGAGCGTTGGCCGGCGGGGCGGGTGTTGTCGGCGGGCGTGGTGGACGGTCGCAACGTCTGGCGCACCGTTCTGGACGCGGCGCTCACCCTGCTGGAGCGGGCGCAGCGCAAGGTCGGCCCCGATCTCCTGTGGGTCGCGCCGTCGTGCTCGCTGCTCCACGTACCGATCGACCTCGCGCTCGAGACCGGGCTCGCTCCCGAGCCCAAGTCCTGGCTCGCCTTCGCCGCGCAGAAGCTCGAGGAAGTGGCCACCCTCACGCGCGCGCTACGCGATGGGCGGGGGGCGGTGGAGGCGGAGCTCGCGGAGAGCCGGCGCGCCGCGGCCAGCCGCCGCGCCTCGCCGCTCACCCTGAACGCCGTGGTGCGCCAGCACGTCGCGGCCGTGCAGGCCGGAGACCTGAAACGGGCGACGCCCCACACCGAACGCCGGCGTCGGCAGCTCGAGCTGCCTCCGTTCCCCACGACCACGATCGGATCCTTTCCGCAGACGTCCGAAGTGCGCGCGGCGCGACGCCGGTTCACGGACGGTCAGCTATCCCAGGCCGAGTACGAGCGCTTCATTGAAGAACAGATCACGAAAACGCTCACCCTCCAGGAAGACATCGGATTGGATGTGCTGGTGCACGGCGAGTTCGAGCGCAACGACATGGTCGAGTACTTCGGCGAGCAGCTCGCCGGGTTCGCGTTCACCGAGCACGGGTGGGTGCAGTCCTATGGCACCCGCTATGTGAAGCCGCCGATCATCTTCGGCGACGTGGCCCGCCCGGGACCGATGACGGTGCGCTGGTCGGCGTTCGCGCAGTCGAAGACCAACCGCCCCGTGAAGGGCATGCTTACAGGACCGATGACGATCCTGCAGTGGTCGTTCGTGCGCGACGATCAGCCGCGGAGTGATACGGCGCAGCAGCTGGCGCTCGCGATCCGCGGAGAGGTGCACGACCTCGAGGCCGCCGGGATCCGCATCATCCAAATCGACGAGCCGGCGCTGCGGGAAGGGATGCCGCTGCGGCGCGCCGAGTGGGCGTCGTATCAGGACTGGGCGGTGAACGCGTTCCGGCTCGCGACGAGCGGAGTGGGAGATGCGACCCAGATCCATACCCACATGTGCTACAGCGAATTCAACGACGTCATGCAGGTGATCGCCCGGATGGATGCGGACGTCATCTCGATCGAGAATGCGCGCTCGGGGTCGGAGCTGCTGCGGGCGTTCGAGCAGTTTCACTATCCCAACGAGATCGGGCCGGGCGTGTACGACATCCACTCGCCCCGGGTCCCCGCGGTGGGGGAGATCGTCACCGCGCTCCAGGCGCTGCGAAAGGTGCTCGACGAGCACCAGATCTGGGTCAATCCCGATTGCGGGCTGAAGACCCGCGGCTGGGAGGAAACCGTGCCGTCGCTTCGCAATATGGTCGCCGCGGCGAAGCAAATGAGGGACGCGGGACGAGGGAAAGGGGACGGTTAGGGGGCTCGTCCCTCGTCCCTCTTCCCCCGTCCCTTATACTGAGATTATGGCCGCCCCCGAGATCCGGATCACCGCTGAGCCCGTCGATCAGCAGCGCTGTAAGTTCCTGGTGGACCGACCGGTCTATCAGGGTGTGCGGCGCTTTGCGTCACGCGACGAGGCGCAAGGCTCGCCGCTCGCCGAGGCGCTGTATGCGATCCCGGGGGTGAGCGAAGTCATCGTGTCGACCAATCTCGTCACGGTCGTGAAGGACTCCGCGGATCCCTGGCAGGTGGTGGGGAAATCCGTCGGCGTCGCGATCCGGCAGGCGCTCGCCGCCGCGACGCCGCCCGTCGTCGAAAAGGCTCCCGCCTCGGGGTCCACCCGCCAATCCGACGACGAGCTCTACGAGCGCGTGAACGATCTGTTCGAGCAACAGGTCAACCCGATGGTGGCCCGTCACGGCGGCCGCGTCGAGCTGATCGACGTGCAGGACGCCGTCGTGATGCTGCGCATGGGCGGGGGGTGCCAGGGGTGCGGCATGGCGAGCGTGACGCTGCGGCAGGGCATCGAAGGCATGCTCACCGAGCACATCCCGGAAGTGAAGGGCATCGTGGACATCACCGATCACGCCTCCGGGGACAACCCCTACTTCGCTTCCGCCAAGAAGTAGCCTGCCTCGCCTCCTGCTGCTGCTCCCGACCGCCACGTACCGGACCACCGCGTTCGTGGAGGCGGCGCGCCGGCTGGAGGTCGATCTCACGGTTGCGTCCGAGCAGCCGAGCACCTTCGAAGCGTCGCGCCCTCAGGCGCTCCTCACCCTGGCCTTTACGGAACCCGAGCGCGCGGCCGAGCAGGCTCGCGACTTCGCCGCGCGATACCCAGTCGATGCGGTGCTGGGTGTCGACGACGACACCGTCGTGGTCGCAGCCCAGATCGGCCTCGCTCTTGGTCTCGACGGGAACGCCGTTGACGCTGTAGCAGCGGCCCGGGACAAGCATCGCCAGCGCGAGTTGATGGCGCAGCGGGGGGTGCCGGTTCCCCGGTTTCGGCTGCACCGGCTCGACGAAGACATCGATGGGATCGCCCGCGCCCAGACGTACCCATGCGTGGTGAAGCCGCTTCGCCTGTCGGCCTCACGCGGCGTAATCCGGGCGAACGACGCCCGCGAGTTGACCGACGCCGTACGGCGTCTCGCCGCGATTCTCGCCCAACCCGATGCCGCGGCGTGCACGGAGGCCGCCGGTGTGTTCCTCGTCGAGGAGTACATCCCCGGCGTCGAGGTCGCCCTGGAAGGCTTGCTCTCCGGAGGGCGGCTCCACGCACTCGCCCTGTTCGACAAGCCAGACCCGCTCGATGGGCCGTTTTTCGAGGAGACGATCTACGTGACGCCTTCCCGGCTCCCCGAGGCCGCGCAGCGCGCGCTCGAGGAGACTGCCGCTCGGGCCGCTCGGGCGATCGGGCTCACGCGTGGCCCGGTGCACGCCGAGCTGCGGTGGAACGACCGCGGGTCGTGGCTCATCGAGCTGGCGGCGCGACCGATCGGGGGGCGCTGCAGCGCGGCGCTGCGATTCCAGGACGGAGCGACGCTCGAGGAGCTGGTGATTCGCGAAGCGCTGGGGATGGCGCCGGCCTCGCTCGCGCGTGAGACCCAGGCGGCCGGCGTGATGATGATTCCGGTGCCCGGTGCGGGAATTCTCCGGGAGGTCCGTGGTGTGGACGAGGCGCGGGCCGTGCCCGGGGTGGAGGATGTCGTCATTACCGCGCACCGGGGCCAGGAGCTGGTGCCGTGGCCCGAGGGGTCCCGATACCCCGGGTTCATCTTCGCCCGGGGGGCGAAACCCGCCCAGGTGATAGCGGCATTGCACGCGGCGCACCGCCGGTTGTCCTTCGTGCGGGATCGTCAGACCGACTAGCCGTGCGTTTCCCGCTCCCGCGCGATCCCTGGCCGCGGCTCGCGACCGAGCGCGCCACGCGGCGCGCGCAGCTCGCGATCTACTCGGTGGTCCTGCTGGTGGCGGTCGCCGAAATCGTGCGGTCGCTCGGTCGGCAGCATGCAGTGATCTTCGAAGGGTACGGGCAGGTCGGCGACCTCGTGCTGTCCGGTGGCGACCCCTACAGCCTGCGCCTCAACACGTGGCCGCCGTTCTTCTTCTTCATCGGCGCGGGCGTGTCGTTGCTGGCGAGACTCTCACCCACCTTCGCCCTGCTGGTCTGGCAGATCGGCGATGTCCTCGCCATCTGGGGGTGCTGCCGCCTGTCGGCGCGCCTCCTCGCGTCTGAGGATTCCGGACCGACCTTCTGGCCGCGCGACGCCGACCATCGGGCCTTCGGCTCGGCTGACGTCGTGGTGCCGTTTCTCATGACGGCGCGCCTGTTTCAGGAGCACGTGCAGCACACGCAGATCAATGCCCAGATCCTGTTTCTCGTGCTGCTCGCCTTCACGCTGTTCCGTGAGCGGCGCGTCGCCGCGGGGGCGCTGTCGCTCGCGGTCGCCGCGAGCACGAAGGTCGTCCCGATCCTCCTCCTGCCCTATTTGCTCTACAAGCGCGCCTGGCGCGAGCTGGGCTGGACGGCGGCGTTCCTCGCGCTGCTGAACATCGCGCTGCCGTCGGCCGTGTTCGGACCCGCGCGGGCGCTTCGGGACTGGCGCACCTGGCGGATGGTGGCGGCACGCGAGACGGCCGACCCCACGCCGCACTTCATGAACCAGTCGTTCCCCGCCGCGCTGAAGCGCGCGCTGACGGCAGCGGGGAGCGCGCGGGACCCGGTTCACTACGCCGTCGCCGACTGGTCGGCGCGAGGCGTGCAGTGGGCGTTCGCCGCCGCCGCGCTCGCCGCGGCGCTCGTGCTCGCCTGGCGCTTCCGCCGCCACCCGCGCGATTGGGGCGATCCCCGGACCGCCGCTGAGCTCGCGATCCTGTTGGGCGCCATAGTCGTGGTGGATCCACTGGCCTGGAAGGCCCACTATGTCGTGCTGATCGTGCCCTACACGTTCGTGTGGTGGACGTTGAGGCGCCTTCCCGCGGGCGCGCCGGGCCGGGTGCGGCGCTGGGTCCTGTGGTGGGGCAGCTTCATCTGTATCACCCTCAGCGCGCCCACCTTCGTGGGGTCGCACCTGCGGGACGTCCTGGAGTCGCTTAACGTCATCCTGCTCGGGGCGTTGTTGCTGCTGGCTCTGGCCGTTTCCCTGGTGGACCGAAGCGCTCCCTCCGGCGCGCCGGTAGCTTGAGAATCTACGTGACCCACCCGCAGCGTCTTACTCTAGAGGAAGAACGCAGCCTGCTCGGCCGCCTGCGCGCGCGCGAGGAGGCGGCGCTGGGGGAATTGTACGATCGGCTTTCGCCCTGGGTGCTGGGGGTCGCGTACCGCATCCTCGGCGATGCGGATGAAGCCGATGAGGTGTTGAGCGACGTATTCGTGCAGGTGTGGCGCCGGATCGACCAGCACGATGCGCAGCGCGGCCCGCTGACGCCCTGGGTGCTGTCCATCGCCCGCAATCGCGCGCTCGACCTGCTGCGCCGTCGCCGGCGCTGGTGGCGAAAGGTGGAGCGCGTGGAGCGGGCCGGGACGGTGGACGGCGTGGATCCCGCGGCCACAGCGGACGTCGCGGAAGCATCGGTGCCCGGGTGGCCGGTCCATCGCGCCGTGCACCAGGCGGTCGGCGCGCTGCCCGAGGAGCAGCGGCAGGTCGTGCTGCTCGCATACTTCGAAGGACTGTCGCATTCGGAGATCGCGCGGCGGACCGGTGCTCCGCTCGGCACGGTCAAGACGCGTCTACGGCTCGCGCACCAGAAACTGGAGGAGAGTCTGCGATTCCTGAAGGACTGGACGGCATGAGCGACTGGCTGGGCATGGCCGCCGCCCCACGAACGCCGGACCCCGAGCTGAAAGCCCGGATCCTGGCGCGCGCGCTCGCTTCGCGCCGCCCGGCGTGGCCGCTCGCAGCGGCGGCGCTGCTGGTCCTGGGGCTCGTGGGCAGTGGATTTCTGTGGCGTCGGGCGATCAGGCTCCAGGCCGATCTCGCCGCAGCGCGGGACACCCTCGGGCTGCTGCGGCAGCCCGGCACGCGCGTGATCGCGATTCCGGTCGTCACCGCCGGCCGGCCGGGAGAGCTCACGATCTTCGCCGACAGCATCTCGCACCGCTGGCTCGTGACGTGCCACAATCTCGCGCCGAACGCGCCGGGAGAAGCCTACCAGCTGTGGTTCGTGACCGAGCGGGGGATGCGCACGGCGGCGTTGATGCCGATGGATCGTTCGGCCCCGATGGTGGTCGCCCTGGACATGCCGGAGGGGGTGGGGAAGGTGATGGGGGTCGCGATGAGCCTCGAGCCGCGGGTGGGGTCGGTGGAGCCGAAGGGCCCGATGCTGTTCCACGTGGATCTGTAGCGCTACCCGCCCCGCGCCAGCTCGTGCACTGTCACGAGCTGCACGATCTTCAGTTTCCGCTTACCCATGGGCAGCGTGATGGCCACGGTTTCGCCCACCTTGTGGCTCAGGAGCGACTTGCCGAGGGGCGAGGCCATCGATACCGAAATCTCGCCGCCGGCGTCGTCTCCCTCGACGAATTCCCCGAGGGTGAGGGCGTAGATCTCCCTCGCCTTCGTTTCGACGTCCAGCACCGTGACGCGCGAGCCGAAGCCGACGCGGTCTTTGGGGATGTCCTTCTCG
>JBGQHV010000182.1:0-6404 GCA_041498155.1 Gemmatimonadota bacterium | reverse complement strand
GCGTCGCGCTATCACGACCTGCTGGCGGAAGGGTTCGGGATTTCCCTCGTCGAGGCCTCGGCCTCCGGGATCGCGGTGGTGGGCGGGCGCTCCGGCGGAGTGCCCGACGCGGTGCGCGACGGCGAGACGGGCCTTCTCGTCGATCCGGAGGATCCGGCGGCGGTCGCGGCGGGCATCACCCGCCTGCTGGGGGACGAGGCACTGCGCCGCCGTATGGGGGCCGCGGGGCGGCGGGCGGTCGAGACGTACTACAATTGGGATCGAGTGAGCCGGGACTTGATGCGGATCGATGCCGAGTTCCGGCGGAACGACGCGTCGCTAGCCTGACTTCCGCATCTCCGCCGTATCGGGGATCGGCCGAGCGCTGATTGCGTACGTGGGGCAGTGACGGATGAAGGAGCCGCCGGCCGGCGACCACTCCTGCTCGGGCTGGGTCACCACCGCTTTGCCGTCGTTGTCGAGCACGAAGAGGCCGGGCGGCCCTTGGAACAGACAGGCGCCACAGCCGACACAACGGTCGCGCTCGACGTGCACCACCACCCGCCGCCGCGGGTACACCCCGTCGGCGCCGCGCGCGGGCCAGGTGGCCACGCGGTCCAGCGCCTCCGACGTCGCGCGGTGCCCTTCCTCCACCACCTCGCGCAGATGATCGAACGAAAACATCGAGACGTGCTCGACCCGCGGGTGGATGTAGTAGACGGGTGGGGTGGTCCAGTAGCGCAGCCGCTGCTCGAGCAGCGACCCCATCGCGATCTCGGTGGCGCGTCCGAACACCGCGGCGAAGCCGTCGTCCTGGGTATCCTCCCGCAGCGTGCTCGAGGCGGAGACGTCCACCGCGAAGATCAGCTCGGCGTCGAGCGCCCGGGCCGCCGCGATCGGCAGGTTGTCGATGACCGCTCCGTCCACGAAATAGCGCCCGCGGATCTCGTGGGGCGGGAGGTACCCCGGCAAGGCGCACGAGCCGAACACCGCCTCGCTCACCGGGATGTCGTCCAGCCCCGGCAGCCCCCACAGCACCTGCATCCCGGAGTTGATGTCGACCGTGTTGATGATCACCGGCACGTCCAGCTCGGTGAAGCTCGCCGCCCCCACCAGCCGGTCGATGAGCAGCGCCAGCGGCTCGCGCCGGAACAGGGCGGGGGAGCGCATGCGCTTGAACGCCATGTCGGCGTGCGCGATCTGGAAGATGTCTTTGCGCTTGAGATTGATGGCGATGTCGCGCAGCTCGGGGATGCTCTTGCCCGCCGACCACGCGGCGCCCACCAGCGAGCCGACGCTGCACCCGATGATGTGCGACGGCTTCAGGCCGCGCTCCAGCAGGGCCTCGAGCACACCCACGTGCGCCAGGCCCTTCATGCCGCCGCCCCCGAGCACGAGGGTGAAGCGAGTTCCGGGTTTCACCGTGGTGCCACGTTCCGCTTGATTTGTCGTGTGAGTCCCGAGTAACGTAGTCGAGTCCCCCATGCAAGCGCCACGCCATTGGCGACGTCTCGCCCGCGACCGCTGGGCCCTGATGGGTCTCGCCATTGTGACGATCCTCACCGTCGGGGCTCTCGCCGCGCCCTGGATCGCCCCGGCCGACCCGCTGCGCGGCTCGCTCGACGTCAGTCTGCACGCGCCGTCGCGGACCTTCTGGCTCGGCACCGATGTGCAGGGCCGCGATGTGCTGTCGCGCGTGCTGTTCGGCGCCCGCCTGTCGCTCGCGGTGGGCCTCGTGAGCCAGACCGTGGCCGGCCTGCTCGGCGTGAGCCTCGGCCTTGCGGCGGGCTACTACGGCCGCTGGCTCGACGCCTGCATCATGCGCCTCGCCGACGTCACGCTGGCCTTCCCGTCGCTGCTGCTGCTCATTGCGATCGCCGCGGCGGTGAATCCGTCACTCCCCGTCGTGTTCGTGGTGATCGGCCTCGTCGGGTGGGCCGGCGTCGCCCGCGTCGTGCGGGGCGAGGTGCTGGGGTTGCGCACCCGTGATTTCGTCCAGGCGGCGCGGGCGCTGGGCGCGAGCGACGCGCGCATTCTGCTGCGGCACCTGCTCCCCGGGGTGCTCGCGCCCGTGATCGTCATCGCCACGCTCGGCATCGGCGGCGCGATCATGGCCGAGGCGGCGCTGTCCTTCGTCGGGCTGGGGGCGAGGCCGCCGACGCCCTCGTGGGGGGCGATGGTCGCCGACGGGCGGGATCTGCTGCGGGTGGCGCCGTGGGTGAGCCTGGTGCCCGGGCTCGCCATCGGCCTCACCGTTCTGGGCGTCAATCTGCTGGGGGACGGTCTGCGCGACGCCCTCGAGGTGCGCACCGCATGACCGACGTGGCATTTCATCCCACCAAGGTCAAAGCGCTGCGGGAGTCGCTGCGGCATCTGCGGGCGAGCGAGTTCCCGTGGACCGCCGAGACGGTGTATCTCAACAACGCCTCGATCGGTCCCATCCCCGAGCGCACCCGTCGCATTCTGGATGCCTTCAACGCCAAGCGGACCGCGCCGCATCTGCTCCCCGACCGCGACCTGTTCGCCGGGCTGCAGGCCGCGCGCGACGCGGCGGCGCGCCTCATCAACGCCGACACCGGGGAGATCGCGCTCGCCACCAATACCGGCTACGGGTTGAATCTGGCCGCCCGCGCGCTGCCGCTCACGCCGGGTGACCGGGTCATCCTCTCGGACCGGGAGTTCCCGGCCAACGTCTATCCCTGGCTGATGCTCCGCAAACAGGGGATCGAGGTGACGCTCGCTCCGTGCACGAGCGAAGGCTGGCCCGATGAGGACTTCCTGCTGAGCGCCTTACGCGATCCGCGCGTGAAAGTCCTCGCGGTGTCCTTCGTGCAGTTCTCCAACGGCTTCCGCGCCGATCTCAAGAAGCTCTCGGCGGCCGCCCGCGCCAACGGCACGTATCTCGTCGTGGACGGCATTCAGGGCGTGGGGAACTCGGTGCTCGACGTGCGCGAGACGCCGGTGGACATCCTGGCGTGCGGCGGCCAGAAATGGCTGCTCTCGCCGTGGGGATCGGGCTTCGTGTACGTGCGCAAGGAGCTGATCCCGACGCTCGAGCCGGCCATGACGGGCTGGATGGCGTTCGAAGGGACCGACGATTTCTCCCGCCTCACCGAGTACAACCCGACCTTCCGTGCCGACGCCCGCCGCTTCGAAATGATCACGCTGCCCTACCAGGACTTCTACGGGTTCAGCCAGTCGGTGGAGCTGCTGCTGGAGATCGGCATCGCGGAGATCGCGGAAGTGACCCGCAGCCTGCACGAGCCGATGCTGAAGTGGGCGGATGCGCGCGGGATGCGGGTCGTCTCACCGCGCGACGAGCGCCATCGGTCCGCCATTCTCTGCGTCGCGCCGGACCAGCCGGTGGAGGCGTATCACGCCATCAAACGCGCGCGGATCGTGTGCTCCCTGCGCGAGGGCGCGATCCGGCTGTCACCGCATTGCTACAACACCGTGGAGGAGATGGAGAAGGTGCTCGACGTGCTGGCGGGGCTGCGGTAATCCCCTAGCCCGTGGCACGCCGCAGCAGCGCGTAGTCCTTCTTTCCTTTCCGCAGCAGCAGGTTCCCTCCCGCCAGCCAGTCGGCGGACTGCAGGATCCGGTTGGGGTCCCCCTCCCGCTCCTGGTTGAGGTACACACCCCCCTGCTCGATCTGCCGCCGGGCCTCGCTCTTGGACTTGGCGAGGCCGGTGGCCACCACGGCGTCCACGAGCGTCACCTGGTCGCCGGTCAGGGCGGCGGTCGGAATCTCCTGCGCCAGCACGTCGAAGGCGCCCGCCTGAGCGTGGAGCGGGTCCCATTCGCCGAACAGGATCGCGGCCGCGGCGACGACGGATTCCGCGACACCCGTGCCGTGTACGCGCTCCGTCATCTCCTTGGCGAGGGAGCGCTGCGCCGCGCGCTTCGCCGGATCCTTGGCGTGCGTCGTCAGCAGGGGATCGATGCCCTCCGAACCGTCCTTGGGCCGCAGCGAGAAGAGCCGCAGGTAGGTTCCGACGTCGCGATCGTCCGCGTTCACCCAGAACTGGTAGAACCGGTACGGCGACGTGAGCGTCGCGTCCAGATAGATCGCGCCGGATTCCGATTTCCCGAACTTGGCGCCGGACGCCGTCGTGATGAGCGGGGCCACGAGTCCGTGGACTTCGGCGCCCGCCGCCCGCCGCACCAGCTCGACCCCCGCCGTGATGTTGCCCCACTGGTCCGAGCCACCCACCTGGAGCGTGCAGCCTCGATCGCGGTGCAGGGTGAGGTAATCGTAGGCCTGCAGCAGCATGTAGCTGAACTCGGTGAATGAAAGCCCGGCCTCGAGCCGCGCCTTCACCGATTCCTTCTGCAGCATCACGTTGATCGTGAAGTGCTTCCCCACGTCTCGCAGAAAGTCCACCAGCCGCTCGGGCACGAGCCAGTCGGCGTTGTCCACCAGCTGCGCGCCCTCGTTCGTAAACTCGAGGAAGCGCCCCATCTGGGCCCGTTGGCGCTCGAGGTTGGCGCGCAGCGCTTCCGGGGCGAGCAGCGGACGCTCGGTCCGCTTGCCCGATGGATCACCGATCAGTCCGGTACCGCCGCCCATCAGCACGATGGGGCGGTGGCCCGCCCGCTGCAGGTGGAGCAGCAGCATCAGCGGGACCAGGTTGCCGAGCTGGAGGCTCGGGGCGGTGGGATCGAACCCGCAGTAGGCGGTGACGGGCCGCTGGCGCTCGAGGTGTTCCTCGAGACCGGGCGTCGCCTCGTGCACGAGACCGCGCCACTGCAGCTCCGCGAGCAGACCCGACATGGGCGCGAATCGTAAGAGCGCCGGCGGACGCTGGCAAGCGCCGAGGCGTGCCGCTAGGTTGTACCGCGATGGGCCGCTTCGCGATTCTCAAGCCGCAATTGTCGTGGGACACGATGCTCACCCGTCGCGGCGTGGCCGGCGGGGTGGCGCTCGTGGTCATGCTGGGCGTCGGGTTCTCCTGGGGCGCCTGGTCACGCGTGTGCGCGAACGAGCGCTGCCCCACGATCGCTCGCCTCATGGGGACTAATTCCGTCCCGCAGCAGACCTCCAAGATCTATGCGGCCGACGGTCGGCTCATCACGGAGCTCGGCCTCGAGCGCCGCACCGTGCTGCCGCTGCGCGAGATTCCGGTCTGGGTGCGCTCGGCGTTTCTGGCCACCGAGGACAAGCGGTTCTACCAGCACCACGGCATCGACTACTGGCGCATTCCGGGCGCACTCAGGGCGGATCTCACCTCGCTGAGCTACGCTCAGGGCTTTTCGACGATCACGATGCAGCTCGCCCGCAACATCTTCCCCGAGCAGATCACCCACGAGAAGCAGCTCACGCGCAAGCTCAAGGAAGCGCGCGTCGCGATCGAGATCGAGCACAACTTCCCCAAGGACACGATCCTCCAGATGTATCTGAATCAGATCGATCTGGGGGCGGGGGCGCACGGCGTCGAGGCCGCGGCGCAGATCTACTTCGGCAAGTCGGCCCGCGATCTGAACGTGGCGGAAGCGGCTACGCTGGCGGCGATTCCCAAGGCGCCGTCGTTTTACAACCCGCGACTGCACCCCGACCGCGCGGTGCGGCGCCGCAACGTCGTACTGGCGCTGATGCAGGCGCAGGGCTTTCTCTCCGCCGACGAGACCGAGCTGTGGAAATCGTACCCGCTCGTGCTCACCAACACCCGCACCAACTACGGCGACGTCGCACCGTACTTCGTCGAATGGCTGCGGACCCAGTACCTCGAGCCCCGCTACGGCCGCGATCTCTACGAGAAGGGGCTGCGCATCTACACCACGCTCGACCTCGACATGCAGGAAGCGGCCGAGCGGGCGCTGTCGGCGCAGCTCGACGCGATCGAGGCGGGGGTGTACACCGGCGGGAAATGGGACCGCCCCACCTACCGAGACTACCTGGAGTCGTCGCGCGCGGGTGAGGGTGAAGAGAGCGGGGGGTTCACGAAGTACCTGCAGGGGGCGTTGCTCGCCATCGACGCCCGCACCGGCTACATCCGGGCGATGATCGGCGGGCGCGACTTCGCTGATTCGAAATACAACCGCGTCACCCAGGCGCAGCGGCAGCCCGGGTCCACGTTCAAGCCGTTCGTGTATTCCGCGGCCGTGCGGGCCGGTCACCCGGTCACCGAAATCCTGGATGACTCGCCCCTCGATCACCCGGTGCTGCAGCCCGACAGCTCGCTGTGGAGCCCGCAGGACTACGACCTGACGACCAAGGGTCCAATCCCGATGCGGCAATCGCTCTTCCTGTCCCGCAACCTGTCGACGATCAAGCTGGGGATGTCGCTGGGCGAGCAGACCGTCATCGGAGAAGCCCGGCGCTACGGGATCACGACGCCGATCCCGCCCGTCCCGGCGATTCACATCGGTGCCCGTGGCGTGTATCCGATCGAGCTGATCGCCGCGTACACCGCGTTCGCGACCCT
>JBGQHV010000181.1:0-6417 GCA_041498155.1 Gemmatimonadota bacterium | reverse complement strand
GCGAACGGCGGTTTCGGATACCGCGCTTCGGTCACCGGGCGGACTGCAGAGAACGTGCGCACACCGAGCTACACGTTGTGGAACAGCGGGTATCACAACCTCGGGGGGTCCGGAACTCTGGGGTACCGCGGCAGCTGGGGCTCCCTCACCGGCCGGTACACGTACCGCAACGACCGGCTCAACTTGACCGACGAAGACCCGACAGCGACGGGCCGTGCCGGGACCGACGACCACCGGGGCCACGTCGACCTCTCCATTCCCGTCGGGGGGGCGCGCCTGGACTGGGGCGCCGGGTACGAGCGCAACCAGCGGCACGAGTGGGCGGACGCGACCACCACCAGTGAGGCGTTCGGTATGCGACAAAAGTCGTACACCACCGAAGCCCGCCTGCACCATTCGCCCATCGGGCCGTTCAGCGGCCTCGTCGGTCTCTCGGGTGAGTACACCACCGACGCCAACTTCGGTGTCGAGCTGCTCGAGCCCGACTCCAAGGCTGCCGACGCCGCTCTGTACGTCTTCGAGCAGACCGATGTCGGACGCTGGAATCTCTCTTTTGGGGCACGCTACGATTACCGGCACCTGGATGTCGATGCCAATGCCGACCTGGGCAACCCGGCCGCCACGCTTCACTGGAGCTCGGTCACCGGCAACGCGGGTGTGTTGTACCACGTGACGGAGCCTGTGGCACTGGTACTCAATGTGGGACGAGGGTTCCGCTCGCCATCAACCTTCGACCTCTTCGCCAACGGCCCGCACGAAGCGACGTCCACCTTCGAGCGCGGCAACCCCAACCTGACGACCGAGACGTCGCTGAACACCGATGTCGGTCTCCGGATCCAGTCCGGGTCGGCCGTCGCCGAGGTGGGCGGCTTCGTCAACCTGATCCGGAACTTCATCTATACGGTGCCGGCGAATCAGATCGATACGGCTTCCGGGCTGCAGATCTACGATGTCACGCAAGGCGACGCCGTGCTGCGCGGATTCGAGGCGCAGTTCGAATACCACCCCACGACCTACCTGCACCTCCAGGGCTCGGCTGACTACGTCTACGGTCAGAACACGTCGACCACCGTAGCGCTGCCGTCCATGCCTCCCTTCCGGGCGACCTACACCGCCCGGCTCGAAGGTCGGTCCTGGGGCCGTCTCTTCAGCCCGTACTTCTCCGTGGGTGGGGAGACCAACGCGCGGCAGACCCGGATGGATCCGGCGGAGGCGGTATTCTACGCCGACGCGTTCGGAGGGCAGGGCTACCAGTCCAAGGAATACACTCTGGTCAATGTGGGCGCGGGGTTCTCCTTGCCGACGGCCGGCGGGCGGGCAGTCGAATTCGACTTCCAGCTGCGGAACGCCCTCAACCAGGACTGGGTGGACTATCTGAGCCACCTCAAGACACTCGCGCTCAACCCCGGCATGGGGCGCAGTTTCATCGCGAGGATAACGGCGGGGTTCTGAGTGGGGCTGGCGCTTGGCACGACGTCACGGGAGCGGGGGCATGCCTTGGATCATGCTCTCCGCTCACCCGTCGTTCTGCGGCTGCATCAATACCCGTCTACGGGTGTTGGGCAGCATTCACTGTCCTGATCAAGAGCGCTCCGGATGACCTCCACTGACCGCAACCACTTACGGCCCGGTCCCGAGATCCTCTTCGCGGCGACCCTGATATCGCTGTCTCTCATCGCGCTAGTGTCGGATCAGTGGATCTTTCACCACTTCACATTTTCTGGAATCTACGACCGCGGCTGGAGTCGGATGCTGCGCCTCGCTGGGTACCTGCCACTATGGGGAATCGTGGCGCTGGCGCTCGTCCTGCATGACTGGGTGCCGCGGGTGCGGCACACGCTGCAGCGCGCAACCCGCCGAGGCTCACGTCTGTTCTGGTCCGCCGCCCTCGGCGGGATCGTCGCCGAGATCCTCAAGCTGGCGTTCCGCCGTGAGCGCCCCGGTCTGACCGATGGCGCCTATGTGCTGCGACCCTGGTCCGAACATCCCTTCTCGACTGCCCAGCTCGGACTGCCGAGCAGTGAGGCGGCAGTGGCCTTCGCGGCGGCGGCGGCACTCGCCCGTCTGTTCCCCGAAGGCCGGGCTCTCTGGTACGCGCTCGCCGGTGGATGCGCGCTCACCCGAGTCGCCAGTGGTGCCCACTTCATGAGCGACGTGGTGCTGGCGGCACTCGTGGGATACGTCACTACGTTGACCCTGTGGCGGCGCCGCCGCTTTTCCGGGAGGGAGGCGGCGGACTCCGCGTGACCATTCCCTACCCGCGGATCCCGCCCGTGCTCTTCCGCCTGGGTCCGGTCGCCGTGCGCTGGTATGGCCTCATGTATTTCCTCGGCTACCTCGTGGGCTACCGGATCGTGCGAGCGCGGATCAAGCGCGGAGTGATATTGCTGACCCAGCGTGAGCTCGACGCCCTGATCGGCTACCTCGTGGCTGGGATGCTAATCGGGGCCCGGCTCCTGTACGCCATCGTGTACGAGCCGAGACACTATCTCCAGAACCCAGTCGAATTCGCGCGGATTTGGCACGGCGGGCTCTCGTTCCACGGCGCCCTGATCGGGATGACGACAGCGTGTGTGGTGTTCGCGCGTGTCCACCACGTCCCGTTCTGGCAGGTGGCCGACACGCTGGCGCTGGCCGGCACACCGGGGCTCTTCTTTGGGCGTGTCGGCAACTTCATCAACGGGGAGCTCTATGGCCGCGTTACCACCGTGCCGTGGGCGATGGTGTTCCCGGCGGACGCGCAACAACTCCCGCGGCATCCCTCGCAATTGTATGAGGCGATCGCTGAGGGGCTGATCCTCTTCCTCGTGCTCCGCGCTCTCGAGCGTCGCGGCGTCGCCCGGGGATGGTATCGGCCCGGCATGCTCGCAGCCGTGTTCCTCCTCGGGTACGGCATCATCCGTTTCCTGCTGGAGTTCACGCGGCAACCCGACGCGCAGCTGGGGCTGGTGCTAGGTCCCTTCAGCGTGGGCCAGGTCCTCTCCGTTGCGATGGTGGTCACCGGGATCATCTTGCTCGCATGCAAGCTCACCTCCAGCCGCACGGTTCCGGAGCCGAGATACGACGCCTCGGTACCGAGTGACACGTGACGTCCAGGGTTCTCGACATCGCCCCGGAGCGAATACCTTGTGAAGCGAGGTTCGAAAGGAGCCTATGAATCGCCGTCTGCTTGCCATCGCGATCGCCGCCCTGCTGGTCTGGGGCGGTTGCAAGGACAACACCGGCCCAGCCAAGGCGACGGCCATTGCCGCGTTCTCCGGAATCCACCAGAGCGGGGTGGTGGCGCAGGTGCTGCCGCAGCCAATCACCGTCAAGACGACCGACGCCGGCGGCAATCCGGTGGCCGGAGTCGCGGTTGCGTTCGCCGTGAAAGCGGGAGATGGCCACCTCGCGGCCACCTCGGTGCTCACCGACGCCCAGGGGCATGCCTCCGTCACCTGGACGCTAGGACCAGCGGCCGGCGTCGACCGCGACACGGCGACCGCGTCGGTCACCGGTCTGGCCGGCTCTCCGGTGACGTTTGCAGCCGTCGCACTGGCAGGAACTGCGGCGCAGATCTCCGCCGATTCTGGCAGCGGGCAGCAAGCCGAAGTTGGGCAGGGGCTGGGCCAGCAGATGGTCGCGGTGGTGACCGACGCGTTGGGGAATCCAGCGGCAGGGCAGTCCGTCGTCTGGACGGTGACGGGAGGTGCCGGCACGCTCTCGGCGGGCACCTCGCCCGCCGATGCCCTGGGCCATGCGCGGATTACCTGGACGCTCGGCTACACCGTCGGTGCGGGCGCACAGACGCTCCGAGCGACGATCCCAGGCGTGCCCGGGCCGGCCGCCGATTTCTCGGCCACCGGGGCGCTCACCAGCGGTCAGCTCACGGTGTCTTCCGGCGACCAGCAAACCGGAGGGGCGAGCGCCGCCTTGCCGCAGCCGCTCGTGGCTTCGGTGCAGGCGCCTGGCAACCACCCGGTCGGCGGGGTCAGCGTAGACTGGCAGGTCACGGGCGGCGGCGGCACGGTGTCGGCTCCGTCGTCGGTGACGACAGCGCAAGGGTTAGCCTCAATCAGTTGGACGCTGGGGAGTGGGGCGGGGTCCCAATCCGCGCAGGCGTCGGTCACCGGATTGACTCCGCCGGCCCTCGCGTTCACCGCGACGTCCGTCCTCGCCGCAGCAGGCAGCCTCACTGGCACGGTGACGGTGACGAACGGATTTCTGACCGCACCCGCCCGAGCCAGCGGCGGGGGTGGCGCGTTCGCGAACACTGTCGTGGCGCCAGGTGCCGGCATGAGTGCACAACCGAGATTCACGGCGCGCGACCTGATCGTGACGTTCCGTCCCGCGCCGCTCGGCGCTCCACGCGCCGGCGCGGTCGCCATGGCCTCCCCGGTGACCGCCCAGGCGGTCCTAGCGGCCATCCGCTCGCGCCTCACGACCCGCGAGGCGGCCGGACAGCTGCGGGTTCGCGACGTCTCGCCCGCGATCCTCGCCGCGCGCGTGCGCGTCGCGCGGCCGGAGCTGCTCGATTCAATCGCGAGCCTGCTGCGCGCCGATCCGGGGGTGGCCGCCGTCGAGCGCGACCGCCGCATCTTCGTGGCAGACCGCACGCGAACCGCCGGCGACACGATCCCCAATGATCTTGCCTACCCGGACCAATCGTGGAACTACACGATGATCGACCTGCCGCGGGCGTGGAGCATCACGACCGGGAGCGCCAGCGTGCTGGTGGCAGTAGTCGACAATGGCATCCGCTTCGACCACCCGGCGGTCGCCGCGAATCTGACGAATGATGGATACGACTTCGTCTCGATGGATCCGGACAGTCTCTGCGCCGGGGGAACGATCGACAACGCAGACGATGGGAATGGCTACGATCCGGATCCGACGATTCCGGATGATTTCATCCCGGATCAGGCGAACACCTGCCTCATGGGACACTTCTCCATCGGTGGCCACGGGTTGCACGTGGCTGGGACGATCGGGGCCGTCGGCAATGACGGCCTGATCGTGACCGGAGTGAACTGGACTGTGAGCATTCGTCCGGTGCGAGTGCTCGGCCTTCTGGGCGGCACCTCCTTCGACGTGGCGCAGGGGATCCTGTATGCGGCCGGTCTTCCCGCCTCGAACGGTGTCGGCGGGTTCGTTCAGGCGCCCAGCGCTGCGCGCGTCATCAACGTCAGCCTGGGCGGGGGCTGCCCGTCCTCCGGGCCGGATGTCCTTCACGACGCGGTCATTGCGGCGACGAACGCCAACGCGTTGGTGATCGCGGCGGCCGGAAACAACAGTGCGACGGCGCCGTTTTGTCCGGCCGCCTATCCCGAGGCGCTGGCGGTGTCGGCGGTGGCTGCCGACGGCCTGCTGGCGTCCTACTCCAACTACGCTGGAACAGCGGGGATCGCGGCCCCGGGTGGAGACCTGGGCAACGATGCCAGTTTCCTCATTTTGTCCGCGACCTGCAACTTCACGGTCAATCCGTGCTCACCCAATTACGCCTACTACGGCGGCACGTCGCAGGCCACGCCGCATGTGAGCGGCGTGGCAGCGCTGCTCCTGGCCGCCAATCCCGGCCTCACGAGCGCGCAGCTGCGAGCACGACTCACCGATTATGCGCTCGATGCGGGATCACCGGGTGCCGACGCACAATACGGCGCGGGCATCGTGAACGCGCGAAACAGCCTTACCCAGACCCTCGCGCCACCCGCGCAGCTCTACGCCCGCCTGTACGATGCCTCGACCGGTGTTCTCGTCGCCACGCAGCCCACCGGCGGCGGCGGGTCGTTCACGTTCAACGGCCTGGCCACAGGCTCATATTACGTCTTCGCCGGGGAGGACGAAGACAGCGACGGCTTGATCGGCGTGCCTGGACGGCGCTGGGGAGCGCTCGGCGGCACCGTGACGCCGACCCCGGTGGCCGTCTCGGCGAGCGCCGGCGGCGTCGCGTTCTTCTCGATCGGGCTTCCCACGGAAACTGAAGTGAACAACACGGCCCCAGCGGCCAATCGACTCGTAGTGGGCGGTTATGCCCACGCGACGCTCACGCAGGGCACCGACCTCACCGATCTGTTTCGGGTCACGATTCCTCAAACCGGGCAGTACACCTTCGCGACGACCGGCTGGCAGGGGGCATTCTGTCGCTTCGCGCTGAACGTGAACACCATCCTGACGCTGGCGGATTCGACTGGGCTGCAGCTGGCGCAGAACAACGACGTGAACGCCGCCAGCCGCAATTTCTGCTCGGCGATCAGCATGACGCTGACGCCTGGGAGATATCTTCTGACGGTCACCGCCGGGGTGGACCTCAACAGCAATCCCCAGAGCGGCCGCTATCGATTGGAGGCCCGAGCGGGCCCCTGATCGGGATCAGCGTGGCGGCGGGCCGAGCGTCGCCGTCGTGTGATACAGCGTCTGAACCGTATTGCGATCCCGGAT
>JBGQHV010000180.1:0-6529 GCA_041498155.1 Gemmatimonadota bacterium | reverse complement strand
CCCGACGCGGCCTGGCCCGGGGCAACGCCTCGTGGATCGAGACGCGCGATATCGAGGAGTTCTTCCCGACGCCGTATCTCGCCCTGGTGCTGTCCGACCTCGACCGCCGGGCTGGGGACTTCGAGGTGGCGGCCCAGCGTTTGTACGAGACCGTGGGGCCCATCGGGATCCTGTTCCGGGGACGGGCGGAGGAGCAGCGGGGGGAGATCGCCGTGCAGCGCAGCGACACGGCCGCGGCCATCCGTGCCTATCGAAACTTCATCGCCTTGTGGTCGAGCGCCGATGCCGAGCTGCAGCCCCGCGTGACAGAGGCACGAGCCGCGGTAGCGAAACTGGAGCAATGAGACGGATGGTAATCCGCCTCGCGGTGCTGCTCTTCGCCGCTCCGGCCCTCCGACCATCGGTCCTTTTCGCCCAGTGCCCCGACGGCTCGGCGCCGCCGTGCCGCATCGCCCCAAGGGCGACCGCACCGGTGCCCAACACCGTCGCGGTCCTCTATTTCGAGAACAGCTCGCGCGATTCCGACGACGCCTACCTGGCCGACGGACTCACGGAGGACATCATCGCGCGTCTGGGCCAGATCGAGCGGCTGCGCGTTGCGTCACGCTTCGCCGTGCGGCGCTACCGGGACTCCTCGGGCGTCCAGTCCGCGGCCCTGGGACGCGCCCTCGGCGTCGCGCATCTGGTGAGCGGCAGCATTCGTCGCGTGAGCAACCAGCTCGTCGTCAGCGTCGAGCTCCTCCGCGCGGCTACCGGACTGCAGCTGTGGACCCAGCAATTCGATCGCAGCGATTCGAACCTGCTGGCGATCGAACAGGACATCTCGCAAGCCGTCGTGACGGCCATCGCCGGCAGATTGCTGCCGGCCGAGCGCGCGGCCGTCGCCGTACGCCCCACGCGCAGCACGGTGGCGTATGACCACTACTTGCGCGGCAACTTCTTCATCGCCCAACGGCGCGCGCCCGCGGCCCGCCGGGCCGTCGAAGAGTACACCCGCGCGGCCGAGGCCGATCCGGGGTTCACCCAGGCGTGGGCGCGTCTGGCCAAGGCGTACTTGCTCTTCCCGATCTGGGAATGGACTCTCCCCGGCGTCCCCCAGGATAGCCTCATCGCGCGCGGGATCGCCGCGACCGACCGAGCCCTGCGCCTCGATTCGACCTCGGGTGACGCCTGGATGGCCCGCGGCACCGTGCTCACGTTCACCGGCCCGTCACTGGCCGCGAGCATTCCCGCACTCCAAAGAGCGGTGACGCTCGACCCGAAGGACGCCGAGGCGTGGCACGCGCTCGGATTCGCGTTGGAGGGAGCTGGGCGCCCGGGGGAGGCCGGATCTGCGTTCGAGCGCGCGCTGGCACTGGAGCCGCTGCGCGCGGTTTCGCTCGGTGAGCTGAGTCGCGTCCGGCTGGTCGAGGGGCGGCTGGACGAGGCGCAACGGTTGGTCGACAGCGCGATTGCCGTGGAGCCGACTCCCTACTTCTACGCGCGCGCCGTTCAGGTGCACTTGCTGGCCGGCGATACCGCCGGGGCGCGAGTCGATGCCGCCGCTGCCGATTCCGCGTCCCGTGGGGATGACCCCCTCTGGGGCCTGGTGGCCCAAGCCACGCTGGCCGCCGTCCTCCACGATACCGCGGCCGCGCTGCGCGACGTCGAGCTGCTGCGTCAGGACGGCCGCGGCGTGGCCCTCCTCTCGGCAGCGATCACGCTCACGCAGCTCGGGGCGCGCGACGCCGCGATCGCGCTGCTCGAACAGGCGCGACGCCGGTTCCCGTTCTTCTGGTTCCTGCAGCTGGTGCGCGGTACACCCGAGGTCGCGTCGCTGCGTGATGATGTGCGGTTCCAGCGACTGCTGGAGGAGGGGCAACCGGAATAGGGTTCAGCTCCCCTTCGAGAGCCGCTCCCGGTCGCGCTGCTGTGTCAGCAGCCGCTCGGCGAAATCCAACCGCTCGGCGAGATCCCCGACTTGCTGCTGCAACTGCTCCATGTGCTGGAGCAGTAAGGACACGGTCTCCGAATTGACGGCCGGCATCCCGGCCGTTTCGGTCACATTCCAGTTGCGGATGCGGAACCCGCCGCCGTCCTGGAACTCCCCGGCCAGGATCATCACCATGTCGTAGAGCCACCACATGCCCATGCCGCCGAGCGTGAGCGCCATGAACACACCGCTCTGGGGACGGCCTGCGTAAAAGCGATGGAAGCCAAACACACCGCCTAGGACTCCGAGGATCAGGGCGACGCTGCGCGAGCGCTCGGACGACGACGGCACCTCGTCGAGGGGCTCATCGGCCGAATCGTACCGACTGGGCAGGTTCCCGGTCATGCGACCAAGATACCGCCGGCCCTGCCGCGAGGTTACTGCGGCTGCGAGGGAGCGAGGAGCGTGTCGATCTGGACGCGCGGCGCGGCACCCGTTTGGCGCGCCGTTTCACGGCCGTGGTCGAACACGATCATGGTGGGGATGCCGCGGATGCCGAATCCACTTGGTGTCACGGGATTCCGATCGGTGTCGAGCTTCAGCACCAGCACTTCTCCCAGACGATCGTGAGCCAGCTCGTCCAGGATCGGCGACATCATCTTGCATGGGCCGCACCAGTCGGCATAGAAGTCCACCAGCACCGGAATGTCCGTGCCGCTCAGCACCTGCTGGAATGTCTCATCGGAGACATGCAACGGACGATCGAGCAAAATGGGCCGGCCGCATGACCCGCATTTCGGCCCCTGTGACACACGGTGGAGCGCCACACGGTTGAGCGTGGAGCAGAACTGGCAGGCGACGGTCACGACCCGCTCGGTCGTGGGCGCATCGGTCGGAGCATCGGTGATCATGACGGCATCCTCATGGTGTTGGACGGTCCGTTGTTCTAGCGCACAGAACCATCGCGTACCACCAGCTGTTCCCGCTCTTCATCATACGTGACCAGCACCACGCGACGGGATCCGAGCGTGACCACCGTATCGAGCGTCAGCCGCGCGGGGGTGGTGAGGGCGCCCGCCGCCGTCGAGGTGTCCGCCGGCGGCGCCCCTTCCCGCGTGAAGGTCACGGCGACGCGGTGCGTCCCCGGCGAGACCACCAGATCCTGGAACACGTAGAGCGGCCGGTCCTCGCGCGCGCCCGCTCCGCGGATCAGCTGGTTCACCGCTACAGCGCCGTCCATGTCCACCACCAGCCGGTAGGGCAGGATACGGCCCTCGCACACTTCCTCCTGCCGCATGTGCGCCGGGAGCTTCGCCAGCTCTTCCGGTGTGCGGCGGCGACAATCGCGGACCCGCTCGCCCCGCGCCCGCCAGGCGAGGCGCACGATCGCGCCCACATCGCGCTCCGCCGTGTACGGCGCGAACGACGTGACCCGGAGCAAAGCCAGCACGCCAAACCCGCCCAGCACGCCAAACAGTCCACGCACCGCTGCGGTCATGGGGACTCCTCGACCCCGGCTTCCGCTAGCTCGCAGAGGCGCTCCAGGTCGATGTCGGATTCCCCCATCGCCATCTCGAGCTCGGCGACCTCGGCGCGGAACGTCGCCAACGCGCTGCGCACCAGGGCCCGCTCACCCGCGGCCGCGTGCACCAGTCGCACACGCCGGCGATCCACCCGGTCGCGCAGCTCCGCCTCCCGTTCGTGAAACAACCGCTCCTCGAGCCACTTGGGCCCTTCCCGGTTCCAGCAATCGCGCGGCGGGCAGGACACGATCAGCACACCCCCGGCGCCCGCCCGCAGGAGGAACTCCACCACCGAGGTATGGAGGTTTCCCCCGCAGGTCACCGGGTAGACCCGGGCGCCCTCAAACTCCGCCGCGGCCGCCACGCCTCCCGCTCCTCGGTCGCACGCCACCAGCACGACGTCCCGGGCTGCCGGCCGCCGCGCCGCGATGAAGTCGCGCACCACCGTGAGCTGCGCCCGGCCCGTCCGGCCGGCGGGTCCCACCCCCATCGGGGCGCACGACCCCGCGCACAGACCGCAGCTCACGCACAACGAAGGATCCACGCGCGCCACGAGGGCCGATTTCCCGGTGTGCACCGCGTCGAGCCGGTCCACCATGGCGATCGCCTCGTAGGGACAATCCAGATAGCACTGCTCGCACCCCGTGCACAGACGTTCGTCCACGGACGAGGCTGGCGGACGGCGCGCCATGCGGGGACGCGTGACCCACGGGATGGCGAGCGCGATCGCCGTCAGCGCCAGGCTGATGCCCCACATCGCTCCGGGGGACACGGCGCGGGCCAGCGGAATCCAGAACGCGTAGAACCAGTCGAAGGCGGCGCGTCCCGGAAGCGTGAACGCATCAGCGGGCGGCGTCACGGCCACTGGCCAGAGGATGGCCAGTGCCAGGAGCGCACCGGTGAGCCACCAGGTGAGCCTGCGCGGCGGGAACAGCCCGGGACGCGCCAGGCGGGACACGTGCACCCAGACGAGAATGAAAAGCCCGATTGGCAGCGCCACATGCGCGAACAAGTTCAAGAAGAAGAACGCACCCGGCAGGGCGCGCTCGCCGGTGAAGGCCCGGCTGATCGGCTCTCCGAAGATCGGGAGCAGATCGAAGATCCGCGCCCCGGTCTGGGCCAACACCTGACCCTGGACATCCCACACCATGACGAACCCGGTCCACCCGCACACGAACACGCAGGCCAGCAGGACGAGCCCGGAGATCCAGGCGAGGGTGCGCGGCCCCCAGCTCCTCCCCTGCACCAGCATGCGGAGCGCATGGAAGCCCGCCGCAATGACGGCCGCATCCGAGGCATAGCGGTGCACGCCACGCATCCAGCGCCCCAGCCAGGCCTGGCCGGTGATCCGGACGACCGAAGCATAGGGCTCGCTGATGTGGTAGACGAACAGCAGGTAGACGCCGGTGACGAGCAGTACGAGGAACAGCACGAGTACGAGGGCCCCACTGTGATACAGCGGGTTGTAGCGCCAGCCATAGACGCGGTTCAGGGCGGCGTCGGTCCAAGCCAGCGCCCGACGCGCTCCGCGCTTCACCCCTTCGACCAGCGACATGCCGACTCCTCGCCTCCCTCTTGCCGACGACAAATTATCACCTTATCATGATGAAGACAAGATTATGCTCTCCCAGACCGCCGAATACGCACTGCGAGCCGTGCTCTATGTCGCCGAGCACGGCGACGACCGCCTCGTGCAGGTGAGCGAGATGGCGCGGGTGCTGCGCATCCCCCGAAACTACCTCTCGAAGATCGTCCATGCGCTCGTCCGTGAGGGCGTGCTGCTCTCGACCCGCGGCAAGTCGGGCGGATTCCGACTGGCGGTCGTGCCGGACCGGTTGTATGTGGTTCAGGTGGTCGCGCCCTTCGGCAGCCTCGGGGAGGCGCGCCATTGCCTGTTGGGACGTCCGCATTGCAGCGACCGGGCGGCGTGCGCCGCCCATACCCGCTGGAAGAACGTCGCCGAGCGCGTGGCGGAGTTCTTCCGCGAAACGACGATCGCCGAGCTGTTAGAGAGCGCCGCCACACCGGCGTGAGCGCCGCAGCGAACTGTGCCTTCGTGGAAAGGAGCCGATTGTGGCTGAGCAACCCCAGACGCATGACGACGACAGCGACATCCCGCTGATCCAGCGCCTGCTCGACAAACCGTTCCTGCTCCTCGCGGTGAGCATCCTGATCATGGTCGTGTTCTACACCGGGTGGGGACTGTACGAGATCCTGTCCCTCAAGCCCGACCCCCTTCCCTGATCCGAGGACACCCATCTCATGCACACCGGTCTCGATTCCCCGCCGCGCATATGGTGGACCCCGGTGCACGGCGCCGAGCGCATCTGGGTGACGGTCGCGTTCGCCTGGTGCCTCGTGCTGTTCGCCATGATGCCGCTGTGGCACCTGAAGGGGGAGCAGAACCCGTCCGGCATCCGTCACACCGTCGACCCCACGCGCTACTACCAGCGGGTGCAGGAGTTCATCAACCAGTACAAGGTCGGCGAGGAAGCGGGGTTTCCGATCGTCGCCCCGCCGCCGGGGAGCGACGTGTATCTGCTCGCCCAAATGTGGCGGTGGACGCCGATCCTGAAGCTCCAGAAGGGCGTCGAGTACACGCTGCATATGTCGTCACTCGACGTGAACCACGGGTTCAATCTCAATCCGGTCAACATCAACTTCCAGGTCGTGCCGGGCTACGACTACGCGCTGCGCGTCGTGCCCACGGACGCGGGTGATTTCCGCATCGTGTGCGATGAGTTCTGCGGCATCGGCCATCACACGATGGTCGGCAAGCTGCTCGTCGTCGATTCCACGGGGGCTCCGGTCGCCCCGGGAGACGCTCCATGACCGCCGCCGCCATGCCGTCCGCCTTCCGCACCTGTCCGCGCACCGGCCTCAAGGTCAATGCCTCGGCCGAAGCGCTCATCAAGGCCAACGCCGTCGCTGCGACGGTCGCGCTGCTCATCGGTGGCATCGCCGCGATCCTGGTGCTCCTGACCCGCTGGCAGGCGGTGCACCTGCTCCCCGCGGATTGGTTCTACCGCATCCTGACGATCCACGGGATGAGCATGCTGATCTTCTTCATCATCTTCTTCGAAATGGCGATTCT
>JBGQHV010000179.1:0-6595 GCA_041498155.1 Gemmatimonadota bacterium | reverse complement strand
TTCTTGTCGAGGGTCAGGCTCGAGCAGTTGACGTCCTCCGAGGCGGAGGCCGGGCCGCTGCCGTCGTTGGTCGTCGTGAAGTTGGCGGTGTTGTCGTAGGTCCCGCAGTTGGCGAAGACGGTGGCGGCCGTCACGTGGACGACGATGCTGCTGCCGCTCGTCAGGGTGATCGGACCGCAGGCCAGGGCCTGGCTCCCGTCGGCCCCGCTGATCGCACAGCTGGCGCCCCCGCTCTGCGAGGCGACGACCCAGTGGACGAAGGGGCTGGCCCCACCCGGCAGGTTGTCGCTGATGGCCGCGCCCGTGGCGTCGCCCGGACCGGCATTGGCGAGGGTGATCGTGAAGCCGATCGGCGAGCCGGCGTTGACGCTGGCCGCGTCATGGACCTTGGTCAGGGTCAGGTTGGGGGCCTGGACGGTGAAGCACTCGGTCGTGCCGTTCGTTTCCGTCCCGCTCGTGTACTGCGCGTTAGCGGAAGGCGTATAGGTGACGCGGAAGCAGTAGGTTCCCGCGGCAAGGTGGCTGCTCGACGTATTCACCGGATCAGACGTCGCCTGTCCGGAATTGTCGAGGGTGACGGGGCTTCCCACCTGCGTTCCGCCGGTCGAACTGCTTGGACACACACCGGTGCAGAGGAAGAACGTCACGGTCCCGGACGGAGTACCGGCCGCTCCGCTGACCGTGGCAAGGTCGGTCACGGACTGGCCGACGGTCACGGTTGAGCTGCTGACCTGCGTGACGATCGTCGGCGGAATGAGGACAGCCGACGCCTTGAGCGATCGGTCCTGGTTGCCGATCGTGGAGGTGTCGACCTGAAGGACCCGCTGGTGGTACGGCGAGCCGCTGATATTGATCGCGCTTGTGCCGACGCCCCAGTTCGCCTGGCTCGCGATGTGGCCGCCCCAGACGAGCACGAGATCCGCGCCGGCGGAGGTCGAGAACGTAAGTTGGATCGTCACCGACTGGTCGCCGGTGCAGTTCGCCGGGATCCCGCTGCTCCCATCGGGCTGCGTGTATGACATCGCGGTCAGAGTGCCCGGGCCATACAGCTCGAAGTTGCCGGGCGACACCGGGGGCCCGCCCGAGAAACCCGTCCCACAAAAGACGTTGCTGGGGGTGGTGATCGCAAGGGTGGAGACGGGCGAACTCGGGACGCCGGTGCCAGAGACCGGGTCGCCGGTCTCGGTCCTGTTCCAGGTCGTCAGGTAGTCGTAGGCGTGCTTGGAAGCCTTCGTGTTGTCGAACTGGATCCAGATATGGTGGGTGGCACTGGCCGCGGCGACCGTGATGGGCGCCTGGAAGGGAACGGAATCACCTTCGGAATACTGGGAGTTGTTGCCGTTGATGTTGCCGTTCTGCCACTGGTTGCCGGTACACGCGAGCCGCGGCCCACCGTTCTTACCGTTCGCACATTGGTTAAGGGTCGCCGACGTCGCCGCCGCGGTGACCGGCGCCACGGCGATCGGCGCGAGCAGGACCGTGCTGGCGATGAACGTCGCCTGGACAACGACCATCAGTGCCGCGGACAAGCCGCGACGATACCGCTCGACGGGGCTGGGTCCCGCGTGGCGTGCGCCGCCAGTGGTCGGATCAGTCGATTTCATCGTTTCCTCCACGCCGCTTTCCCGCCATCGAGATCCTGCTGACCGTCACTCTTGTCTGGGTCTTGTCCGTTGGGCGCGTCGTGTAGGACGTCCCTTCAATTCACCTGCCCTCCGGCATTGAGATGAAGCCGACTACAAGACCGACGTAGTCGGATCCGGCCTGCGGACTCGCATTTGCGTCCTCCCCGGAGCGCTGAGCCGGTCGTGACACGCCAAGAAGAGACGAGAGCCCGCCGTGTTCAGGGCACGGCGGGCTCACGCACGGTCTCGGGGACCGCAAATTCGGATGGTGCCTGGCGAAATCGCGGGGCACCGAGGTCGAAGAGAGTCGAGCGCCGGATTCGAGCGACGCGCTCTCGAACGGCAACCTGCAACCCCTTGCCCCCCGGCAAAGTCTGATATTCCCGGATCGGCATCACCCGACTTCGGATTGCGGCCGCGCCGACCGAGCAGCACGGCCCTCTCCGAAGGCATCGACACTGGTGCGCTCGTGGCCCCCCGACCGGCGCGACCAAGACCTGAAGTGTCCTAGTCCTTTGGTACTACGTCAAGTGGCATCGCGCGCCGGGAAAACAATGGAGTGGCTCGCGGACCGCTCTCATCAGGCCCTTGGTCCCTGCTGATGACGAGCCAGAGGCGGCCAGGCCGCGTTCGATGAGGCCGCGAATGAGGGCCGACCAGGCACTGTCCGCGGAGCTCGCCGGTTGCCGCAACGCCGGGCGCGACGAGGGCCGCAGTCGACACGACGCGTCCTCCCTCTGCCGCCCTCTGCCAACGTCGCGTCGGGCTACAGTACGGATCGCGCTGGTCGGCGAGCGAAGGGGCGCGGAAGGTCTCAACTCGGTGGCGAGCGCGGCCGCGATGGCCGTCGAATTCCTCGGCGTCAGCGACGTCGCCCCGATGCGCTACGGCACGTTCCCGGTCCTCGCGAGCACCCCGGACCAGCTGCGCACGGCGCTTGCCGATCGGGGGCTCGGCCATGTTGGTGTCCACGCGACGACGCCCGGGAGCGCCCTGGGCTGAATCGCATTGCGGTGTCGCCCGGCACCGGGCCCGACCGGAGCAGAACGGTCACAGCCGGTCCGGTGCGGTCCGCCATGGACCTCTGGTGGGAGGCACCGGACGAACCGCCCATACCGGCGCGCTCGACCGCGCCTGACGATCCGATGGCGAGCCCAAGAGTGCGGGCCGCGTGGTGAGCAGGGAGGCGCAATGCGGGCGGGTGCTGCGGGAGCCGCGACATTCCGGCACGTAAGCCTTGTCGCGCTCGAGGCGCTGCTTGTCGCCATGCTCGTCTGGATCGCCGCGATGACTGCCGCCGGCGCGAGCCAGTCGGGCGGCATCGCCGGTTCCGCCCAGGCTGGCTTGCAGCCCGTCTCCGTCACGATCCGTAACACAGGCTTCGGGGCGCCCGCCACTGTGGCGACGACCAACGTCGAGGCCGGATCCTGGGTCCATGTCGCCTGCACTCGGGCCGGCGACGGCGTGCTCAGCCTTTGGGCTCCCCTCGACACCAAGGGCCGGGTGACTCTGACGCTCGGCTCCAGCTCGGACGGGGCGAGCGGGCCGGCGGCGTGCAGCGCCGAGGTCGGCTACTTCGCCGCCAACGGCCGCTGGCGGACCGAAGGGGTCGCGAGCTTCAGCGTCTCGGACTGACCGTCAGAGCAGCGGCGCTCGCGGTGACATCCTCCGCCGAGGATCTGCGTCTGCGGTGCGTTGGCCCCCCGACGAAGAGGTGCCGGCAGGCACCGGGCATGGCCGTCTTCCGGCAGTCTGTCACCTTGCGGGGAGGTCTAGTCCAGACGGCGGAGGACTGATTGGACGAGCGCTGGTACCATGACGCCATTGATGGGGCGCCACGAATTGCCCTAGGTTGTCCCCCAGCAGCTAGGGCGCGATCCCCATCCTTCGAGGCTTACGCCCACGCCGCCGTCGGGCAGCCCGTTGAGCGCGCCCGACACCGACAAAGGCAAACCCGGTGTGAGCCGGGGACGCAAAGCCACGGGACTGGAACCTACCAGTCAGCCGGGCTGCCGAAGTGCCGGAAGACCGCTCCCGGCTGGCCACGGAGGTGGATGTCATCGTGAACAGGATCTTCAAGCACACAGCGGGTGCGGCCCTCGAGGCCGCCCTGATCGCCCTACTCGTGGTCGGACTGATCGCCGGTTCCGCGTTCGCGGCCAAGGGCGGCAACACGACTACCGCCACTGGGTCGTGCTCTGCGACGCCCAGCCCGGTTGCTGTTGGAGCGGACTACACCCTCGTGGGAACCGCTCTCGGCGCCTACGCGATTGTCAACGTGCTCATCCACGACTCGATGGGGACGACCAGCTGGAACCTCCAGGCGGACGCCGCAGGGACCACCACCGTCACTTGGCATTCGTACGCCGCCGGGACCAGCAGCGTGACATTCCAGAAGAGCCGCCATCATGGGTTCAGCACGGTCGCGAGCTGCACATTCGCAGTCAGCTGAGCTCACTCGTCTAAACGTCGAGGCCGGCCTCCCGATCGGGGGGGCCGGCCTCTTCATGTCGCGGGCGGGAGGTCCGCCCGCTACTTCAGTGGGTCAGGGCAATGAAGTGATCGTGACGCCAACGTTCTCAGCACACGAGGTGAAGCCCGTGTTGTTGTTATCGCCGACGTAGCTGATCTTGTAGTAGTAGGTGCCCGCGGTCACAACGACGAAGCTCGTCGCTGCCGTCAGCGTGCCGTTGACATTGGTGCTCGCCGCGAACGAGTCGTTCGAGCCGATCTGGCCCGTCGTGCAGGTCGGGCTGGTGTACAGACCGACCAGGACGTTGCCGGTCGCATCGCCCGTGAGGCCGGTCACGTGGAGCGTGTCCTTGATCTGGACGATCGGGATGCTGTCGGGTACCGGGGTGTTCGGATTGACCGTGTACGGCTCAGCGGCGCAGCCGCTGTTGACCGGGCCGGTGTTGTTGTTATCGCCGCTGTAGACGGCGTAGAAGTAGAACGTCCCGGCGTTGTTGAAGGTGAACGTCTTCGAGTCGGGCGCGATGTGGTTGACGACGGTGTTGACCGTCGGGGTGAGATCAGCCAGCAGCCCGGTGCAGTCGTTCTTGCTGTACAGGGCGTACGTGATCGTGCCGCCGGCCGTCGCCGTCGCTCCGGTGATCGTCGCGGTGTCGTGAGCGACCGTACCGAGGGCGACCGGTCCAGCCGGCACGATGGTCGTGCTGACCGCCGGGGTGTTCGGATTGATTACGAGGGGCTCGGCGGCGCAGCCGCTGTTGACCGGGCCCTTGTTCCTGGCATCGCCGCTGTACTCAGCGTAGAAGTAGAACGTCCCGGCGTTGTTGAAGGTGAACGTCTTCGAGTCCGGCGCGACACCGTTGACGACGGTGTTGACCGTCGGGGTCAGATCAGCCAGCAGCCCGGTGCAGTCGTTGTTGCTGTAGAGGTTGTAGCTGATCGTGCCGCCGGCACTGGCGGTGGCGTCGTGGATCGTGGCTGTGTCGTGAGCGGTCGCGCCGATCGCGAGGGGACCCGCCGGCACGATCGTCGTGGTGACGGTTGGGCTCTTGCAGGTGTCGAACGGGATGATCTCGAAGTCCTTGAGGACCGCCGTGAAGGACTGCGAGGAGCGGGTGTGCGGCAGGAACGTGCTGACGCAGCCGGTGAAGCCGAGCTGGGCGAGATCGATCCCGCCTTCCATCAGCTCGTTCTGGGCAATCGACGTCGTCGGCGTCCCGTCAGGATTCCGGCAGACCCAGCCGCCGCAGCCGATCGTGCCGATCGAAGCGTCGTTGACCTTGATGACGACGGCGCTCGTGCCAGTCGACTCGTAGTGGGCCTGGCTCTTCTTGACCGGGTTGCAGACGTTGCCGTTGTGGGTGAGGTCGAAGACGGTGTCGCACTGCCACTTGTAGAGCGTCGTGCCACCAAGCGTCCCGCCGGTCGTGAAGTCGACCGCCAGGAGGAAGTCGCCCTGGGTCCGGTTACCGGTGAACGAGCCCGAGCAGGCGTTCGGGATCGAGACCTTCGACTGGAGGAACTCGAAGTCGATGTGGCTGTCGCCGTTGTTGATCACCCGCTCGGCGCCGAAGAAGACCTCGTTCACGGCGCCGCTGAGATGGGCGACCGCGTAGACGTTCGACAGGTCGTCTTTGTTCGGGATGCTCGCAGTGCCGAACGTGTCGGTCGAAAGGATGTCGCCGTTGGTTTCGCTACCGGCGCCGGTGTAGGCCGTCGGGTCGCCGGTCCCGCAGCCGGTCACGTCGACCGAGAGAGGATCGACCTTGAACTCGGCGTCGGCGATCGAGGCATCGGCCGCGGCAGTGGCGGTCTCCGTCGGTGCCGTGGGCGGCGTCGTGTTGCCGTTGAAGTGGCCGCCATTGAAGATGCCGCCTGTCCCGGCCCGGGAATAGGTCCCGCCGGTCGTCGTCAGGGCGCCGCTGTTGGCCCAGTCGTACGTGCCGGTTCCATTCGAGATGACGTTGCCGTCGAGCTCGACGAAGCTGGATGGCGTCGCCTGAACGGCGATGACGCCGAACGATGCGACCAGGGTGACCCCGGCGAGAACGGCGGCGAAGCGCCGTCGTGCGCCGAATCTCGTTGACTTCATCAATTGTTCCCCTTCGTTTCCGTACAACCGATCACGAGTTGCTCCCATAGCGCTGACTGCCAATTTCTGTCGAGCGTCCACTCGACATTTCGAACCGGGTCTGCCGGATCTGCTCGCGCTGCCATAGGCCACCTCCCTGATAGACCACTTGCTGCTGCTGGCGACATGCCAAGAACGACGCGAGCCCGCCGTGTTCAGGGCACGGCGGGCTCACGCCCGGTCTCGGGGACCGCTGATTTGAGGCGCGCCTCGCGGCTGCGTCGTTGACGCACGTCGCCGGCACGGTCGGGACGGAAAGCGACAGGACGCCGCCAACGGGCAACCTGAAACCCCTAGCTCCCCGGCTATGACGATCCCCCGGGACGACGTCGGCCCCCTGGTCGGGCCCATGGCCGCGCGCCGGCAC
>JBGQHV010000178.1:0-6659 GCA_041498155.1 Gemmatimonadota bacterium | reverse complement strand
TTCTGTCCCCACTGCGGGCAGCCGCCGTCGGGGGAGCTCAAGTGCCCGGCGTGCGGCAGCGAGGTGGACGTGGGCTGGGCGTACTGCATCGGCTGCGGGCGCGCCACGGGCTTCGAGTGACGCGGCATCGCGTCGCGGTCATCCCGGGCGACGGCATCGGCCCCGAGGTGATCGAAGCCGCGATCCCGGTGCTCGAGCGGGCCGCCGCCGCGGAGGGCTTCGGGCTCGACTGGGAACGGCTGCCCTACTCCGCCGACCACTACCTCGCGACCGGGGAGACGCTCCCCGACGCCGCCTTCGCCCACCTGCGCGACAACGTGGACGCGATCTTCCTCGGCGCCATCGGCGACCCGCGCGTTCCCGGCAACGAGCATGCGCGCGACATCCTGCTGGGGCTCCGGTTCCGGCTCGACCTGTACATCAATTTCCGGCCGGTGCAGCTGCTGCATCCCGACCTGACCCCTCTCCGGGCGGTCGGGCGGTCGGGCGGTCAGATCGACTTCGTGATCTTCCGGGAGAACACGGAAGGTGTGTACCTCGGCAGGGGCCGGATCTCGGGCGACGAGTACATCGCCGAGGAGGTCAACACCGCGAAGGGCGTCGATCGCATCATCCGAGCGGCGTTCGCATGGGCGAAGGCCCACGGCAAGACGCGCGTGACGATGAGCGACAAGTCGAACGCCGTGCCGGCGCATCGCATCTGGCAGGAGCGGTTCAAGGCGGTCGCCGCCGAGTACGGCGGCATTCAGGCGGAGCACCGCTTCGTCGACGCGCTCGCCATGGAAATGGTGCGCGAGCCGGAGCGGTTCCAGGTGATCGTCACGAACAACCTCTACGGCGATATCCTCTCCGATCTGGGGGCGGGGCTGGTGGGCGGGCTGGGGCTCGCCGCCAGTGCCAACCTCCACCCGGGCCGGGCCGGGCTGTTCGAGCCAGTGCACGGCTCCGCGCCGCCACTCGCCGGCAAGGGCGTCGCCAACCCGATGGCGGCGATTCTCACCGGCGCCCTGATGTTCGAGCAGCTGGGCCACCCCGACGCGGCCCGCGCCCTGGAGCGGGCGGTGCGCGCTGCGCTTGCCGCCGGCGCCCGCACGCCCGACGTTGGGGGCACGACCTCGACGCGCGCCGCGGCTGAGGCCGTCACCCGCCACCTGGAAGGCAAAGCGACCACGTGAATCGTATGCGCCGTCTTGTACTGCTTGTGTTGGCCGTGTCGAGCGCCCCCGTGCAGGCCCAGTCCCAGCGCCCCTCGACCATGGCCCACCGGTCGACGGTCTACGCCCCGCACGGCATGATCGCCACGAGCCAGCCGCTCGCGACCGCCGCCGGCCTCGCGGTGCTCGAGCGAGGTGGGAACGCGTTCGATGCCGCGGTGACCGCCGCCGCCGTACTCAACGTCGTCGAGCCGATGATGACCGGCATCGGCGGCGACATGTTCGCGCTCGTCTGGGTTGCCAAGGAACACCGGCTGATCGCCCTGAATGCCAGCGGACGCGCCGGCCGCTTGATGACGCGCGAGGCGCTGCTGTCGCGCGGCAATCGGTCGATGCCCCAGGAAACGGTCGAGGACGTCACCGTGCCGGGGGCGCTGTCGGGCTGGGACGCCCTGCTGTCACGGTACGGCACGATCACCCTCGCCCAGGCGCTGCAGCCGGCGATCGACTACGCGGAAGAGGGATTCCCCGTCACGCCGATCATCGCGCGCGACTGGGCCGATCAGGCGGCGAAGCTCGCCGCGGATTCCGGCGCGCGCGCGACGTTTCTGGTGGACGGCACGCGAGCGCCGCGGGCCGGCGAGTGGTTTCGCAATCCCGACCTGGCCCGGAGCTTCCGGGAGATCGCCGCCCAGGGCCCGGCCGCCCTGTACGGCGGAGACCTCGGCCAGCGGATCGTGGCGCGCGTGCGCGCGCTGGGCGGCTACCTGACACTCGAGGATCTCAGGGAGCACCACCCCGAGTGGGTCGACCCGATTTCCGCCCCGTTCCACGGGTACCGCGTCTGGGAGCTCCCACCAAACAATCAGGGACTGGCGGTGCTCGAGATGCTGCGGATGCTCGAGCCATTCGACCTGCGCGCCCTGGGCCACAATTCCGCCGCGTACCTCCATCTCCTGATCGAGACGAAGAAGCTGGCGTACGCCGACCTGGCGCGGTACGTGGGCGAGCCGCGCGCGATGACGGTGCCGCCGACCGCGTTCTTCTCCGACGCCTACGCCGCCGCCCGCCGCGCGCTCATCGACAGCACCCGCGCCGCGGACCGGCCCCAGCCCGGAAAGCCGCTCACCGCGAGCGAGACGATCTATCTCACCGTCGCCGATTCGGCGGGCAACATGGTGTCGTTCATCAACTCGCTGTTCGATCTGTTCGGGTCGGGCGTCGTCGTGCCGGGCACGGGCTTCGCGCTGCAGGACCGGGGCGCGGGGTTCACGCTCGAGCCGGGACTTCCCAACACGGTGGCGCCGGGCAAACGGCCGTTTCACACCTTGATCCCCGGCTTCGTCACGAAGTCCGATTCTTCGGGCGTCGAGCAGCCCTGGATGTCGTTCGGCGTGATGGGCGGCTCGATGCAGCCCCAGGGCCACCTGCAGTTCCTCTTGAACCTGCTGGTGTTCGGCATGGATCTGCAGGATGCGATCGACGCTCCCCGCTTCCGCCATTTCGACGGGCTGCGCGTCGCGCTCGAGCCGGCGATCGGTGACGACGTGCGCCGCCGGCTCGCGGCGCTGGGCCACGTCATCGTCCCCGATTCCACCATCGCCTTCGGCGGCGCACAGGCGATCGTACGCCTGCCGCGGGGCTACGCGGCGGGCTCCGATCCCCGCAAGGACGGCATGGCGGCGGGCCATTGAGCGCGCCGCGCGAGCTGACCCGCTCGCTGCGCCAGGGCGACCTCGTCCTGGTGGTAATCGGGACGGTGATCGGCTCCGGGATCTGGCTCGTCCCCGGGACGGTGCTGCGCAATACCGCCGGCGATCCCGGCGTGGCCCTCCTCGTCTGGCTCGTGGGCGGGATCTGCTCCCTGTTGGGCGCTCTGACGTTCGCCGAGCTGGGGACGCTCTATCCCGACGCCGGCGGCTCTTACACCTATGTGCGCGAAGCATTTGGACGCTTTCCGGCATTTCTCCTCGGCTGGACTCTGTTTCTCGCCATCAACACCGGCTCGACCGCCACCCTGGCGGTGGCGTTTTCCAACTACGCCGGCGAGCTCATGCCGCTCGGACCGCTGGGCCGCAAGCTCCTGGCGGTGCTCATGATCGTCGCCGTGTCCGCGGTGAACATCCGCGGCGTGCGGCACGCGGCCACGGTGCAGAACTGGAGCACGGCGGTGAAGGTGGCGGCGATTCTCGCGATCGCCATTCTCGGGATCTCGCTCGGCTCGGGCGGCCTCCTCTCGGGGGCGGGCGTCGCGCTGCTCGGCGTGCTCTGGGCCTACGAGGGCTGGATCAACGTGACGAATTCCGCGGGCGAAGCCCTCGACCCGCAGCGCACCTTCGCCCGCGGCATCATCATCGGCACGGCCGCGCTGGTGCTCCTCTATGTGCTCGCCAACATCGGGTACCTGGCCGCCATCGGTCCCGACGGGGTCGCGGGCTCGCAGCGCGTCGCGGCGGACACCGTCCGCGCGCTGTTCGGACCGGTGCCGGCGAAGTTCGTCAGCGCCGCGGTGCTCGTTTCGGTGTTCAGCGCCGCCAACGGGCTCGCGCTGACCGGCCCGCGCATGTACTTCGCCATGGCTCGGGACGGGGTGTTCTTCCGCCAGCTGGGGGACGTCCATCCGCGCTTCGGCACGCCGGCCGTCGCGATCGCCGCCGGCGGCGTGTGGGCGGCGCTGCTCGCCCTGTGGGGCAGTTTCGAGCAGCTCCTCACCTATGTGGTGTTCGCGAGCTGGTTGTTCGCCGCGCTGGCCGCCGCCAGCGTCTTCATCTTGCGCCGCCGACGCCCCGACGCCCCGCGCCCCTACCGTGTGCCCGGGTATCCGCTCACCCCGGCGCTGTTTATCCTGGCCGCGCTCGCCATCGTGGCCAACACGATCGCCGCCCGGCCGGTCCAGGCTCTCGCCGGCATTGGGATCGTGCTGGTGGGGACGCCCGCCTACCTCCTGTGGACGCGCCGACGCGGCCGGAGTCCCCAGCCCTAGGCTATATTCCGCGTTCTCCTGAGCGGAGCCGCAGTATGAAGACCCAGGGCAGTCAAACCGACGTCGTGTTTCTCTCGGGAGTCCGCACGGGCTTCGGCGCCTTCGGCGGCTCCCTGAAGGATCTTTCCGCGATCGACCTCGGCGCCATCGCCGCGCGCCATGCCATCGAGCGGTCCGGGGTGCCGGCCGCCGACATCGCGCATACCGTGTTCGGCAACGCCCTGCAGACCTCGACCGACGCCATCTACATGGCGCGTCACGTCGCCCTCAAGGCCGGGCTGCCGATCGAGACGCCCGCGGTCACGGTGAACCGGCTGTGCGGGTCGGGCTTCGAAGCCATCACCCAGGGTGCGCAGCTCATCATGCTGGGTGAGGCGGAGGCGGTGCTCGCCGGGGGCGGCGAATCGATGAGCCAGGCGCCGCACGTGGTGCGCGGCGCGCGCTGGGGACTCCGGCTCGGCCCCGCCCCACTCGAGGATCTCCTGTGGGAGTCATTGAAGGACCCGCAGTGCGGCCTCTCCATGGCTGAAACCGCCGAAAACCTCGCCGACAAGTACAAGCTCACCCGCCGGGAGGTGGACGAGGTCGCGGTCGGATCCCAGCAGCGCGCCAAGCAAGCCTGGGACGACTGTGTCTTCACCGATGAGGTGATCCCGGTGCCGCTGAAGAAGAAGGGGCAGACGGTGGAATTCCGCGCCGACGAGCACATGCGGCCCGAGACGACCCTCGAAGGCCTCGCGGCGCTCAAGCCCTACTTCAAGTCGGATGGTCTCGTCACGGCGGGCAATGCCTCGGGCATCTCCGACGGCGCGGCGGCGACTGTGATCGCCGGTGAGGCGTACGCCAAAGCCCACGGCCTGAAGCCGCTGGGACGCCTGGTCGCCTGGGGTGTCGTCGGTGTCGAGCCGAAATACATGGGCATCGGCCCGGCCCCTGCGGCGCGCAAGGCACTCCAGAAGGCGGGGATGACCCTCGCGCAGATGGACCTCGTGGAGGTCAACGAAGCGTTCGCCCCGCAGTACCTCGCGGTGGAGAAGGAGCTGGGGCTGGACCGCGCGAAGACCAACGTGCACGGTGGCGCCATCGCGATCGGGCATCCGCTGGCCGCGAGCGGGACGCGCATCACGCTGCACCTGCTGCACGCGCTGCGCCGCGCGGGCAAGCGCTACGGCCTGGGATCGGCGTGCATCGGCGGCGGGCAGGGCCTCGCCGTGATCGTGGAAGCTTTCCCGGCCTGAGAGGACCGTATGGGCGACTTCTTCCTTGGTATCATGGCCGGGCTCGGCCTCTATCTGTTCTCGGGGCTCCGGGTGCTGCGCGAATACGAGCGCGCGGTCTATTTCTTCCTGGGCCGCTCCTGGGGCGCCAAAGGGCCGGGGCTGATCTACCTGCCGCCGCTGTTCGCGCGCATGCAGAAGGTCTCCATGCGGGTCATGGCCCTCGATATCCCGCCGCAGGACGTGATCACCCGCGACAACATCTCGATCAAGGTGAACGCGGTGCTGTACATGCGGGTAGTGGACCCGGTCAAGGCGGTGATCGGCGTGGAGAACTACCTCTACGCCACGAGCCAGCTTGCCCAGACGACGCTGCGCTCGGTGCTGGGTGAAACCGAGCTCGACGAGCTGCTGGCGAACCGCGAGAAGATCAACGCGATCCTCAAGAAGATCATCGACCAGCGCGCCGAGGACTGGGGCATCGAAGTGTCGGCGGTGGAGGTGAAGGACGTCGACCTGCCGCCCGAGATGAAGCGGGCGATGGCCCGCCAGGCGGAGGCCGAGCGGGAGCGGCGCGCCAAGGTGATCAACGCCGAGGGCGAGCTGCAGGCCTCCGAGAAGCTGGCGCAGGCCGCGGCGGTGATCGGCCGGGAGCCGTGCGCGATCCAGCTGCGCTACCTGCAGACGGTGACGGAGATCGCCTCCGAGAACAATTCGACCACGATCTTCCCCATCCCGCTCGATCTTTTCCGGGGGGTGCTCGACGCGGTAGCGGGCCGGCGCGCCGATAGCGTTGTCCCCGCCCTCCCGGCCCGAGCGGCGGGGGCGGGCGACGCCCTGCCCCCGGTCCCCAGCAAGGACAAGGTTCGGACGTAGGCATGGCGGGCGAGCTCATCAGCCGGGAAGCCCTCGATCGCATCATTCAGCGCGCGGCGGAGCTCCAGACCGGCGAGCGCGACATTGGCGAAGGGCTCACCGAAGCGGAGCTCGTCGCCCTCGGGAACGACGTCGGGATTCCCGCCCGCTATCTGAAGCAGGCGCTGCTCGAGGAGCGGACGCGAACGCCCGAGCCGGAGCGGACGCGGCGCTGGTCGCTCGTCGGGCCGGCGCGCCTCGAGGCGCATCGGGTGGTGCCGGGCGACCGTGGCGGGGTCGAGCGGGCGCTGTCGCTCTGGATGGAGGATCAGGAGCTGCTGCGCGTGAAGCGGCGCTATCCCGATCGCACCACCTGGGAGCCGCAGGTCGGGTTCATCGCGTCGATGCAGCGGGGGCTGCGGGCCGGCGGGAAGACGTACGCGCTCGCGC
>JBGQHV010000177.1:0-6680 GCA_041498155.1 Gemmatimonadota bacterium | reverse complement strand
GGGCCGGATCTCGCGCGCATACATGGCGACCGCGCCCAGCGCGCGGCGACCGACGGGAACCAGGCGCTGCTTCGCACCCTTGCCGAAGAGGCGGACGATGCCCTCTTCGTACATGACGTCCTGCAGGTGCACGCCCACGATCTCCGAGACGCGGGCCCCGGTGGCGTAGGCGAACTCGAGCAGCGCGCGATCGCGGATGCCGAGCGGCGCGTCGGGCGTGGGGGTGCCGAGCAGCCGGTCGATCTCGTGATTGGTGAGGACGACCGGGAGAGTGCGCCAACGCTTGGGCGACTCGAGCCGCTCACTCGGATTGCGAGCCGCATGGCCCTCCCCCACGAGGAAGCGAAAATAGGTCCGGATGGCGGAGATCTGGCGGTGGATCGTCGCCGGGGAGAGGCCGAGGTCCTTCAGGGCATAGACGAACTCGCGCAGCTGGATGGCGGTGAGGGCATCGGGCCGCTCGACCCCCACCGTGGCGGCGTGCGCCGCCAGGCGCCGTACGTCGCGCCCATAGCTCTCGACCGTATGGCGGCTCGACCCCGCCTCGAGCGCGAGGTAGTCGCGGAACTGCTCCAGCCGGAACGCCCGGCTCAGCGCTTCAGCCGACGGTAGGTCCATCGGATGAACAAGAGCAGGAGCAGGACGGCGACGATTCCGAGCACCAGGTTGGCTCGGGCAAGAGCGTGCGTGACGACCTCGAAGTTGGTGCCGATGGTGGTGACGAGCCAGATGAGCGCCCCGTACCACAGGGCCGACGCCAGCGCCATGGGGAGAATGGCGCGGGCCGCGGGGACACCCGCCACGCCGGCGAACGGCGGCACCACGGCGCGCCACACTGGCAGCAGGCGGGAGACGAAGATGCCCCAGGTGCCGTGGCGGGCGTACGCCTCGGCGATGTGCGCCAGGGTGCGCTCCGACAGCAGGCGCCGGCCGATCCGCCCGGCGAAGAAGGCCCGGCCGTAGCGCCGGCCCACCGCGTACACCAGCGCCGCGCTGCCCACGTTGCCGACCCAGGTCACCCCGAACACCGCCCAGGGGTCGAGCGTGCCGCGCCCCGCGAGAAACGCGCCCAGCGCGATGGCGACGTCGGCGGGAGCGGGCGGGAAGACGTTCTCGATGGCGGCGAAGCAACCGATGATGGCGTACAACGGAACCGGGGGAAGCGACTCGAGGAAGCGCAGCAGCTCGGTCAGGTCCGCGCCTCCTCGAGCAACGCCACCGCGATCACCGCGATGCCCTCGCCCCGCCCGATGAAGCCCATCCCTTCGTTGGTCTTCGCCTTCACCGAGAGGTTCGAAAACCCGGCGATCGCGGCGTCGGCGAGCTTCTCGCGCATCTCGTCCACGTAGGGCGCGAGCTTGGGCGCCTCGGCGATGATGGTGATGTCGGCGTGGGCGAGCGAGAACCCGACCTCGGCGGCCTTGAGGCTGGCCCGGCGCAGCAGATCGATCGAGCTGGCGTCCTTCCACTTGGGGTTGTCGGGCGGAAACAGCTGCCCGATGTCGCCCAGGGTGGCGGCGCCGAGGATCGCGTCGGTCAGGGCGTGGGCCGCCGCGTCGGCGTCGGACCAGCCGTCGAGCCCGCGGTCGTAGGGGATGGTGACGCCGCCCAGCACGAGCGGCCGCCCCGCGATGAAGCGGTGCGAATCGTACCCGATCCCGATGCGCAAGCCGCTCATCGCTGCAGGATCCGCAGCGCGAGGTGCGCCGCGTTCTTGGCGTTGTCGATGCCGACGGTGGCCACGGGCACGCCGGCCGGTACCTGGACGGTGGCGAGCAGAGCGTCGAGTCCGTTCAAAGGGCCCACGGCAAAGGGGACACCGATGACGGGGAGATCGGTGAGCGCCGCCGCGAAGCCCGGCAGCGCGGCGGAGAGCCCCGCCCCGCAGATCAGCACGCGGCAGCCGCGCGCCTTGGCGCCCTTGACGATCTCGCTGGTCCGTTCCGGCGCGCGGTGCGCCGAGGAGGCGTGGAATTCGTAGCTCACACCGGCCTTGGTGAGGACCTCGAACGCCGGCTCGATGCGGGGCTTGTCGCTCTCGGAGCCGACGAGGATCAGGACATCAGCCATCAGCGGTCAGCCATAAGCTAGGCGGCTTCCGACAGCAAGCTGTAGTCCTGGCGACGCTTCCTGGGGACGTAGCCCGCATCGGCGATGAGGCGCTGCATCTCGGGCAACGTCATGCGCCAGGTCGTGCCAGCGGCGGAAACCACGTTCTCCTCCATCATGAGCGAGCCAAAGTCGTTGGCGCCGAAGCGCAGGGCGGCCTGGCCGATCTTCGGCCCCATGGTCACCCACGAGGCCTGGATGTTGGGCAGGTTGCCGAGCACGATACGGGCGATCGCCTGGGTGCGCAAATAGGTCACGGCGTCGGTCTTGCCCAGGTGCTCCAGCTCGGTGTGCTCGGGCTGCAGCGGCCAGCAGATGAACGCGGTGAACCCGCCGGTGTTCGCCTGCACGTCGCGCACCCGGAACAGGTGCTCGATGCGATCGGCGTCCGACTCGCCCAGGCCGTACATCATGGTGACGCTGGTCTTCAGGCCCTGGCGATGCGCCACCTCCATGACCTCGAGCCAGCGATCGGCGCCGGCTTTCTTCCTGGCGACCCGGTCGCGCACTTCCTGCACCAGGATCTCGCCGCCGCCGCCCGGAATCGAATCGAGTCCGGCGCGCACCAGCTGCTTCAGGACATCGTCGATCGACATCCCGAAGCGCCCGGCGAAGAAATCGACCTCCGAGGGCGAGAAGGCGTGGATGTGAATCGGGTGGTTGCGCTTGATGTAGCGCAGCAGGTCGAGGTACCACTCGAACGGGATGTAGGGGTTGTGCCCGCCCTGCATCAGGATCTGCACGCCGCCCAGCGCCTTCACTTCTTCGATCTTGCGGCCGATCTCCTCGAAGGAGAGCACGTAGCCTTCGAGATGTTTCGGGCGCCGGTAGAACGCGCAGAACTTGCAGTCGGCGACGCAGACGTTGGTGTAGTTGATGTTGCGGTCGATGATGTAGCTGACGACCGGCTCGGGGTGCAGCCGCCAGCGCACCTCGTCGGCCAGCTGGCCCAGCTCGAGCAGCGGGGCGTGCTGGTAGAGATCGAGATAGCCGCGGAACTCGTGGGAGCCGCGATCGACGATCATACTCAGGCCACCTGGAGAAACTGGAGCGACCCGTCGGGCACGATCCCCACCGCCGCCAGCCGGCGGAAGAAATCGGTGAGCCCGGCGAGATGCTTGTAGGTGCACTCGTAGTCGAGCCCGCCCAGATAGGCGCGGCACTCGGCCTCGGGAACGTGGGTCGCGGCGGCCGCGGCGCGGGCCAGGTCGTCGAGGTGGCTCAACCCCCAGGCGCGCGATTCGAGCAGCGCGCGGTGAATTCGCTCTACGGCATGAGCGTCGGCGTCGCGGCGCGCCGCCCAGACCGCGAACACGAACGGCAGCCCGGTCCAGCGCTTCCACTCGTCACCCAGATCGTAGCGGTACGGATAGGCGCTGCGCGCCGCGAGCAGCAGCGCCGGGTCGCCGATCACCAGCACCGCCTCGTGCGGCAGCTCCGCCAGATGCTCGAGGTCGCTCGCCTCGGCGCGCACTGCGGCGAAGCGCGGCCGCACTTTCCAGACATCGCGCAACAGCAGCTCGAGCAGCGCCACGGAAGTGCGCGACGAGGCGGTGAGCAGGACGGTGCGCCCGTCCAGCCGGCCCACCTCGGTCTTGCTGAAGAGCACCACGCTGCGCACCGGGCCGTCACAGGAAATCGCCAGTCCGGGCAGCAGCACGAGGTCCTTGGCGTGGCGCGCATACTCGACGGCGCTGATCACCGAGACGTCGAGCTCGCCCGCCACCAACAGATCGTTCAGCTCGGCCGGAGTCCCGGTGACCAGCTCCGCAGGCACGCTCACCCGCCCCCGGTCGATCGCGCCGTAGACCGGATAGCAGTTGATGTAGGGGATGCGCCCGAGTCTCATTCCAACCCCTCCACCACCCCCGCCACGACCGGCAGCTTGCGCTTGCCCTTGCCGCGCACTTCGCTGCGGTGCTCGATGTGGAACGTCGGCCCTTGGGGACCCTCGGCGGGCGGCGTCGGCGCCGTGCCGGGCACCCAGTCCTCGAACGTCCGGACGGGTTGGTACAACGAGTCGCGCTCTACCGGCGTCTTCCCCGCTCCGCGGATCAGGCCGATGATCTGGTCGTAGGAGAGCCACATCGGCGTGCCCGCGCCGGCTTCGTGATACACGCGCTCGAACACTACCGTGCCCTCGAGATCGTCGCAGCCGAATCCCAGCGCGAGCTGCGAGATAAAGGGCGTGACCATGGGCCAGTGGGTCTTCACGTGCGGGATGTTGTCGAGCACCAGCCGGCCGATCGCGATGTTCTTCAGGTCGTCGAAGCCGGTCGTGGCGGTCCCCGTGCGGCCCAGCGCCTCCCCCAGCTCGTTGTGATCGGGGTGATAGGCGAGCGGGATGTAGGTGAGGAAGCCGTTGGTCTCGTCCTGGAGGGCGCGCAGCGCCAGCAGGTGGTCCACCCGGTCTTCCAGCGTCTCGACGTGGCCGTACAGCATGGTGCAGTTCGAGGGGATGCCGAGCTGATGCGCCTCGCGATGCACGGCGAGCCATTCGTCGCCGGTGAGCTTGCGGTCCGCGATGGTGGCGCGGGCCGCGGGACTGAACACCTCGGCGCCGCCGCCGGGGAGGCTCGTGACCCCGGCATCTTTCATGGCGACGAGCACGTCGCGGGTCGAGATCCCTTCGATGCGCGCCAGATGCGCGACCTCGACGGCCGTCAGCGCCTTGATCTGCACGTTCGGATGGCGCGCCTTCAGCCCGCGGAACATGTCGAGGTAGTACGCGAGCGAGAGCTTGGGGTGCAACCCCCCAACGATGTGGAACTCACGCGTGGGGTTGTCGCGCGCGGCATCAGCCTCGGCGAACACCTCGTCGAGCGTGCGGGTGTACTGTCCATCCTCCTGCGGCATGCGCGCGAAGGAGCAGAACACGCAGGTGTTGCGCAGGATGCAGACGTTGGTCGGATTGATGTGCTGATTCGCGGCGAAGAAGACGCGATCGCCGTTCTTGCGCTGGTTAGCCCGGTCGGCCAGGCGGCCCACGGTGAGGAGGTCGGGCGAAGCGAAGAGCGCCAGCGCGTCGTCGCGCCGGAGCCGCTCGCCGCGCTCGACCCGCTCGACGACCGGCCGCAGGGCCGGGTCGTGCAGCGCCGCGGTCACGGCGCGCGCCGCACGGCGAGCGTCACATTGTGCCCGCCGAAGCCGAACGAATTGGAGAGCGCCACCTCCACCTTGCGCGTCACGGCCTTGTTGGGCGCCGAGTCGAGATCGCAGGCGGGATCGGGCGTGAACTGGTTGATAGTGGGCGGGATCACGCCGTGCTGGACCGCGAGGGTGCACACGGCGAACTCGAGGGCGCCGGCGGCGCCCAGCAGGTGCCCGGTCATGGACTTGGTGGAGCCGAAGACGAGCTTCTTCGCCTGCGAGCCGAACACGGCTTTCACCGCCGCGGTCTCGGCCGAGTCGCCGTGGGGGGTCGAGGTGCCGTGGGCGTTGATGTAGCCGACCTGCTCGGGCCGGACGCCGCCGTCCTCCATCGCGAGGCGCATGGCGCGCTGCGCCCCCTCACCGTCGGGGGACGGCGCCGTGATGTGATAGGCGTCGGCGGTCATGCCGTACCCCACCATCTCGGCGTAGATCTTGGCGCCGCGCCGCCGGGCGTGCTCCAGCTCCTCCAGGATCACGACCGCCGCCCCGTCGCCCATCACGAACCCGTCGCGGTCCTTGTCGAACGGCCGGCTCGCGGTCTGCGGATCGTCGTTGCGCTCGGAGAGCGCTTTCATGTTGGCGAAGCTGGCGAGCGCCAGCGGCGTGATCGCCGCCTCCGCGCCGCCCGCGATCATCACGTCCGCGTCGTCGTGCTGGATCAGCCGGAAGGCGTCGCCCAGCGAGTGCCCAGAGGTGGCGCACGCCGACACGGTGCAGTAGTTGGGACCCTTGGCGCCGTAGCGCATCGAGACCACCGCCGAAGCGACGTTGGCCATGAACATCGGCACGAAGAACGGCGACACGCGGCTCGGCCCCTTCTCGAGGTAGGCCCGCATGTTTTCCTCGAACGTCGCGATGCCGCCCGTACCGGTGCCGATGATGACGCCGACGCGCTGCCGGTTGACCTTGTCCCAGCTCTTGTCGAGACAGGCGTCGTTCACCGCCTGGACCGCCGCGCCCATGGCGAACTGGGCGAACAGGTCGTAGCGGCGCGCTTCCTTCTTCTCGAGGTAGAGGCTGGGATCGAATCCCTTCACCTCGCAGGCGAATTTCACCGACAGCGCGGCGGGATCGAACCGGGTGATGGGACCCGCTCCGGACCGCCCCGCGACCATCGCGTCCCAGGTGGCCGCCACCGTGAGGCCCAGCGGGGATATGACCCCGAGGCCGGTGACCACGACGCGCCGCTTCACGCTGCCGTCCGCCTCACTTCCCCATCTTGTCGTGCAGATACTTCATCGCGTCGCCGACGGTGCGGAGCTTCTCCGCTTCCTCGTCGGGGATGTCGATGTCGAATTCCTTCTCGAAGGCCATCACCAGCTCGACCGTATCGAGGCTGTCCGCGCCGAGGTCTTCCATGAAGCTCGCTTCGGGCTTGAGCTTATCGCGCTCGACCCCGAGCTCCTCGACGATGATGT
>JBGQHV010000176.1:0-6688 GCA_041498155.1 Gemmatimonadota bacterium | reverse complement strand
TCGGCGTGCTGCATGTGCTCCAGCGACTTGACGAAATCCTTCGGCTCACCGAACAGATACGAGTTCCCGAGGTCCGTATGGGCGACGAGGAGACGGGGAGCCAGGCTCACCGCCTTCATCATGGAGACCCGGGCGTCCACGTTGCGGTTCAGTGTCGATTGCACCCCGGCGAGGACGAGATACGCCCGCGGGCTGTCGGAATACTTCGCCACGAGCTGCTGCGCCAACACCAGCTGGCCGCTCACGTCGTTGTCGAGGCCCTTGCGCGCGATCTGGATCTGCAACCGCTCGGCGTCAGAGGCACCGGCGGCGTGCCGCTCGGCGAGCTCGAGATTGGTCCTGAATTCCGCGAGCGAGTTGCCCGTGTTGGCCACGTTGAGGTAGGCGATGGCAAAGTTCGAGTCGGCGGCCACGGCCGCCTTGAAATGGGCGTTCGCGTCGAACGTCTGTCCCAAATCGAGCTCGCGCTGGCCCATGAGGAAGTGATTGCGGGCCTCGGTCGAGCTGGTCGTAATCGGCAGTTTGATGATCCCGCTGGTCACGGCGTCGAGTGCGCCTTGATCGCGGGGGTGCGACATCGCCTGGGCGACGCAGGGGGCATGCAACAGCAGCGCTGCGGCGGCGACGGCGAATGCGGTACGGAGACTAGACAATGGCTGAACTCCCGGAAAGTGAGAATTGCTGCGTGAGGTGTTGAGGAAGGAGATACGGCATGATTAACAAGTACTGTTCAGCAGACAAAAGCATAGCGGCATGTGCTTAACATAGCAAGTAACAGTATTATGCGAACCACCGCCTCGCGATTCCGGCACACCGGGCGTATCCTTGCGCCCCAGATGACTTCGAGCTCCGGATGCGATGTGACGCCGGGCGTCGCGGCGCTTGCGAGTTACCTGTCGACCACCGATCTGCGCGACATCGCCGCGCACAGCGGCGGCCCGCCCGGCCCCCGCATGGAAGTCCGCCCCGCCGCCGTGCTCTTCGCCGATCTCATAGGCTTCACGGCCCTCGCCGAAACGCTGAGCGTCCGGGGACCCCGTGGTGCTGAAGAGCTGTCCCGCATCATCGACGCCCATTTCGGCCGGCTCACCGACATCGTCCTCGCCGCGGGTGGCGACATCCTCGCCTTCGCGGGCGATGCCGCCCTCGTGGCGTGGCCCGCCGACGACACGTCCGATCTCGTCCGTGCCGTCACTGCCGCCGCCGCATGCGGGCTGCGCCTCCAGAATCTCGCCGATCTCCCGAGTCCCCCCTCTCCCGAAGGGAGAGGGGGACAGGGGGTGAGGCCTGGAGCGCTACGCATGCGCGTCGCGGTCGGCGCCGGGCCGCTCGCTCACCTGCGCCTGGGCGGTGTGGCCGGTCGCTGGTTGTCACTCGCGCACGGCGCCCCGATCACCCAGGCGACCGCGGCAGACCGGCTGGCCAGTGAAGGCGATGTGGTCCTCTCCCCCGAAGCTGCCCAATGGCTCCGTGAGCGCGCCGCGGGAACTCCGCTCGCGGGAAACGCGCTGCGGCTCACCCGCGTCCAGCCCCCGATCGCGGGCGTAACGCCGCACGCGGTGACGATCGCGGCGGACCGCGCCGACGAGCTGCGCCGGCTCGTCCCGGAGGTCATCGTCGCTCGCGTGGACGCGGGGCTCGGCGCGTGGCTGGGCGAGTTTCGCCGCGTGACGATGGTGTTCTGCGGCCTCGGCGGCATCGATCCCGGCGCACCGGACGGCCTCACCCGGATCCAGGACGCGGTGACGGCCTTGCAAGAGGAAGTCGAACGCTTCGAGGGATCCGTCTATCAGCTCCTCACCGACGACAAGGGCACGACCCTCGTCGCCGCTTTCGGCCTGCCCCCTCGCGCCCACGAGGACGACGCCGCGCGCGGCACGCTCGCGGCGCTCACGATGCACGCCGCGCTCGGCCGCCACGGGCTCTCCCCTTCCATCGGAGTCGCCACCGGCCTCCTCTACTGTGGGGTGTACGGCACGCCGCAGCGGCGGCAGTACACCGTGGCCGGCCCGACGGTGAATCTGGCGGCGCGACTGATGCAGCACGCCGCCGGATCGTTGCTGTGCGACAGCGCAACGGAAGAACGCGCGCGCCGTCACCCGACACTGCGCTTCACCCCGCTGGCACCGCTGCACGTCAAAGGCCGCGAGCAACCGGTCGCCGTCCATCGGCCGTCGGCTGAGCAGGACGCCGCGAAGTCGCCCCACGCGGCAGGCGACGACCGGCTGCGAGGCCGGGAGCGGGAATGTGCAGCGCTCGACGCGGCGCTGGAGGCGTTGGTCACCGGGCGCGAGGGTGGCGTCATCCTGATCGAGGGCGAGCCCGGCATCGGGAAGTCCACCTTGATCCAGTATCTCCGGGCCGCGGGGAGACGCCGCGACGTGCGTGCGATCGACGGCGCCGGAGACGACATCGAGAAGGCGACCGCGTATCACGCCTGGTTACGGCCCCTGCGATCGCTTGCCGGCACCGACCCCGAGCTCGTTTCCACCCGGCTGGGTCTGCGACCGGAACACGCGCTCATGGTGCCGCTGCTCGGGCCCCTGCTCGGTCTGAAACTGGGCGACAACGACCTGATCGCAGCGATGACGGACGAGGTGCGTGCCGCAAACGTCCGCAACCTCATCCTCGCCGCCCTGGCCCACCTCGGAAACACCGGACCCGTCGTGGTGACGATCGAAGACGCCCAGTGGCTCGACTCCGCCTCGTGGGCCCTGCTGCTCGCCGCCGCCCGCACGATCCCGACGCTGCTCGTCGTGGTGACGAGCCGTCCGCTCGCCGATCCACCCCCGGACTCCGTCGCTCTCGCGGGCCTGGCGGGCGAGCGGCGGCTCCGGCTCGCACCGCTCGGAGCCGAGGCGGTGGACCAGCTGCTCACCGACCGGCTCGGCGTGCCTTCGGTCCCCGCACTGGTGCTCGCACTGGTCCACGACCGTGCCGCCGGCAATCCGTTCTTCAGCGAAGAGCTCGTGTACGCCCTACGGGATTATGGGTTGATTACCGTCGGCGCTGATCGCTGCGAGCTGACCGACCTGACCCGCGAGCTCGGCCCCGCATTCGACGAAGCCCTCGCCGCGCGCGGCCTCCCGCCGACGCTCCAGGGCGTCGTCACCAGCCGCATCGATCGATTGACCCAGACCGAGCAGTTCGCCCTCAAAGTGGCGAGCGTCATCGGGCGAACGTTCCCGGTCGCGATGCTGCGCGACGTGTTCCCCGTCCCCGTCAGCGACGTGGAGCTCGCGACCTCGCTCGCCACCGCCCGGCGCCTCGATCTCATCCGCCCCGAGGCCGACGCCGGCTTCACTTTCCGGCACGCCATCACGCAGCAAGTCGCCTACGATCTGATCCTGTACGCGCAGCGGCGCGAGCTGCACCAGGCCGTGGGCGCCTGGCTCGAGCAACGCCACGAGGCGGATCTCGAGCCCGTGCTTCCCCTGCTGGCGTTCCACTGGCGGCGCGCCGAGGTGATTCCGAAGGCCGTCTTCTATCTGGACCGGGCCGGAGACCAGGCCTTCCGGAGCTACGCGAACGCGGAAGCCGTCGGGTTTCTCCGCGATGCTCTGTTGCTGAGCCCGGACGCGAGCCCCAGCCAACGGCGGCGCTGGGAGCTGCAGGCAGGCCGGGCCTGCGTGAACTGGTCGCGCTACGACGAAGGCGAGGCGCACTTGCGCCGCGGGTTGGCGCTCTCCGGCGTGCCTGTGCCGCGCGGCAACGCCGGGCTGGTTCGCGGTCTCGCCGGGCAAGCCGCGCTCCAGGTGATCCACCGGATCTTCCCACGTCGCTTCGTCGGGCGGGGCGACGCGCGGCGCGACGTATTACTCAACGCGGCCCACGCGCACGAAGCGCTGGTCGAAGTCTTTTACCTGCGCGATGCGAACCTCGCCTGCCTGCACAGCGCGATGCGCGGGCTCAACCTCGCCGAGCTCGCCGGGCCCTCTCCCGAGCTGGCGCGCGCGTACGCGACGGTGGGGGCGATCCTCGGGTTCGTTCCGCTGCCGAAGCAGGCCGACGCCTATTGCCGCCGCGCCCTCGAGACCGCCCGGGCCACGGGGGACGTCCCCGCGACGATCTGGACGGCGCTCAGCGTCGGCGCCTACAAGCTCGGCATCGCCGCCTGGGATGAAGCGCGGGCGTTGTTCGATCTCGTCACGTCGGAGAGCGCCCGGCTGGGCGATGCGCGCCGCTGGGACGACGGCACGCAATTTCTCGTGGATCTCCACTACCTCCAGGGACGCTTCGAGACGAGCCTCGATCTGGCCGGCCAGCTGTATCGCTCGGCGGCGCTGCGCAACGATCCGCGGGGACAGGCGAGCGCCGTGTACCGGCGCGTGCTCTGCCTGCTGGCACTCGGCCGCGACGCCGAGGCCATCGCCGCAGCAGACGAGCTGGCCGGGCTGCGCTGGAACGTCGGGACGGTGCACGGCGATCTCCCGCTCGCCACGGTGCGGGCGCTCACGCGCCTGCGCGCCGGCGATACTACTGGGGCGGAACAGGCAGCCCTCCAGGCCGCGGCGCTGCTCGAGAAACTCATGCCGTCCTACCACGGCTACGTCTTCGACGCCACGGGAACGGCCGAGGTGCTGCTGCAGCTCCTCGAGCAGCCCGGTGGTCGAGCCGGGGCGGCCGGCGCGGCGCGCAAGCGGGCGTTGCGCGCCACCCTGGGCGCCCTGCGCCGACTCGCCCGCGTGTTCCCGATCGCCAGGCCATCACTCGCGCGGCTCGGCAAGGCCGAGGCGGCAGGGGCCACATGACATTGCGGATCGACGCGGCCTTCGCCCGGATGGATGCCCGGCTCCGGGCTACGCCCGAGCTGCGCCGCCGCGTATTCGAATGGCTGGCGCGGCTCTCGCCGACCGCCGACCCGGCCGATTATTTCCGGCAGCCGCGGACGCTGCCGATCCTCAGTCTTCCCGAGTGGGTGGGACACGGCCTGGGCGCCGCGGCCGATGCCGCCTTCTATGATGATCTCACGTATTCGACGATCGCCGGCTACTGCCACATCCGCTTGCTGGACGACGTCATGGACGGTGACCCCGCCGCCGATCCCATGCTGTTGCCGGCCGCCGGGTTCTTCCATGCGGAGTTCCAGCAGTCGTACGCCACGTACTTCGAGCCGCGGCACCCCTTCTGGGAGTGGTTCACCTCACTCTGGTTCGGCGCGATCCAGGCGACGATCGCCGACGCCAGGCTCGGGACCATCACGCTCGAGCAGTTCCAGGAGATCTCCGCGCTCAAGGTGAGCCCGGCGAAGATCCCCGTCGTCGCGACGTGCCTGCGGCACGGCCGACCCGAGGCGCTTCCCGCCCGGCTCGACCTGTGTGACCGGCTCGGCTGCATCGCCCAGATGACCGACGATCTGTTCGACTGGCAGGACGACCTCGAGCATCCCGGACGCACGACGTATTTCCTGTCGGAAGCCGAGCGACGGCGTGATCGCGCAGAGCCGCTCGCCGCCTGGATACTTCGGGAGGGGTTCGCCTGGGGCGTCGAGACGATCCAGTCCTGGTACGACGCGCTGCGCGACGATGCCGCCGCCCTCGGCGGCGACGGTCTCGCGCGACATCTAAATGAAGAGGCGGCGGCCCTGACCGATCGGGCGACGCGGCTCATTCCCGGATACCGCGCGCTCGCATCCCTGGCCGGAGTGTGGCCGGGATGATACGTTCTCGGCCCACTAACCCCGCAAGGAGAGTCCCATGGCGATGAAGTTCGAGGAGCTGGTCAGCAAGGTCATGAAGGACGCAACGTTCCGGGATAACCTCGAGAAGCATCCCGACAAGGCGCTGGAGTCGGTCGGCATCACAGCCACCCCGGAGCTGGTGCAGTCGCTCAAGGCAGTGGACTGGCCCTCCATCCACAAGGTGAACTCCAACTACAAGGCGGCAGCGGGCATCTCGACTTGAGCGTCTGCCACGCGGCGGTGGTCGAAATCCCCCGGGGGGATTTCGCCCAGCATCTGTTGAGCAACGGATTCCTGCTGAATCTGACGGTGCTGGGCGACCTGTGCTGGGCGATCGCCTACGTCCTGATCATCCGGCAGTGTTTCCAGCAGCGCACCTACGGCCTCCCGCTGGTGGCCATCGCGATGAATTTCACCTGGGAGCTGCAGTACAGCCTGGTGCAGCCGCCGCGCTGTGACGACGGTACGGTGGACGTCGTGAAAGCCGCGATGATCCTGGCCTGGGCGGCCCTCGATGCCGTCATCGTCTGGCAGCTGTTCCGCTACGGGCGGGCGCAGCAGACGATCGACGACATCCGGAAGCATTTTCCGCTGATCGTGGCGGGGTCGTTGCTGCTCGCGGCGGCGGGGAATCTCACGTTCGCGCGATTTCATCCCGACGAGGCCGCCCCCTTGAGCGGCGTGATCATCAACTTCGTGATGAGCCTGCTGTTCATCTTTCTGGTGTTCGCCCGGCCCGCTTTACAGGGAATCGGCTGGGGGGCCGCACTGTTTCGCGTCGCCGGCAACAGCGTGATCTTCGTCGCCAACATCTTCCTGTTACAGGAGAGCCGACCGAGCATGCGCGGCTTCGTCCTGTTTCTCTTTGCGGGGACCGCGCTGTTCGACCTCGTCTTCCTGACGCTGCTGTACACCCGGCGCCACGCCCTCCGGACCGGAGCGCTGGCCACCGCCTGATTCGGCTGCGGCCATCGCGCCGCCCAGGGCCCAGAGCGCGAGCGCCGTCGT
>JBGQHV010000175.1:0-6737 GCA_041498155.1 Gemmatimonadota bacterium | reverse complement strand
GTCGGGTTCCAGATCGCGTCGCGCGCCGGGCACGGCGTGCCGTCGTGGGAGTCGCTCATCATCACGGTGCTCGCGACCACCGTGGTCTGGGTGGTGACGGCGTTCGTCACCGCCCCGACCGAGCGGCAGACGCTCGTGAACTTCTACAAGCTCGTGCGCCCCGCCGGGACCGGGTGGGGCACGATCCCCGAGGAAGCGGGCGTCGGCGGCTCGCCCGATAGCCTGGCGCAGTCGCTGCTGGGCTGGGTGCTGGGGTGCGCTTTTATCTATTCGGGGCTGTTCGGGGTGGGGAGCGCACTATACGGCAGGATGCCGCAGGCGGCCATGTGGGCAGTGGTGTTCGTCGTCAGCGGAGCCGGCCTGTGGCGGTTGATGCCAAGAATGTGGGGCCGTTAGACCACTTTCAGCGCCTTCTTCAACCGCTTCTCCACTTCCTTCACTGCCTTGGCGAGATCCGTCGCCTCGCGGTGCCCCAGGTGCAGCACCCCGGCGTCCACGTCTTCCGCCAGGGCCTGCAGGTTCTCCGCGGCCCGCCGCAACCGAAATCGCTCGAGGAATCCCCGGTAGTCCCTGGAATTCGCGGCCATCAGGACGCTCCAGATCCGCATCCGGACGTCGTCCACGGCGCCCTTGAGCTCTTCCAGCCCCGAGGACGGGACTTCCTCCAGCGCGCCGAGCTGGCGCTCGAACGCCGTCACGGCGACCTGCAGGTTGCCGAGCGCGGTCGGCCGGTCGTTGGTCATCGTCCTAACCTACCCTCCAGTTCATCCTCCACCATCCTCCACCAACCTCCACCAACCTCCACCAACCTCCACCATCCATCCCTTGCATTCCGATTGACGAATTCGCATAATTATGCACTATGCAGAAAGAACATCTGGTGCTCGCCTTTTCCGGCGGGCTCGACACGTCGTACTGCGCCGCCAAGCTCGCGGGCGACGGCTGGACGGTGCACACCGCCTGGGTCGATACCGGCGGAGCCTCGGACGCCGACCGGGCGCGCATCCGCGCGCAGGCCCTGGCCGTCGGCGCCGCCCGCCACCACGTCGTGGATGCGCGCGCCCAGGTGTACGACCGCTTCGTCCGGTTCCTCATTCAGGGGAACGTGCTGCGCGGCGAGGTCTACCCGCTCTCGGTCGCCGCCGAGCGGACGCAGCAGGCCGTCTCCCTCGTCGCCGTCGCGCGTGAGGTCGGCGCCGCCGCCGTGGCCCACGGCTCGACCGGCGCGGGCAACGATCAGGTCCGTTTCGACGTGGCGCTCCGCGTCCTCGCCCCCGACCTCCAGATCATCACCCCGGTGCGTGAAGCCGCCCTGACGCGTCCCCAGGCGATCGCCTGGCTCGAGCAGCGTCATCTCCCCGTGCCCCCGAAATCCGGCGACTACTCGATCAACGCCGGGCTCTGGGGCACGACCTGGGGCGGCGGCTGGACCCACGATCCCTGGAGCGGTCCACCGGCCGAGTTGCTCGACCCGCCGGCCGACGCGCCCGCGCCGTCCGAGATCGTGATCGGCTGGGAGCAAGGACTCCCCGTGACGCTCGACGGCGCGGCGCTCGCCGGCCCCGCCATGGTCGAGCGGCTCGGCACCCTCACCCATCGATACGGCATCGGCCGCCACACGCATACCGGTGAGACGGCGCTCGGCATCAAGGGACGCATCGGGTTCGAGGCGGGCGCCGCGCTGGTGCTGATCCACGCCCACCGCGAGATCGAGAAGCTCGTGCTCACCCGCTGGCAGACGTTCTGGAAAGACCAGCTCGGCCGCTTCTACGGCGACCGGCTGCACGAAGGCCAGTACTTCGATCCGTCGCTGCGCGACATCGAGGCGTTGATCACGAGCTCGCAGCAGCGCGTCAGCGGCGAGACGCGGGTCCGGCTCGCTCCGGGACGCTTCCAGGTGACCGGCGTGCGCAGCCCGTTCTCGATGATGGATCCCGCCGTCGCCACCTACGGCGAAGAGCCCCGGCTCTGGACCGGGGACGAGGCACGCGCCTTCGCGCGCGTCGCCGCCATCCCATCCCTTTTGGCCGCGCGCGCGGCTGCCCGCTAGAAGGAGCCAGCATGGTCGTGACCACGCGGATCCGACTGGACCGCATCTCGAGCAGCACCAAGAACGCCGCGCTGCCCCGCGAGGTGATCGTGGGCGACGCCATCGTGGCCGAGGAAGGCTACGTGCTCGCCGTCCGCATCCTCGAGGACAAGAGCACCTACAACACGATCGAAGACACCAACGGCCGCATGCTCGCGCTGCGCGCCGGGGACGTCCTCGCCGGGACGCTTGGCGCGCGCCGCGCGCTGCGCGGCTACGCCGGCGTCGTCCCCGAGCGGATCGCCGTGGGGGACGTGATCGAGGTGCTCAACCTCGGTGGCATCCTGGGACGCTGCACCTCGGCGAACCCGGAGATCGGCCCGCCGTTCAAGGCGGAGGTGCTGGGCGCGGTGCTGGCGTTCCCGGAGCTGGGCGACCGGATCGGCCGGCCGGCTCACATCCGTGACCACGCGATCCCGCCGGCCGACCGGCTCGACTGCACCGTACCGGTGGTATATGTCGCCGGCACCTGCATGAACGCCGGCAAGACCGCGGCCGCGACGGAGCTGGTGCGCGGCCTGTCGCGCGGCGGCCTGCGCGTGGCCGCGGCGAAGCTCACCGGCGTCTCCCTGATGCGCGACGCGCTCGCCATGCTCGACGCCGGCGCCGCCGCCGCCCTCACCTTCAACGACGCGGGTGCCGCCAGCACCCACGCGGGGATGACCGTCCCGCTCGCCAAGGCGATCCTGAACCGGCTCGCCGCCCTCCCCGCCGGCCGCCCCGACGTGATCGTCGCCGAGCTGGGCGACGGCATCCTGGGGGACTACGGTGTGCAGGACATCCTGCGCGACCCGGAGCTGATGGCGGTGGCGGCGGCCCACGTGCTGTGCGCCCCCGATCCGGTCGGCTGCTGGGGTGTGGCCGAGCTGTACCGCCAGGAGTACCGGCTGCCGATTACCGTGATCAGCGGACCCGCGACCGACAACGAGGTCGGCCGCGAGTTCGTGCGCACCACGCTCGGTCTCCCGGCCCACAACGCGCTGCGCGAGGCGCCCGCGCTCGTCGGCGTGGTGCGCGAGGCGGTCAACCCCGATCGAGCGGCCGGCTCCGCCTCCGCCGCGGCGTGAAGGTCACCGTCATCGGCGCCGGCGGTTACGCCGGCGGTGAGCTGTTGCGGCTGCTCGCCCAGCACCCCGCGGTGACGGAGTGGGTGGCGGTGAGCCGCAGCCAGGCGGGGAAGCCGGTGGCCGACGTCCATCCGGCGCTCGCCGCGCTGAGCGACGCGACCTTCCTGGACAGCCCGCCGGGCGAGGCGGCCCGAGGCCGCGACGTGGTTTTTCTGGCGCTCGAGCACGGAGAGTCCTCGCGCCTCGCCGCGGAGATCTTCGCGGCCGAACCCGGGCTCGTGGTGGATCTGGCCGCCGACTTCCGCCTCCACCCCAGATTCGTATATGGGCTCGCCGACGTGTGCGGTGCATCGCTGCACGGCGCCCGGGCGATCGCCGTCCCGGGGTGCTTCGCGACGGCCGCTGCGTTGGCGCTCTATCCGCTCGCCCGTGTCGGTCTCCAGGCAGCGCCGGCGCTGTACGCCATCACCGGCAGTTCGGGCGCGGGCGTCGGCCCCAAGCCCGCCACGCATCATGCGACGCGCGCCCACAACGTGTTCGCCTACGGCGTGCTGGGCCACCGCCACGACGCCGAGATCACCGAGCAGTGGCGGCGTTGGTCCGGAGGAAACGGGGGCACTGCCCCGCGTCTCGTGGCGCACGCCGGGCCCTTCGTGCGCGGCATCTACCTCACGCTGCACACCCGGCTCGAGCCCGGAGGTAACCCGGTCGACTGGTACCAACGCGCCTATGCCGGGCGACCCTTCGTCCGCCTGAGCGCCCGGCCGCCTGAATTGACCCACGCCGTCGGCACCAACGACGCACTGCTGTGCGCGACCGCGAGCGAGGACGGCACGGAGCTCCAGGTCAGTGTGGCGATCGACAACCTGGTAAAGGGCGCGGCGGGACAAGCCGTGCAGGCGATGAACCTGGCGCTGGGACTCGAAGAAACCGCGGGACTTCGTCTTTCGGCGATCTATCCATGCTGAACGTCGCCCCGCATCCCCTCGTCCCCACGTCCCCGCTGTTGCCCGTCTACGCGCAGATGCCTGTGCGGCCCGTGAGCGGCCGTGGCGTCTGGTTGATCGATGAGAGCGGGCGTGAGTGGCTCGACGCCTACGGCGGACACGCGGTGGCGTCCACCGGGCACTGTCATCCCGACGTCGTCGCCGCGATCGCGCGGCAGGCGGAGGCGCTGCTCTTCTATTCAGCGGCGGTCGCGCTGCCGCAGCGGGAGCGACTGGCGGCGGAGCTGGCGACCAGGTGTCGGGTGCCGGGTGCCGGGGTGTTCTTCTGCAATTCCGGCGCGGAGGCGAACGAGAACGCCTTGCACCTGGCGCGGCGCGCCACCGGGCGCTCTGGCGTCGTAGCGATCGAGGGCGGCTGGCACGGCCGCACCGTCGCGACGCTCGCCTGCACCGACGGCGCGAAGTACCAAGGCTGGGCGCGCGCCGCCGAGATGCCGCTCGCGCGCCGCGTCCCGTTCGACGACGTCAAGGCGTTGCGCCGCGCAGTGGACGACACCACGGCGGCCGTGATCGTCGAGCCCGTGCAGGGGCTCGCCGGGGCTCGCGACTGCGCCCCCGGGTTCCTTCACGCCGCGCGCGACGTCTGCGACCAGAGCGGCGCCGCGCTGATCTTCGACGAGATCCAGTGCGGCGTGGGGCGTTGCGGCACGTTCACCGCCGCTGAGTCGTACGGCGTGGTGCCGGACGCCCTGACGCTCGCCAAGGGACTCGCCTCGGGGCTACCGATCGGCGCGGTGATCGTGGGGTCGAAGCTCGCCGCCGGGGTTAAGATCGGCGACTTGGGGAGCACGTTCGGCGGCGGACCGGTCGTCTGCGCCGCGGCGCTCGCCACGCTCGAGGTGATCGACCGCGAGGGGCTCATTGCGAACGCAATCGCGGTCGGCGCCCAGCTCACGCAGGGCGCGCGGGCGCTCGGCGTCTCCCGGGTGAGCGGTCGCGGCCTGCTGCTCGGCCTGCACCTCGGCCGGCCCGCGGCCGAGGTGCAGCAGGGACTGTTTGCCCGACGGATTCTCACGGGCACCGCGAGCGATCCACAGGTGCTGCGGCTCATGCCGCCCCTCACCCTCAGCGCCGCCGAAGCCGACCGGCTGCTCGCGGGCCTCGCGGAGGTGCTGCGATAGCCCCCCGCGATTTCCTCGCCCTCGAGGACTGGAGCCCCGAGGCGGTCGAAGGGCTGCTGGCGCTCGCCGCGCGCATCAAGCGCGGCGAGATCACGGGCGGCCTCGAGCGCAAAGTGCTCGCCATGGTTTTCCTCGACCCGAGTCTCCGCACTCGCAGCAGTATGGAGACCGCCATGTTCCTGCACGGCGGCCACGCGCTGGTGCTCGAGCCCGGGAAGGGCAGCTGGGCGCTCGAGACAGAGCCGGGCGCGGTGATGGACGGCAGCACGGTCGAGCATGTCACCGAAGCCGCGCGCGTGCTGGCCCGCTACGCCGACGCGCTCGCCGTGCGGGCGTTCCCCAAGGGCAATGACTGGGCGGTGGAGCGCGAGGATCGTCTCATCCGGGACTTCGCGCGCTTCTCCGACAAGCCGGTGATCAACCTCGAGTCCACGCGCCGCCACCCCTGCCAGGCGTTGGCCGAAGCCATGACGCTGCGCGAGCGGCTGGGCGACCCCCGCGGCAAGAAGTTCGTGCTGGCGTGGGCGTGGCACCCGAAGGCCCTCCCGACCGCCGTGCCCGCCAGCGCGGCGCTCGCCGCGGCACAGCTCGGCATGCAGGTGGTGATCGCCCGCCCCCCGGGCTTCGACCTCGACCCCGAAGACCAGGCGCTCATCGAGCGGCTGGCCCGCGAAGCAGGCGGTTCGGCGCAGCTGTGCGACGACCTCGACGCCGGGATCGCCGGCGCCGACGCCGTCTACGTGAAGAGCTGGGGCTCGCTCGAGGCGTTCGGCCGGCCGGAGGAGGAGCGGGCCCTGCGGACGCCGTTCCGGGAGTGGCGGCTGACCGAGCGACGCCAACGCGCCACCCGCGGGGGACGAGGGATCGTGATGCACTGCCTGCCGGTGCGCCGCAACGTCGAGATCGACGATGCGGTGCTCGACGGACCCAATTCGGTGGTGGTGGACGAGGCGGAGAACCGCCTGCACGCCCAGCGGGCGTTGCTGATCGAGATCATGGGAGGACGGACATGACCACGGCGATCGAGCCGGCGAGAGGGATCGTGGGGTTGAAGGGCGCGCTGCGTTACGTGCGCGCCTACCGCGACCGGGTGTTCGTGGTGAAGCTGGGCGGCGAAGTGCTGGACGACCCCGACGTGCTGGACGGCGTCGCCGCGCAGCTCGCCCTGCTGGCGTCGCTCGGCATCCGCATCGTCGTGGTGCACGGCGGCGGCGCGCAGGCGACCGCGTTGTCCCGGCGCCTCGGCATCGAACCCGCGCTCGTGGCCGGACGGCGCATCACCGACGACCGCACCCTGGAAGTCGTGACGATGGTGTACGGCGGTCAGCTCAACGTCGCCGTGCTGTCGGCGCTGCGCGGCCATCGCGTGCAGGCGGTGGGCATCTCGGGCGTGGACGGCGAGCTGCTCACGGCGCATCGCCGGCCACCGGTCACGGTGACCGACGACGACGGC
>JBGQHV010000174.1:0-6899 GCA_041498155.1 Gemmatimonadota bacterium | reverse complement strand
GCATCGCACGCCGCGCTGGCCGCGGACATCGTCGTCGTATAGGGCACCCGATGCGCGATCGCCGCGCGCCGGATGGCGTAGTCATCCTGCTGGGTGAACTTGCCCAGCGGGGTGTTGATCAACAGCTGGATCTCCCCCGAGACGAGCAGGTCGATCGCATTCGGCCGTCCTTCGTGCACCTTCGCGACGCGCTCAGCCGGCACGCCCCGCGCCCGGAGGTAGCGCTGCGTTCCCTCGGTCGCCAGGATGCGAAACCCCAGCTCGTGAAACCGGCGCACGATCGGGACCACGGTGGGTTTGTCCGAATCGTTGACGGTCACGAACACCGCGCCCTGCAGCGGCAGGCTGCCATCCGCGGCGATCTGCGCCTTGGCGAACGCCATCCCGAAGCTGTCGGCGAAGCCCATCGCCTCGCCCGTGGACCGCATCTCCGGGCCCAAAACGGTATCCACGTTGGGCAGTTTGGTGAAGGGGAAGACCGCTTCCTTCACCGCCACCCCGGGGATGGGAAGCTCGTCGGCCAGCCCCAGATCGTCCAGGGAGCGCCCGACCATGACGGCGGCCGCCAACCGCGCCAGCGGCACCCCGGTGGCCTTGCTGACGAAGGGGATGGTGCGCGAGGCCCGCGGGTTGACCTCGAGGACGTAGACCACGCCGTCCTTGATGGCGTACTGGACGTTGAGCAACCCGACCACACCCAGGGCCTCGGCGAACGCCTGGGTGTAGCGGCGCATTTCCTCCACCTGCCGGTCCCCGATGAGGTAGGGCGGCAGCACGCAGGCGGAATCTCCCGAATGCACGCCGGCGTCCTCGATGTGCTGCATCACGCCGCCGATGACGCAGCGGTGGCCGTCCGCGATGGCATCCACGTCCGCCTCGAACGCGTCCTCCAGAAAGCGGTCGATCAGCACGGGGTGCTCGGGCGCCACCCGGGCGGCCTTTTCGAAGAACTCCCGCAGCGATCCGGCGTCGTACACGATCTCCATCGCGCGGCCGCCCAGAACATAGGAGGGCCGGATCAGCACCGGGTACCCGATGCGATCGGCCACCTGGAGCGCCTCGGCGACCGATCGGGCTATCCCGTTGGGCGGCTGGGTAACCCCCAACCGACGCGCCAGCTGCTCGAAGCGCTCCCGGTCCTCCGCCGTATCGATGGCGTCGGGGGTGGTCCCGAGGATCGGGACGCCCGCCGCCGCCAGCGCGTTGGTAAGCCGCAGCGGCGTCTGCCCGCCCAGCTGCACCACGACCCCACGCGGCCGCTCGAAGCGGACGATCTCGATGACGTCTTCGAAGGTGAGCGGCTCGAAGTACAGCTTGTCGGAGATGTCGAAGTCGGTGGACACCGTCTCGGGGTTCGAGTTGATCATGATCGTTTTGAACCCGAGGTCACGAAACGCGAGCCCGGCGCGCACGCAGCAGTAATCGAACTCGACGCCCTGCCCGATGCGATTCGGCCCGCTGCCGAGGATCACGATTCCCTGCTCGCCGAACGGCTCGGACTCGTTCTCGTCGTCGTACGAGGAATAGAGATAGGGCGTGGAGGATGGAAACTCCCCCGCGCAGGTATCCACCGTCTTGTACGCGGGCCGGACGCCGAGCGCCCAGCGCTGCTCGCGGAGCGCGTCTTCGGTTGTGCCGCGCAGCGTGGCCAGCTGGCGGTCGGAGAACCCCATCCGCTTCATGCGTCGCAGCTCGGCCGCGCCCACTTGCGCCAGCCCGGCGAACTCGCGCTCGGCGTCGCGCAGCTCCGCCAGCTGGAACAGGAACCAGGGATCGATGCCGGACGCTTGCGCGATCACGTCGACCGAGAGTCCCGCGCGCAGCGCCCGCTTGACCTGGAAGATCCGCTCGGGCGTCGGTGTGCGCAGCGCCACGCGCAGGTCGTCGGGCGCGTCGGTCGTCAGCCGGTCGTCGGCCAGGGTCTGCCCCTCATCCCAGCCCGACCGCCCCGTCTCGAGGGCGCGCAGCCCTTTCTGAAACGCTTCCTTGAAGGTGCGGCCGATCGCCATCGCTTCGCCCACGGACTTCATCTGGGTGGTGAGCCGGAAGTCGGCGGTCGGGAATTTCTCGAACGCGAAGCGCGGGACCTTGACCACGACGTAATCGAGCACCGGCTCGAAGGACGCCGGTGTGGTCTTGGTGATGTCGTTGGGGAGCTCGTCGAGCGTGTACCCCACGGCGAGCTTTGTGCCGATCCGGGCGATCGGGAACCCGGTGGCCTTCGAGGCGAGCGCGGACGATCGCGACACGCGCGGGTTCATCTCGATGACGAGCATCTCGCCGTCGGCCGGATTGACGGCGAACTGGATGTTGCAGCCGCCGGCGGCAACGCCGATCTCGCGGATGATGGCGATCGCGGCGTCGCGCATCCGCTGGTATTCGCGATCGGTGAGCGTCATCGCGGGCGCGATCGTGATCGAATCGCCCGTGTGCACGCCCATCGGGTCGAGGTTCTCGATCGAGCAGACGATCACGACGTTGTCGCGGCCGTCGCGCATCACCTCCAGCTCGAATTCCTTCCACCCGAGCACGGAGCGCTCGATCAGCGTCGAGTGCACCGGCGACAGCTCCAGCGCCATCTCCACCAGCTCCTCGAACTCCGCCCGGTTGTACGCCACCCCGCCCCCGGTGCCGCCCAGCGTGAACGACGGCCGGATGATCGCGGGATACCCGGTCGCGGCCACCGCCTCGAGCGCGTCCGGCAGCGACTCCACGGTGCGGCCGCGCGGCGCGTCGAGCCCGATGCGCCGCAGCGCCGCCGCGAACTCGGCCCGGTCCTCCGCCATCGCGATGGCCCGCGCCGATGCGCCGATCAGCTCGACACCGAACTCCGCCAGGGTCCCGTCCTTCGCCAGCGCCATGGCGACGTTCAACGCCGTCTGGCCGCCCATCGTGGGCAGCAGCGCGTCGGGGCGCTCGCGCTCGATCACCAGGCGCACCCACTCCGGTGTCACCGGCTCGATATAGGTGCGGTCGGCGATCTCGGGGTCGGTCATGATCGTGGCGGGGTTCGAGTTCACCAGGATGACCTCGTACCCTTCTTCCTTGAGCGCCTTCACCGCCTGAGTGCCGGAGTAGTCGAACTCGGCGCCCTGACCGATCACGATCGGGCCGGACCCGAGCAGCAGGATGCGTCGCAGGTCAGTCCGTTTGGGCATCGAGCACGTCCTGCAGGGTCTCATCGAGGGTGCGGCGTGGCGCCCACCCGGTGGCGGCGCGCAGCTTCGCGCCATCCCCCACGAGGTGCGGCACCGCGTCGGGGCGAACGTCGGCGGCATCCACTTCCAGGATCGGCTGCCACCCCGCCAGGGCGCAGAGCCGGACGACGACGTCCTTCAGGGCCACCCCCTCTCCCGAGGAGACGTTGTACACCTCGCCCGGCACACCCGCACTCAGGAGGCGCACGTAGGCGTCCACGACGTCGGACACGTGGAGGATGTCGCGGACCCCGTCCAGCAGGCCCGTGGCGATCGCGGGGGCGCGGACCCGGCGGGCGGTCACGATCCGGCGCGCGTACCGGGGCACCAGCGCCCGCTCGCTTTGGCCCCGGCCGGTGTGCGGCGAGGGCCGGGCGATCATGACGCGCAACCCCGCCCGCCGCCATTCCCCGAGGGCCGCGACTTCTGCACCCACCTTGCTCGCCGCGTACGCGGACACCGGCGCCGCCGGATCCGTTTCGCGCCGCGGTGCGTCCGTTCCCGGGCCGGGGCCGTACACCTCGACGCTCGAGATGGCGAGCACGACGGGGTCCGTGTCCCCCACCCGCTTCGCGTCGGCGAGGATCCGCATGAGCCGGGCGGTCCCGCCCGCGTTTTCGTTCCACGCCCGTCCCGGATCGCGCTCGGCAACGGTCACCCAGCTCACGGCGGCGAGGTGGACCACGACGTCCCAGTCGCCCTCGACGGCGCGCCGGACCGATTCCTCGTCGGCCAGCTCGAGCGGCACCCAGGTGATGCGGTCCCGAAGGGCGGCGTCGAACCGCTGCATCCGGTGATCCTCTTCGAGCCGGTAGGTACCGGTCACGACGTGGCCGTCCGCCATCAGGCGGCGCACGAGCCACGAGCCGACGAAGCCGTCGGCGCCGGTGACGAGGACCTTCACGCGAGCCGCTCCACGTCGGCTTCGACCATTCGGCGCACCAGCTCGGCGAAGCCCACGCTCGGGCGCCACGCCAGCTGACGCCGCGCCTTGGACGGATCGGCGCGCAGCACATCCACCTCGGCGGGCCGCACCAGGGAGCGATCCACGACGACGTGCTTCGTCCAGTCGAGCCCCACATGGGCGAACGCGATCGTGACCAGCTCCCGCACGCTGTGCGTTTCCCCGGTCCCGATGACGTAGTCGTCCGGCGTCGGCGGCTGCAGCATGCGCCACATGGCGTCGACGTAGTCGCCGGCGTAGCCCCAGTCGCGGCTCGCGTCGAGATTGCCGAGACGCAGCTCGTGGTCCAGCCCCTTCGCGATGCGCGCCACGCCGTGGCTCACCTTGCGCGTCACGAACTCGAGTCCACGCCGCGGCGACTCGTGATTGAACAAGATCCCGCTCACCGCGTACAGGCCGTAGGACTCCCGGTAATTCACGGTGATCCAGTGGCCGTACACTTTGGCGACCCCGTAGGGTGAGCGCGGATAGAACGGCGTGGACTCGCGCTGCGGCGTCTCGATCGCCTTGCCGAACATCTCCGACGAGCTGGCCTGGTAGAAGCGCGCCTCGGGGTGCGCGAGGCGGACCGCCTCGAGCAGCCGGGTCACCCCGAGGGCGGTGAACTCCCCGGTGAGGACCGGCTGGGTCCAGGAGGTCGGCACGAAGCTCTGCGCCGCGAGGTTGTAGACCTCGTGCGGCTTCGCGTCGCGCACCACGGCGGTGAGGGAGTGCTGGTCGAGGAGGTCGGCCGGCACGATGTGCAGCCGGCTGAGCAGATGCCCGATGCGCTCGTAGGAATCATGGGAGGTGCGTCGCACCATGCCGACGACCTCGTAGCCCTTGTCCAGCAGCAATTCGGCCAGATACGACCCGTCCTGACCCGTGATTCCCGTGACCAGGGCGCGGCGCCGGGGTTGCTCCGCCTGCTCCGTCGGCTTAGGTTTCCCGCGCTTTTCCCCCCCGCGGATGCGGCCCGGGGAGCGTGACGAAGGGCTCATTGACCGGACGACCCTATGGCTCGAGTGTGTGAAATCTGCGGCAAAGGCCCGGCGACGGGCCATAATGTGAGCCACGCCAACAATAAGACCAACCGGCGCTGGTACCCCAACCTGCAGCGCGTGCGCGCCGTCGTGGACGGCCAGACGCGGCGGGTCCGCGTGTGCACGCGGTGCATCAAATCCAACAAGGTGACCAAGGCTGCTTGAAAGAAGGGGGACCCATCGGGTCCCCCTCGCGTTTCGTCCTGACTCCCCGCCGCTCGCTCACTCACTCAGCAGTTCGATCCGGGCCACGTCCGCACCGTCACCGGAGCGGTGGCCGAGCTTGACGATGCGCGTGTAGCCGCCGGGGCGGGCGGCGAAGCGCTTCCCCAGCTCGGCGAAGAGCCGGTGAGTGACCTCGCGGTCCTTGATCCGGCGCTCGACCAAGCGGCGCGCGTGCAGGTCGCCGCGCCGGGCGAGTGTGATGAGCCGCTCGGCGTAGGGGCGCAGCTCCTTGGCCTTCGCTTCGGTCGTCTCGATGCGGTCATGCCGAAACAGGCTGGCCGCGAGATTCGCGAGCAGCGCCTTACGGTGGCTCGCGGTGCGCGACAGCTGCCGGTGCTTGGCGCGATGCCGCACTACTCCTCCCCGCCGTCGGTGGCGCGCGCCATCGGAATCATGCCGGGGTCGGTCACCCGCACGGCGCCTTCGACCTCTTCGTAGCGCATGCCGAAATTGAGTCCCTCGCGCCGCAGCAGATCCGCGATCTCGCCGAGGGCCTTCTCGCCGACGTTCTTCACTTTCAGAAGATCGCCCTCGCTGTACTGCACGAGGTCGCCGAGCGTCCGGATATTGGAATTCTTGAGCGAGTTCACCGACCGGACCGACAGGCCCAGGTCGTCGATCGAGCGCGCCAAGGAGGACGCGAGCCCATCGCCCGTGCCGCCGCTCCCGCCCGGCGCCTCCGCCGCCACCATCGGGACCTTCCCGAAGTCGACGAAGAACCGGAAGTGCTCCTGCGCCAGCGCGGCCGCATAGGCCACCGCGTCTTCGGGGGAGATCGTGCCGTTCGTTTCCACCGACAGCGTGAGGCGGTCGTAGTCGGTGCGCTGGCCGACGCGTGTCTCCGCGACGGTGAAGTTGGCACGGCGCACCGGATTGTAGATCGAATCGATGCGCACCACGTCCACCGGCAGGGTCCGGTCGACCGGGTGCTGCTCGGCTTCGACGTACCCGCGGCCCTTGTTCACGTACAGCTCGCCCGCGACTTCACGGTCGTCCTGCAACGTGAACAACAGCTGGTCGGGATTCACCACGCTCACGGCGGCGTGCGCCTCGATGTCCCGGGCGTACACCGGTCCGGCCTTGTCGTGGCGGATATGGAGCACCGCCTCATCGACGTCGGCATCGAGCACCAGCGTCAGCTGCTTCAACCGCTGGATGATCTGATGCACGTCTTCCACGACGCCCGGAATGGTCTGATGCTCGTGCACGACTCCGTCCAGGCGGAACGCCCATACGGCGGCGCCCCGGAGCGAGGAGAGGAGCATGCGGCGGAGCGAGTTGCCGAGCGTGTAGCCGTAGCCGCGCTCCAGCGGCTGCAGGCGGAACTCGGCGGCGTTCGGGTTGTCCTCCCGCTTGGTCATTTCGACCAGGTGCGGCCGGACGAGGCCCGATAAATCGAGAGTTGTCATCACTTGGAATAGAGCTCGACGATTAGCTGTTCCTGCGCGGCGATCGGAATCGTCTCGCGCGTGGGCCGTTCGGTCATCCGTC
>JBGQHV010000173.1:0-6954 GCA_041498155.1 Gemmatimonadota bacterium | reverse complement strand
CCGATGAACACCGTCGTTGGAAGCCCGCGCAACTTGTAGCGTTTGCGCACGGTGCCCTTCTCGTCCAGCGGGACGGGAAAGGACATCTGGAACTCCGCGACGAAATTGCGGACGGCCCGAGTCGAAGTTTCCTGGTCCCTGCCGTCAATCGCGAGGACGACCAGTCCGGCGTCCCGATGGGCGACGTTGGCGGCGACGATCAGCGGTATCTCATCGCGGCACGGCGGGCACCAGGTTCCCCAGAAGTTGATCAGGACCGGATGACCTCTGAAATCGGCCAGGCTGACCGGGGTGCCGTCCAGCGTTTTCAGCGTGAACCCCGGGGCGGTGTCGCCCGGCGTCTGGGCGGGGAGCGGGAAGGACCCGAACGCCGACAGGACGCCGAGGGCGGTCATGGCGTCTTGGAGCCTCATGCGCACCGTGCCCTTCCGTGGTATCACCGCGTTCACTTGGGCGCTCCGCCCGGAATGGGCGAAAGGGTGAGACCCATGTCGCGGATGATCCGCTGAAAGCGAGGTTGGCCACGCAGTGGATCGTACGTCGGCGAGGACATGCCCCCCATGAGCGCCGACCGCTCATGATATCCGCGCTCCAGCTCGTCCAGCGCCCGGGCGGTGTCGCCGAGGCCGATGGCAATGTAAGCGAAGCTTTGAGGCATGATGTAGTGCGTGCGGGCGCGTTGCTCGAGGTAGTGCTGGATCTTGAGTGCCTCGGTGCGGCGACCGGCCATACCGTACGCGTATCCCAGCGGGCCTGCCACCAGGAACCCGCCCTGTCGATTCAGATCCGTGGTGTCCTCCAGGCCCCGAAACATCGCGAACGCCTCGGAAAAACGGTGTTGGTGGACTAGCAGGGCACCTAGTTCGGCCCGAGCGCTCACGTTGGAGTCGAGCGCCAGTGCCTGACGCAACGTGGCCTCTGCTTCGGCGTAGCGGCGCGCCATGACCAACGTGCCGCCCAGGCGGGCATTGATGAGCTGCGAAAATGGATCGAGGCGCTGAGCGGTCCTGAACTCGGCCACCGCCGCGTCGAGATGACCCACGGCAAGGAAGTACTGCGCGCGAAATTGATGAGCGCGCAGATCGGTGGAGTCGATGGCCAACGCCTGATCGAACTCCCGGCGGGCCGTGGCCCAGTCCCAATCGTGGAAGACCGCGATGATGCCCAGCGACGTGTGCGCGTCGACGAGGGTGCTGTCCAGGGTGACGGCACGCTGCGCGGCGGCCTTGGCCAGGGCGAACGGGACGGCGGGCGGGGTATCGCCGAATATGGGCACGAAGCTATACGCATCGGCCAAGCCGGCCCACGCGCGGGCATAGTTCGAGTCGAGCGCGATGGCTTGCTGGAAGAACCCGATCGCCCGAGACAGCGCGCCGGGGCCGCCTGACCCGCGCTGATTCCAGAAGTAGCGCCCTTTCAGGTAGAGATCGTGGGCTTCGGGGTTCTCGGTGGAGCGGCTGGTCAACGCGGCACTCGCCGGGCCCGACAGGTGGATCCGGAGCGACGCGACAATCGCCCGCGCGATCGAATCCTGGACGGCGAACACGTCTCGGTCTCGCGCGTCCCGATCGTAGTCGTCCGACCAGAGCTCGTTGCCGTCCGCGACGCTGATGAGCTGCACGCTCACCCGCCGCCGGTTCCCGCTGACCCGAACTCCCCCATCCAGCACGTAGCGGACCTGGAGTCGCTTGCCGATCTCTCGGGGGACGATGCCTCTCCCTTTGAAACTGAACACCGATGAGCGGGCCGCGACGCGCAGTCCTTCGACTCTGCCCAGGGCGGTGGTGATTTCGTCCGACATGCCGTCGCTGAACGGCTCATTGGCCGAATCGTCGCCGATATTCTTGAACGCGAGCACGGCGACCGACGGCACCGAGTCACCGGGGTCGGCCGCTGGTCGGCCGGAGCGCAGAACGTATCCGGTCACGAGCACCGCCACGGAGGCCGCGACAAGTGTCACGGTGATGGTCGCGCGACGCCCCACGCGCCAGCGCATGGCTTTGGGCGCGGGGGCGGCCCCGGTGAGCGCATTGCGGAATGCCGCGGCGCTGGCGAACCGATCGTCCGGCGCCTTGGCCAGCGCCTTGGTGACGCTGCGCTCGAGCGCGACCGGGACGTCGGCCCGGCTCTTCCGGAGTGACGGAACCGGTTCGATCGTGTGCCGCGCCAACACCGCCTGGGCACTCGGTCCGGTGAACGGGGGAATTCCGGCCAGCATCTCGAACAACACGCAGCCCAGAGCGTAGACATCGGTGCGTCCATCCACCGGATCGCCGACGACCTGCTCCGGGCTCATGTAGAGCGGCGTGCCGACGATGATGCCTGTGCCGGTGATTGCCGTACCGGTGGGTCCATCCCCGGCCGCGGCGTCGATCGCGCGGGCGATCCCGAAATCGGCGACGATCGCCTGGCCGGTGTGGAGCAGGATGTTCTCCGGCTTGATGTCGCGGTGCACGACGCCCTGCTGGTGCGCATAGTCGAGCGCGGCCGCGACCTCGGCGGCGAGCTGCACCGCTGTGGCGACCGGCAGCCGCCCTTCGCGATCCAGCCGCTGGCGCAGCGCTTCTCCCTCGACGTACGGCATGACGAAGAACAGGATCCCGTCAGCCTCACCGGAATCGTGTAACGGGAGAATGTGCGGGTGGCTCAGCTTGGCGGCGATCTGGATCTCGCGCAGGAACCGCTCGGTCCCGAGCGCCGCGGCCAGCTCGGGGCGCAGCACCTTGATGGCGACCAGCCGATCGTGTTTGCGGTCGCGGGCGAGGTAAACCGTGGCCATGCCCCCGTGTCCCAACTCCCGCTGGATGTCGAAGCGGTCGGCGAGGACCGTACGGAGGCGGGAGAGGTCGTCCACGGCGGTCAATAGTACGACCGCGACTAGATCACGGCCATCGCGTCGCCGTACGAATAGAAACGGTAGCGCGCCCGCACTGCTTCGGCGTACGCCTCCATCACCGCCGCGAACCCACCGAACGCGCACACCAGCATCAGCAGCGTCGAGCGGGGCAGGTGGAAGTTGGTGATCACCCGGTCGACCGCCCGGAACGCGTAGGGGGGATGGATGAACAGGGTCGTTTCTCCAGCGCCCCCGTTGATGCGACCCGCGGCGTCGGCCGCGGTCTCGAGCGTCCGAACCACCGTCGTCCCCACGGCCCAGACGCGACCGCCGGCGGCGCGCCGCTCGTTGATGATGCGCGCCGCGGCCGCGCCGACATCATAGACCTCGGCGTGCATCGGATGGCGGCTCAAGTCTTCCACCTCGACCGGCTTGAATGTCCCCGGTCCGACGTGGAGATCGAGGGTTGCGACCGCGGTGCCGCGTGCGCGGAGCGTCGCCAGGAGTTCTGTTGTGAAGTGGAGTCCCGCGGTCGGCGCCGCGACCGAGCCGTCGTGCGCGGCGTACACGGTCTGATAGCGCTCGCGGTCGGCGTCGGTTGGGGGGCGATGAATGTAGGGAGGGAGTGGGACCTCCCCGTAACGCGCCAGCGTCGCACGGGCGTCGAGGCTCCCCACGAAGCGCAGGCGACGCAGTCCACCGCCCAGCACTTCGACAATCTCGATCTCGCTGTCCGGTCCGAACCGGACGCGGCGCCCGGGCTTGAGCTTCCCACCGGGATGCCCCATCGCGATCCACGTACCGTCGTCGAACTGCCGCACCAGCAGGATCTCCGCCGGCGCGCCACTCGTCCCCCGTCCCCCGTCCCTCGTCCCATGCAGCCGCGCCGGGATCACCCTGGTGGCGTTCAGGACCAGGACATCCGCGGGCGCGACGAATTCGGGGAGATCGGCGAACTGCCGGTGGGAGATCGCGCCGCTCGCGCGGTCGAGCACCAGCAGGCGCGAGGCGCCGCGCTCGGGGCTGGGCTCCTGCGCGATCAGCTCCGGAGGAAGATCGTATTCGAAGTCGGAGGCGTTCAGGTTTCGAACATGCTCGCCTGGTCGGGGCTCTTGGCGGGCGGCGGGAATCCGAAGTGCCGGTAGGCGCCCGCGGTGGCGCAGCGGCCGCGCGGCGTGCGGGCGAGGAACCCCTGCTGCATCAGGAACGGCTCGTACACCTCCTCGAGCGTTCCCGGATCTTCCCCCACGGCCGCGGCGATGGTGGTGAGTCCCACGGGGCCGCCGTCGAACTGCTCGATGATCGTCTTGAGGATGCGCGCGTCCATGTCGTCGAGGCCGAACTCGTCCACATCCAGCCGCTTCAGCGCTTCGGCCGCGACCGCCGCGGTGATCGTGCCGCCGGCGCGCACCTGCGCGTAGTCGCGCACGCGCTTCAGCAGCCGGTTGGCGACGCGCGGCGTGCCGCGACTGCGCCGCGCGATCTCCGTGATGCCGGCGGGATCGGCCGCGACGCCCAGGATCCCCGCCGAGCGCCTCACGATCTGGGTGAGGTCGTCGGGCGGGTAGTAGTGCAGCCGCTCGACCAGGCCGAAGCGGGCGCGCATCGGCGGGGTGAGCAGGCCGAAGCGCGTCGTGGCGCCGATCAGGGTGAAGCGCTCCAGCTGCATCGGGATCGTCTGGGCGTGCGGGCCTTCGGCGATACGCACGTCAACGCGGAACTCCTCCATCGCGGGATAGAGGAATTCCTCGAGCGCCGGTCGCAGCCGGTGCACCTCGTCGATGAACAGGATGTCGCCGGGTTTGAGTCCCGTGAGCATGCCCACCAGGTCGCCGGGCCGTTCGAGCACCGGCCCCGACGTGGTCCGGATGCTCACCCCCATCTCGCGGGCCATGAGCAGGGCGAGTGTGGTCTTGCCGAGGCCGGGAGGCCCGAAGAACAGCGTGTGGTCGAGCGGCTCCTTGCGCTGCTTCGCCGCGTCGATCGCGATCTGCAGCGATTCCTTGACCTTCGCCTGGCCGACAAACTCGTCGAGACTCGAGGGACGCAGCGCCGCGTCGGTGACGCGCTCCTCGGGGAGCGCCTCGGGCGTGGTGACTTCGGGGCGCGCCACCGCGCTCCTATTTCCCGGCGGGACGGGCCCGCCAGCGCACCGGTCGCGCGTCGGCTTCGATCTCGTGCTTCGCGTGACAGGTGACGCAGGCGTCCACGGTCCGGGTCACGCCCGGCGGGAGCAGCTTGCGGTTGGTCACGCCGCAGCGGGTGCAGATCCACTCAGCGGTCACGAAACGCGTCGCAGTCGTCATCGCTCACTTGGCCGTCAGGACGTGGAGGGCGCGGCGCACCAGGGCTTCGGCATCGGCTTTGGCCCCGTCGCCCGTCAGGGCCTGTCGCAGCGCCCGCTCGGCTTCCGGCGCGCCATAGCCCAGGCGCTCCAGCGCGGCCAGCGCCGACTCGGCCGGGCCCGACAACGGGGGTGTCGCGCCGCCCACAAGCTCGCCGAGCTTGTCTCCCAGTTCAAGCGCCAGCCGCTCGGCGAGCTTGCGGCCCACGCCGCTGACGCTCGACAGCACCGCGACGTCCTTCTTCTGGATGGCCTTGGCGCCGCGCTCCGCGCCGAGCGTCGAGAGGAACGCCACGGCGATCCTCGGACCCACGCCGTTCACCGTGAGGAGCCGCTGGAACAGACGCCGCTCGACGTCCTCCAGGAACCCGTACAGCGACCAGCCGTCCTCGCGCACGACGAGCTCGGTGGCGAGCGTCACCGTCTCGCCCAGCCCCGGCAGCCGCTCCATCACGCCGAGCGGCACGGTGATTTCGTAGCCCACACCGCCCGTCGTCTGCACCACGACGCGGTCGGCGCCCTTCGCCGCGAGGCGTCCGGAGACGGAGGCGATCACGAGCGGATGATGTAGGTGAGCGCCACGGCGACGCCGTCCGAGGCGTCCGCGGGACGCGGCGCGTGCTTCAGACGCAGCAGCCGCGCGACCATCGCCCCGACCTGGGCTTTCGGCGCGGTGCCCGCGCCCGTCACGGCCTTCTTCACCATCTTCGGGGCGTACTGCGCGATGTCGAGCTTGTGCTGTTCGGCCGCGAGCAGGACGACGCCGCGCGCGTGACCGAGCACCAGCGTGGTGCGCACGTTCTTATGGTAGAAGGCGTCTTCGAGGGCGAGGGCGGTCGGACGGTGGCGTACGATCAGATCGACGATGCCCTCGTGCAGCTCCGCGAGGCGGCGGGGGAGCGAGCTGCCGCGCGCGAACCGGATGACGCCGCACTCCACCAGGTGCCCGAAACTCCCGCCCGACGCGCCGTTGCCGTATTCGACGACCCCGTAACCGGTGACCGAAGTACCCGGGTCGATCCCCAGGACCCTCACGTCACCCGCCGACCTCGGCCATCGCCTCGGCGTCGATGTCGAAGTTCGAGAACACCTTCGCGACGTCGTCCAGCTCTTCGAGCACTTCCATGAGCGCCAGCAGCCGCTTGGCGTCGCCGCCTTCGACCTTCACCGTGCTCTTCGGGAGCAGGGCGATCTCGGCGCTCTGCACCGGGAGCTGCTTCGCCTTGAGGGCCTCGGACACCGCGTGCAGCTGGTGCGCCGGCGTCGTCACGAGGATGGTGTCGCCGTCCTTGACGAAGTCGTCGGCCCCGGCGTCGAGCGCCGCTTCCATCGCGGCGTCCTCGGACACCTTGGTCGCGTCGAGCGTGATCTGGCCCTTGCGGTCGAACATCCAGGAGACCGAATTCGCCGCGCCGAGGTTGCCCCCGTGCCGCTGGAACTGATGCCGGATGTCGGCGACGGTGCGGTTGGGGTTGTCGGTGACGGATTCGATCAGGATCGCCGCGCCGCCGGGACCGTACCCCTCGTAGGTGACTTCCTGGTATTCCACGCCCTCGAGCTCGCCCGTACCCTTCTTGACGGCACGGTCGATGTTCTCCCAGGGCATGTTCTCGGCTTTGGCCGCGTCGATCGCCGTCCGGAGCCGTGGATTCCCGCCGGGGTCACCCCCGCCGGCCCGCGCCGCGATGGTGATTTCGCGGATCAGCCGGGTGAACAGCGCCCCCCGCTTGGCGTCGGTGATGGCCTTCTTCCGCTTGATCTGCTTCCACTTGCT
>JBGQHV010000172.1:0-7003 GCA_041498155.1 Gemmatimonadota bacterium | reverse complement strand
GAGGTGTTGCTGTCGAGACTGCCGACAAGGGCGACGAGCGTAACGTCGTTGTGCGTGCGCGTGGCGATCTCCATGGCTCAGACCTTGGTTAGGCGCTTGACCAGCACGACGACGTTGCGACCGCCGCGGCGGTGATACTGGACCTCGTCCATCAGCTGCCGCACCAGGTGAATCCCCAGACCACCAACCGGTCGCTCCTCGACGGGGCGCGCGGTGTCGGGGGCCGCCGTGACGAGAGGATTGAACGGCTGGCCGTCGTCCGTCAGGGTGACCGTCAGCCGATCCGGCAGGAGCTCGACGGCGATCGTCACCGCGCCGCCCCCGCCCCCCCCGGCCGGCCGCCCCGCAAATCCGTGCGCGATCGTGTTCTGCAGCAGCTCGTCGAGGGCGACGTTCAGGCTGCGCCGGATCGCGGCCGGCACGGCGTTTGCCCTCGCGAAGGCGGTGAACGCGGCGTTGGCCCTGGCGACTTCGGCCCGGTCGGGCTCGATCGTCAGTTGAAAGCCATTGCCGAGGGGGGAGCCGTCGTGCACGTTCCTTCCAACCTTTGACCCTCTGAGTTGTACTTGAAAGAAACACCTCCTGCGATGGACGAACAGGACCGGGCCCTGGTCCGGCAGTTCCTGGAAGGTCACCGGGACGCGGGCGAGAGCCTCGTCGATCGGTACCAGAAACCCCTGTTCAACCTCGCCCTCCGGATGCTGGGCGACGTGCAGGACGCGGAGGACGTCACGCAGACGGTGTTTCTCAACGCGTTTCTCAAGCTCAGCACCTACGACCCGAGGTTCAAATTCTTCAGCTGGATCTACCGCATGACGGTGAACGAGTCGCTCAACGCGCTCAAGCGCCGGAAACCGTCGGTGGCGCTGGAGGATGGACCGGACATCCCGGCCGCGGCGGCATCTCCCGATCACTCGGCGGAGGCCGAGGACCGCGTGGGGAAGGCGCTCAGGAGTCTGGGGCCGAACGATCGGGCCGTCGTGGTGCTGCGGCACTTCCTGCTCTTCTCCTACCAGGAGATCGCTGACGTGCTGGAGATTCCCGTGCAGACCGTCAAGTCGCGCCTGTACACGGCGCGGGAGCGGCTGCGACTCGTGCTACGCGAACAGGTCCAGGAGCCATGCTGAACCAAGACCAGATCGAGCTCATCCATCAGGAGATCGACGGGGCAAACACTCCGGAACAGAGCGCGGCCTTCCGGTCGCTGGTGGAGCGGCATCCGGAGGCCCGAGCATTGGCGGTCGAGCTGCGCTCCGTGGTACTGGCCTTCGATCGCCTGGGGACGCGCGAACCGCCTCCCCGTCTGAAACACGCGATCCTGGCGGCGCTGCCTCCTCCGGGGCGGCCGCGAACGACGTGGCGGGACATACTGAGTGATCCGGTGCAGACGATTCAGGTGGTTTGGCGGCGCAGCGCACTTCGAGGAGGCCACATGACGAAGAAGGCGATCATCATCGGCGGTACAGCAGCGGCGGCGGCGGTCGTAATCCTCGTCGCCGGCCTCCTGACCGGCTTCCCCCCGACCTTCAACAAGGCGGGCACGATCGGCGGGATCGGCGGCGTCGAGCAGGCGGCCCGGTATCGGGGGCGCGCCATGACCGAAGCCGACGTGACGCTCAAGAATCCCGAGATCCAGGTGCTGTTTCAGAACGATCAGATCCTGCACCTGGTGCGGAGCGACGCGTTCCGGGAAGTGATGCAGAATGCGGCGTTCCGGAACTTGCAGGCCAACGCGTCCTATCGCGAGCTCATGGCCAGCGCCGGCTACCAGCAGATCCAGGCCAGCGCCGCCTATCAGCAGATCCAGGCCAACGCGGCCTATCGCGAGGTCATGGCCAGCGCCGGCTACCAGCAGATCCAGGCCAGCGCGGCGTACCAGCAGCTCCAGTCCAACGCCGTGTTCCGCGAGCTGCAGGCGCAAGGAGCGTTCCGGCAAGTGCAGTCCGCGGAGGTCGCGCAGCGGCTCCAGGCCAACGCGGCGTACCGGGAGATCCAGGCCAACGCCGCCTATCTGCAGCTCCAGGCCAACCCGGCGTTCCGCGAGCTCCAGGCCAACGCCGTGTTCCAACAGCTCGCGGCGACCCCGGCGTACCAGCAGCTCCAGGCCAACGCAGCATACCAGCAGCTCCAGGCCAACGCGGCGTTCCGCGAGCTCCAGGCGAACGCGGTGTTCCTGCGCCTCCAGGCCAGCGACGCATTCCGCACGGTCCAGGCCAGCGGCGCGTTCTACCAGCTCCAGGCGGCCGAAGCGTTCCGCGCCCTGTCCCTGAACGCGGCGCTGTCACAGACGTTCATGCGTGAGGCGATGCGCGACGCGAACTGACGTCCTCTAGGGAGCATTCGTAGACCCGTGCGGTGATCCTGGCTCGCTCTAACGGGAGCCGGGATCACCGCATAGCTTTTCTCCGCACCACCCTTCCCCTCGACAATGCCGCGACTCCGATACCTGGCCTTCCTCGTGTCCCTGGGGACGAGCGTGCCCGCCGCGCTCGCGGCGCAGTTTCAGATGCTCGAGACCGGCGACCTGCGGCTGGTGTTGACCTCTCCGCTGCAGTCCTATCTCGCGCCGCAGGTGATCGGGAGCTTCGAGAATGCGCTGCAGTTTCACCGCCGCCTCTTCGACTACACGCCGCGGGGCAAGATCGACGTGCTGCTGCACGACCTGTGGCACTACGGCAACGCGGGGGCGAGTCCGCTGCCGGAGAATCACATCACCATCGGCATCGAGCCCTACGGCCACGACTACGAGTCCGCGCCCGCCCAGGAACGGATGACCTCCTCGCTCAACCACGAGCTGGCCCACATCGTGACGACGGACAAGGCCACCGCGTCCGACCGGTTCTTCCGGTCGCTGTTCTTCGGCAAGGTCACCCCGGACGCCCAGGCTCCCCTGTCGATGCTCTACGGCTACCTGACCACGCCGCGGTGGTATGCGCCGCGGTGGTACCTGGAAGGGATCGCCGTCTATCTCGAAACGTGGATGAACGGCGGCGTGGGACGCGCGATCGGCCCCTACGACGAGATGGTGTTTCGCACCCTCGTCAAGGACAGCGCCCGAATCTACGACGTCGTCGGGCTGGAATCGGAGGGGACGACGATCGACTTCCAGGTGGGGACCAACTCCTATCTCTACGGCACCCGGTTCGTCAGTTATCTGGCACTGCGCTACGGCGACGACAGCCTGCTGGCGTGGTTCAACCGGAGCGCGGGGAGCCGGCGATACTTCTCGTCGCAGTTTCGCCACGTCTTCGGCCGCTCACTCGAGGACGAATGGTCCCGCTGGATCGAGTGGGAGCGGGCGTGGCAGGACACGAACCTCGCGGCGATCGGGCGGCACCCGACGACTGGCTCGCGCCCGCTCTCCGAGCGGGCGCTGGGCGCGGTCTCCCGGGCGTACTATGACTCGGCCAGCCGCAGCCTGGTCCTGGCCGTTCGCTATCCGGGGCAGGTCGGCCATCTGGTCGTCATCGACGTCGACTCCGGCAGGCTCAGGAACCTCCGCGAGGTCATGGGAGCGGCCGGCCTGTATGTGACAGCGCTGGCGTTCGACCCGGCGTCCCGGACGCTGTTCTACACGACCAACAACCCCAATTGGCGCCACCTCGTCTCCCTGAACCTGGTGACCGGTCGCGCCGAGACCCTCATCCGGGACGCACGGATCGGCGATCTCGCGTTCAACCCGCGGGACAGCGCGTTGTGGGGCGTCCGCCATGACAACGGGTTCTCCACGCTGGTCCGCGTGCCGCCGCCCTACCACGAGTGGCACCAGGTCCGCACCCTGCCCTACGGCCGGGACCTGTTCGACCTGGACATCGCGCCGGATGGATCGACCCTCGTCGGTTCGATGTCGGATCTCAGCGGGAGCGAGCGGTTGGTCAAGGCGGATATCGCGGCGCTTCAGGCAGGGTCCGACACGCTCGCAGACCTGTTCGACTTCGGGAATTGGTCGCCGTCGAACTTCGTGTTCTCGCCGGACGGGCGGTTCCTCTACGGCTCCTCCTACTACTCGGGCGTGTCCAACATCTTCCGCTACGACTTCTCCACGCACGAGATGGAGCCCCTGAGCAACGCCGAGACGGGCTTCTTCAGACCGGTCCCCCTGGCCGGGCGGCCGGACTCCCTGGTCGTCTTCCGCTATACCGGCCGAGGATTCATCCCGTCGCTGATCGCGAACCAGGTCGTGGACTCGGTCAGCGCCATTCGCTTCCTGGGCAACGAGATTGCCGCGAGCCGGCCCGACGTGCAGTCGTGGATGGTGCCGCCGGCCTCGCGCGTCGCCGCCGACTCCGTCACCACCTCCACCGGCCCGTATCGCTCGCTGCATCAGCTCAAGCTGGACAGCGCGTACCCGATCGTGGAGGGATACCAGGATGCGGCCGGCGGCTCCACGGCGGCCGGCGGCGTGCGCCTGAACCTCTCCGATCCGGTCGGCACGACGGCGCTCGACGTGAGTGCGTCCTACTCCGGAGGGGCCCTGGCGTCATCCGAGCGTCTCCACCTGCGGGCGACGTTCCGCTCCTGGAACTGGCGCGTCGCCGCGGCCCTCAATCCGGCCGACTTCTACGATCTCTTCGGGCCCACGAAGACGAGTCGCAAAGGCTACTCGCTGGCGCTCGAGCGCCAGGGCATTCTGTTGTTCGACGAGCCGAGGCGGCTGTCGTACACCCTTGGGTTGGCGGGCTATGGCGGCCTGGCCACCTTGCCGGAGTTCCAGGGGGTGCTGGCGCCGTTCACCAGGCTGCTGTCGTTCTCCGGCGACCTCGCGTACACGTCGCTGCGACGCTCACTCGGAGCCGTCGATGACGAGCTGGGGACGACGTGGGGTGTGACCGTTCGCGGCAACACCGTGAGCGGGACGCTGTATCCCCGTGTGAGCCTCGACGCGTCAAAGGGGGTGCTGCTGCCGCTCGATCACTCGTCGCTGTGGCTCCGGGCCGCGGCGGGCGCGGCGCTGTCCGGAAGCCGGACCAACCCGTTCGCCAACTTCTTCTTCGGCGGGTTCGGCAACAACTGGGTCGATCACCGGGCCATCCAGCAGTTCCGCAACACCGAAAGCTTCCCGGGGATCGACATCAACGGCGTCGGGGGCGCCGACTACGCCCGGGCCCAGGTGGAGTGGGTGTTGCCGCCGCTGCGGTTTCGCCGCGTGGGGATCCCGAGCTGTTACCTGCGGTGGGCCGACCTGTCGCTGTTCACAACGGGCCTCGTGACCAACGTCCGTGACGATGGGCTAAGACGCACGCTGCTCAGCGCGGGCGCGCAGCTCGACGTCCGCCTGATCACGCTCTCCCATCTCGAGTCCACCGTGTCGACCGGGTTCGCCGTGGCCGCGGAACGCGGCGGCCCGCCCCATTCCCAGTTCATGTTCTCGTTCAAGATCATGTGACGGCCGTCGTCGCGATTGCCGTCAGTGTCCTGCCGGTTTTCCTGTTCCTCGGCGCACTGGTCCTGATCGACAGCTACAAACTCGTCGCCTGGCGGGCGATCCTGCTGTCCGTCCTCGCCGGCGTGGTCGCGGCGCTCGCCGGCTACGCGGTGAACATCAGCCTCCGGCCCGCGCTCGCCTTGGACCTTGCGCCCTACTCCCGCTACGTCGCGCCCGTCGTGGAGGAGTCGTTCAAGGCCGCCTTCGTCGTCATCCTGCTGCAGCGCAACCGCGTGGGGTTCGTCGTGGACGCCGCCATCCACGGATTCGCCATCGGCACCGGGTTCGCGTTCCTGGAGAATCTCTACTACGTCGAGGCGTCCGCGGGTGCCACGCTGTGGACCTGGATCGTGCGGGGGTTCGGCACCGCCGTCATGCACGGCGGCGCCACGGCCATCCTGGCGATGATCGCCAAGACGCTCCAGAACCGGGCTGGGACGTTCCGGCTCTCCCTCGTGCTGCCGGGACTAGGGGCTGCCGTAGTGCTGCACTCGCTGTACAACCACGCCCTGGTGCAGCCGATCCTGGCCACGGCGCTGGTCGTCCTGGTGTTTCCCTGGCTCAGCATCGTGGTGTTCCAAATCAGCGAACGGGAAACGCAAGCCTGGCTGGGGGCGGGATTCGACACCGACCAGGAGCTGCTCACGGCCATGCACGCCGGGCGGATCTCGGCGACGCCGGTGGGCACCTACCTCAAGGCCCTGCGCAGCCGTTTCGCCCCTGAGGTGATCGTGGACATGCTGTGCCTGCTGCGGCTGCGAGCCGAGCTCGCCATCCGCGCCAAGGGGATGTTAATGCTGCGCGAGGCGGGGTTCGAGGCCGCCCCCGATCCGGCTGTGAGGGACAAGTTCCGAGAGCTGCGCTACCTTGAGAAAAGCATCGGGCGGACAGGGATGGTCGCCATCCATCCGTTCCTGCACACCAGCACGCGGGACCTATGGCAGCTCAACATGCTCAACGAAACGCAGGACGCGTGATGGAAACCTCGGTGGAACAGCTCGGCGTGGTCTTCACCGTGCACATCGCCGGCAGCGTGGACGGACTCACCGCTGAACCCCTGCAGCAGGTCTTCACGCACGAGCTGGAGGCAGGACACCACCAGCTGGTCGCCGACTTCGGCGCGGTGGACTACACCAGCAGTGCCGGCCTGCGCGTGCTGCTGAGCACGGTGAAGCGCGCCCGATCGGGCGGCGGCGACCTGCGGCTCGCCGGCCCCAACCCCGACGTGCGGAAGGTGCTCGACCTGAGCGGGTTCACGAGCATCCTGCAGCTGTTCGAGACGGTGGACGACGCCGTCAAGAGCTTCGGCCGGCCGGGATGAGCGCTCCGCAGGCCCCGGCCAGGGTGCTGGTCATCGAGGCGGGGGATGCGCCCGACGGACTCAGCGGGCACGTGCGGCGCGAAGGGTACGGCGTGGACACGGCCGCACCGGGTGGTGCGGCGCTCGCGAAACTCCGCGCGGAGCGGTTCGACCTGGTGGTCCTGGAGGTGGGTGCGTCGGACCAGGACGGCACGCGATTTCTCGAAGCGCTGCGGAGCGACGCCGAGCTCGCGCCGGTTCCGGTCATCGTCGTGTCG
>JBGQHV010000171.1:0-7006 GCA_041498155.1 Gemmatimonadota bacterium | reverse complement strand
TCGCTCCGCTCAGCGCCGCGCCCCGGGTCGGGCCCCAGGACGGCGATCGGCGTGGCGATGCCGTCCTCGGAGAGGGAGGCCGCTCGCTCGTGCGCCCGAGCGCGGCGCCCCCGGGCGCGCACCATATCCAGCGCCCGACTGCGCGCGATGGTCGCGAGCCACGCGCCCACGCTGCCGCGCCCTGGATCGAACGTGGACGCCTGTCGCCACGCCTGGCCGAAGGCATCCACCACGACCTCCTCCGCGTCCGCCGGCTCGCGCACGATGGCCAGCGCGAGGGCGTACAGCGTCTTCCCGTAGCGATCGTACAGCTCGCCCAGGGCGATATCCTCCCCCTCGGCCATTCGACCCACGAGCAGGCGGTCGGCAACCGGGGCATTCGACATGGCGGCCATCACACTCCGAGGAATGAGCGAAGATAGCGCACATCGCTCTCCTGGAGGTTACGGCGCTCGGTGCGAGCCGGATTTAGGCGGGGTGGCGCAGCAGGCGGTTCCAGCGGATGCGGAAGGGATCCAGGGCGACGCTCATATAGATGATCAGCGGCCGTCCCTCGATGTGGGATCGCGGCAGGAATCCCCAGAACCGGCTGTCCCAGGAGTCGTCGCGATTGTCGCCCATGACCCAGTAGCTGTCAGGCGGGACGACCAGCGGCCCCCAGGTGTGCGGCGTCGGTTGGTAGTGCCCGGGGTCGGTCCCCACGTAATGCGGCAGCTGACGGGCGCGCATCTGCTCGATCAGGGCGCCGGGCGTCGTCGACGCGCCGTCGGCGAGGTGCAGGGCGTACGGCTCTTCCAGCCGTTGGCCGTTGCGGATCAGCGTGTCGTTCACCATCTGCAGGGTGTCGCCTGGCACGCCGATGAGGCGCTTCACCACATCGAGATTCGGCGTCGAGTCCTCGGCGGAGCGGAAGATCACGATCCCGTCGCGCCGCGGCGTGGCGTACCCGGGAAGGTGGCCGAACCGCACGCCAATGAACGGGATCTGGAACTGGCCGCCGTAGCCGGTCTTGTCCACGAACAGGAAATCGCCGACCAGCAACGTGTTCTCCATGCTGGGCGACGGGATGCGGAATGCCTCCACGACATAGGACCGCAGCACCAGCCAGATCGCGACGGCGATCGCGATCGCCTTCCCCCAGCTGCGTGCCTCCGCGGTCAGCTTGTCGCGTAGGCTCACGGCTGCGCGACCCAGTCCGCGATGAAGATGTTCGTCTCGCCGGCCACCGCGCCGTGGCGGTTCGAGGCCCAGACGAGCTGGCTGCCGTCAGGCGAAAACATCGGGAAGGCGTCGAACTCGGTGCTGGTCGTCACCTGCTCGAGACTGGTCCCGTCGGGATTGACGAGGTAGAGGTCGAAGTTGCGCGAGCGGGGGTTCTGGTAGTTGGACGCGAAGATGATCCGCGTGCCATCGGGGGTGAAGTATGGAGCGAAGCTGGCGCCCGGCAGGTGGGTGATCTGCCGCTGTCCGGTGCCGTCCGCGTTCATCACCCAGAGGTCCATCTGGAGCGGCCGGACGAGATGCTGCCCGATGAGCGTGCGGTAGTCGGCGCTATCCTGGGCGGTCGCGGGATGATAGGCGCGATAGACGATCTGCTTGCCGTCGGGAGAGAAGAATGGCCCGCCGTCGTAGCCCAGCGTGTGCGTCAGACGACGCAACCCCGTCCCGTCGGTCCGCATCGTGTAGATGTCGAGGTCGCCGTCGCGCAGCGACGTGAAGACAATCGTCTGACCGTCGGGCGACAGGGTCCCCTCGGCGTCGTAGCCGGGGTTGTCGGTGAGGCGTTTCGCATGCGCGCCGCTCGAATCGGCCACGTAGATGTCGTAGTTGAACAACGCCCACACGTACCCGTGGGAGTAGTCGGGCCGCGGCGGGCACGCCTTGTCGGCGTGCTCGGTGCTGGCGTAGAAGATCCGCGCATCACCGGCGAAGAAGTAGCCGCACGTCGTGCGCCCGAACCCGCTCGATACCCGATGGAGACCCGTCCCGTCGGTGTTCACGATGTACTGCTGATCGCAGCCGGTATCACCGGGCGTGCGCTGGAGGATGAGCTGCCGCCCGGAGCGCGAGAAGTACGCCTCGGCGTTCTGACCGCCGAAGGTGATCTGCCGGATGTTGCGGAGATGGACTTCCCCGGAGTCGGGGGCGATAACCGGCGCCTGCTGCAGGGCGGCGGCGACCAGGAGGAGTGGGATCATAGGTCTCGCAAACTAGAGGGGCGTGGGAGGCTGGGCAATCCGAGGTGCGATAGCGCCTTATACCCCGATCCGGATTAGATTACCGCCTCGTATGGGCGACCCTCAATCCTCGCGCCGCACCCCTCCGCTGCTCGATGCGCTCGGCAAGCTGTGCGTGGAAGGCAAACAGGCCGCCGATTATCTGTGGCAGGTGCCTGACGACGCCACCGTGCGTCAACGCATCCTCGAAATTCTCGATCAGGTCGAGATCGAAAGCCGGGGCCAGGGCCGCCGCGAGATGCCGCAAGTCGCGATCGAGCTCAAGATCGCCGCCCGCGCCAGCCCGAGTCCCCAGCAGGTCGATCTCCTCGTGAACGGGTTCGACCGCCTGTACCATCTGTGGGAAGCCGCGAAGTCGGGTCTGCTCTGACCGCTCCCCGCGCCGTCTCCCCTGAGCACCCGATGACCGACTCCCGGACGGTCGACGCCGCCGCCACGGAACAACTCTGCATCAACGCCGTCCGCGCCCTCGCCATGGACGCGGTGCAGCAGGCCGACTCCGGCCACCCGGGCACCGCCATGGCGCTGGCGCCGCTCGCCTGGGTGTTGTGGCAGCGGCACCTGCGGGTGGACCCGGCCGACCCCGCCTGGCTCGACCGCGACCGCTTCGTGCTGTCGTGCGGCCATGCCTGCATGCTGATGTACGCGACGTTGTATCTGTCGGGATTCGACCTCTCGCTCGAGGACCTGAAGCAGTTCCGCCAGTGGGGAAGCCGCACGCCCGGCCACGTCGAACACGGTGTGACGCCCGGGGTCGAAGCCACCACGGGACCGCTCGGCCAGGGTGTCGGCAATGCGGTAGGCATGGCGATCGCGGAGGCACAGCTCGCGGCCCTGTTCAACCGGCCCGGCCATCCGGTGATCGATCACTACACGTACTTCCTCGCCTCCGATGGCGATCTCATGGAAGGGATCAGCCACGAAGCGTGTTCGCTCGCCGGCCATCTGCGCCTCGGGAAGCTGATCGGCTTTTACGACGACAATCGGATCACGATCGACGGGTCCACCGACCTCGCATTTTCCGACGACACGGCGCGGCGGTTCGAAGCCTACGGCTGGCACGTCCAGCACGTCGCCGACGGCAACGATGTCGCGGCGATCGATCACGCGATCCGACAGGCCCAGGCCGCGACGGACCGACCCTCGCTCGTCATCCTGCGCACGCACATCGCCTACGGCAGCCCGAACAAGCAGGATACTGCCGAAGCGCATGGAGCCCCGCTGGGCGTCGAAGAGGTGAAACTGACCAAGCAACGCCTCGGCTGGCCGTCGCTCGAGCCGTTCTTCGTTCCTCCGGAAGCGCTCGCCGAATGGCGCCGCGCCAAGCAACGCGGCGCCCTCTTGCATGGCGAGTGGCAGGGGCGGTGGACCGCCTACCGCGCCGCCCATTCCGAGCCCGCGGCTGAGCTCGAGCGCCGGCTCGCGGGGCAACTTCCCGAGAACTGGGACAGTGCGCTGCCGGCGTTCGGGCCGGCGGACAGCCAGGCGACGCGCTCCGCCTCGTCGAAGGTGCTGAACACGATGGCGCCGCGACTCCCCGAGCTGATCGGCGGGTCGGCGGATCTCACCGGGTCCAACCTCACGCATATCAAGGGATCGGGAGACTTCGCGGCCGGCCATTTCACCGAACGCAACTTTCACTTCGGTGTGCGCGAGCACGCCATGGGCGCGGTGCTGAACGGCCTCGCCTACCATGGGGGGTTCATCCCCTTCGGGGGGACGTTCCTCATCTTCTCCGACTACATGCGGCCGTCCATCCGGCTCGCCGCCCTCGCGCATCTCAAGGTGATCTACGTCTTCACGCACGACTCGATCGGCCTGGGCGAGGATGGTCCCACCCATCAGCCGATCGAGCAGCTCGCCGCGCTACGCGCGATTCCCAACATGACCGTCATCCGCCCGGCCGACCCCACGGAAACGACTGAAGCCTGGCGGGCGGCCATCGGCCATTCACGCGGACCCGTGGCGCTCGTACTCACGCGGCAGAAGATGTCGGTCGTCGATCGCGCGAAGTACGCGCCGGCGACCGGGCTGCACCGCGGTGGCTACGTCCTGGCCGACACGCCAGACGGTGCACCGCGAGTGATCCTCCTCGCCACGGGCTCCGAAGTGGAGATCGCGCTCGGCGCGTATGAGACCCTGGCCCGGGAGGGCGTCGCGGCGCGCGTCGTGAGCCTGCCGAGCTTCGAGTATTTCGCGGCGCAGCCGCAAGGCTACCGCGACGAGGTCCTGCCCCCAGCCGTCGCCCATCGCATCGCTATCGAGGCGGCGGCGCCGCAGCCGTGGTACCGCTGGGTGGGCGAGCGGGGCGTGATTCTGGGGATCGAGCGATTCGGGGCATCGGCGCCCTATCAACGGATCTACAGAGAGTTTGGGTTGACAGTCGAGAATGTGGTGCAACAAGCGAAAGCGCTCATTCGAGACGGATCTGCTTGATCCGCCCTCCCGGCCCAACCGCCCACCCTGTATTCCGCGACGCGAATCCCACACTCCAGTACGCCAGCGTATCCACACTCGTCCAATTCAGTCCATCGTCGGTCGTGTAGTCCAGCCCGCGCGGACCGACTGCCACCACCCACCCCGGGCGCCCGGGAACGGCAGCCGCACCGTAGACCGCGCCGGCGAACCGCGGTCGAGCGCCGGCACGCCAGGTCCGTCCCCCATCCGAAGTGACCGCCACGTTGTCGGTGCGCGCGTTCGGGTTCCCGACGTCTCCGCCCAGCGCGATCCCGTGCAGCGAGTCTCGGAACGCCAGGGCGGCGATCCCCGCAGAGCGCCCGCCGGCGATCGGCGCCACCGCCACTTCCCATGTGCGACCCGCGTCACGGGTGTGCAGGACGCGGGCGGTGTCCGCCGCTCCTGTGCCGATCCACCCCTGCGCGCGATCGATCGTCACGACGCATGTGCCGCTCGCCGCGAACGCCCCTTCCCCGGACTGGGCCGGCGGCAGTGCGTCGGCCGCCACGAGCACCCAGTGCTCGCCCCCATCCTGCGTGCTGCGGACCATGAACCGGCCGGCCACGGCGTCGCTGAACGCGATCCCGCGCCGGGCGTCCCAGAACGCGAAACAATCGTAGAAGGCGCTCGAATCGGCGTTGCTGAACTGCAGCAGCCAGCTGCGGCCCCCGTCCGTCGTCCTGTAGATGCGAGAGCGACTCCCCGGCCCGGCCGCGAGCAGGTAGGCCACGCGAGCATCTACGGCTTGCACGTCGCGGAACTGCAACGAGTCCTCCGCCGCCCCCGGAACGATGAGACGCTCCCAAGAGACCCCGCCGTTCGTGGTTCGCAGGACGGCGGCAGCGTGGCCGCTGACCCATGCCACCCGATCGCTCGGCGCGCTCACCGCCTGCAGCAGCGCCGTCGTACCGCTCGTCTGGGCCGCGAGCGTGATCGCGCCGGACAGCGCCACGCTCCGACTCGGGCTCGGGGGGGTGCAGGCCGCGACCATCAACGCCGCGGCGCTCCAGCGGTTCATGAGATCCTCACCTTGTCGAGCACCGCGAGGGTCAGCAGGGCGGGAAGGTAGATGATGGACGTGAGGAACACCCACCAGGCGCGCCGGTTCGCATCCAGCAGCATCAGGACACCGGCGGTGGCGTAGGCCAGACCGAGGACCAACGCTCCCCAGAAATACGCGCTTCCCGTGATGCCCAGGAGAGTGGGGAGGAGGCTCACCGGGAGGAGTGCGGCGGCATAGAGCAGCGCCATGCGCGCGGTGCGCCGGCCGTCCGCATCGTCCACCGACAGCATCTTGAGCTGCGCGCTGCGGTAATCCTCGCGGTACATCCAGGCCAGCGCGAGGAAATGTGGCAGCTGCCAGAGAAACAGAGTCCAGAACAGGGCGAACGCGGGTGCGTCGAGCGCCCCGCCCGCGGCGGTCCACCCACCCAGTACTGGGAGCGCGCCGGGGACGGCCCCGACCAGGGTGTTCAGCGTGCTATGCCGCTTGAGGGAGGTGTAGAGCCACACGTAGCTCACGAGCGTCAAGCCGGCCAGGGCGGCGGTGAGGAGGTTGACGCGCCAGGCCAGAATGATGATCCCCGCCGCTGCGGTGAGCGCGCCAAAAACGAGCGCGGCGCGCAGCGACACCCGCCCGCTGGGCAGCGGGCGTCGGCTGGTCCGGTGCATCCGGGCGTCCACCGCGCGCTCGCGGATCATGTTGAAGGTGTTGGTGCCGGCCGCCACGAGGGCCGTGCCCAGGATGGTCGCGGCGAACACGGGGAGCTGGAACGCGCCGCGCGAGCCGAGGTAGTAGCCCGCCGCGGCCGTCAGCACCACCAGCTGCGTGATGCGGGGCTTCGAAAGCTCGACGAGCCCGTTCACCGGGGAGAAATGTGGCCCGGGCAGCCAACTCCCCACCAGCCCCGTCCTGTAGTGGCAGGCATGCCCGATACCGTCTAGCTTGTACGCCCGCGCATGCTACAAGAACTCAAGGACCGGCTGCAGGCGGAAGTCGAGCGCCTCAATCACGAGATCAACTTCGTGCTGCCGAAGGAGATCGAGAAGGCGCGCGCCCACGGCGACCTGCGCGAGAACTCGGAATACAAGGCGGCGCTGGAGCGCCAGCAGTTCGCGACGGCCCGGGTCCACCATCTCCGCGCCCGGTTGGGCAAGCTCTCCGACGTGTCCGAGAAGGACATCCCCAAAGACCGCGTCGGCTTCGGCTCGCGCGTCACGGTGCTGGACGTCGAAACGAAGGCGAGGGAGATCTACGCCCTCACCCTCGGGGAATTCGTCGAGGGAGACGACGCCGGCGGCGAGATTTCGGT
>JBGQHV010000170.1:0-7168 GCA_041498155.1 Gemmatimonadota bacterium | reverse complement strand
GCGAAGGCGAGCAGGATCGAAAAGGGCGAGATGGCCGTATTCCAGTGCGCGAATCTCGAGAGCACCAGGGCGCCCACCGAGCCGAGCAGCACACCGACGGTCCCACCCACCAGGCAGAGCACCAGGGCTTCCACGAGGAACTGCAGGAGGATGTTGTTCTTGGTGGCGCCGAGCGCCTTGCGGACGCCGATCTCGCGCGTGCGTTCGGTGACCGAGACCAGCATGATGTTCATGATGCCGATGCCGCCCACCAGCAGGCTGACCGCGGCGATCCCCGCGAGCAGGAATCCGAAGGTCTGCGTCGTCTGCTGGAAGGTCGAGAGCACGTCCGCCTGGTTGCGGATCTGGAAGTCGTTCTCGCCGCCGGTGCGGATCTTGTGCGAGCGGCGCAGCACGCGCTCGATCTCGATCATCGCCAGGTTCATGTGCTGGATGCTGTCCACCTGGCACGTGATCGAGCGCAGCCGGTCGGTCCCCATGATGCGATAGCGCGCCGTCTGCAGCGGGATGAGGACCTGCTCGTCGGGGTTGTTGAAGCCCTGTGAGCCCTTTTCGCTCAAGACCCCGATGACGGTGAACGGGATGCCGCGGATCTGGATTTCCTGCCCGATCATCGCCGCGCCGTTCGCGTTGAACATGTCGGGGACCGATGCGCCGATGACGGCGAAGCGCCGCCGCGCCTGGTCCTCGCCGGTGGTGAACATCCGGCCCGACGTCAGCGTGTAGGCGTGCACCGGGACATACTCCGGAATCGTGCCGACGATGTTGACGTTCACGTTTTGGCTGCCGCGCTGCACCTGGAGATTGCCGGCCAGCTCGGGGACCACCGCCGACAGATAGTGGGCGCCCCTGGCCAGTGCCGTGTCGTCATCCATGGTAAGGCTCACCCGGTTGTTCAGGGCGATGCCGCCCCGGAAGCTCTGCCCGGCGAAGAGCGTGAGCAGGGTGGGGCCCAGGGCCTGGATGCGGGCCTCGATCGCCTTCCGCGCGCCGGTGCCGAGCGCGATCATGGTGATTACCGCGCCGACACCGATGATGATGCCCAGGGCCGTGAGCAGCGACCGGAGCTTGTTGGCCCGGATGGCCTGTAAGGCGACGCGGACGGTCTCGTCGAGCAGCATCGCTACCTCGGCGTCGGGGCCTTCTGCGTCCCGCCGGTCTGCTGGCGCATGCCGGGGATGCCGCCGCCGGTGAACGACTGCACGCGCTGCTGGAACTGCTGCTGCGAGTTGACGAGCGACGCCGACGGGAGCACGAGAACGGTGTCTTTCTCGGTCAACCCGCTCGTCACTTCCGAGTAGTCGAGATCGGTGAGCCCCGTGCGGATCTGCACCGGCGTCGGGGTTCCGTTGCGCAGCACGAACACGATGAAGCGACCGCCGCCTTCGTTCGTCTGCCGCCGCATGCCGTCGGGTCCGCCCCCGCCCCCACCGCGGAACTGCGCGAACACCTGCCGCAGCATCGCCTGCTCGGCCGGCGTCAGCTGGCCGCCCGAGAACCGCTTGCGCATCGCGGCCTGAACCTGCTCGGCGGTCACGCCGGCGGGCAGCGGGATCTGCCGCCCGTCGGGGAGCGTCAGGGTCGCCTGCGTCTGTCCCGCCTTCGCGCCTTGCGGCGGGTTGGCATCGGCGCGCGCGCCACCGCCCCCGAGCGACGCGCTGCCGCTGTCGCCGGGCGGCGTGGTTGCCTGGGCCAGCTGCTGCTGCACCGCCATCGGGTCGAGGCCCAGCACCTGGGCCGCCGAGGCGACATCGCCCTGCGTGCGCAGCGCGGCGTTGGGAATCGCGAGCACGCCCTGGCGCTGGCCGACATGGATCTCCGCTTCGGTGTTCATCCCCGGCTTCAGCAGGTGGTTCGGATTCACGATGTTCACGAGCACCGGGAACTGCGTCACGTTCTGCGTCACCTGCGCCTGCGGCTCGATCTTCAGCACCGTGCCGTCGAACGGCCGGTTGGGGTAGGCGTCGACGGTGATCGTGACGGGCAGTCCCGGCTGGATCTTGCCGATGTCGGTCTCGTCCACGAGCGCCTGCACCTGCACCGTGTCGAGGTTCGCCATGCGGAACAGGACCGTGCCCCCGCCCACGTCCCGCGCGGGACTCGAGATCACCGTGCCCGTCTCGACGTTCTTCTGGATGATCGTGCCGCGCAAGGGAGCGGTGACGCGCGTCTGGTCCCAGGCGATCTGCGCATCCGCCAGGTTGGACTGGGCGTTGACGAGCCCCGCCTGCGCCTGGGCGAAAGTGACCTTGGCGGTCTCGTACTCCGATTGCGTGATGGCCTGGACCTTGAAGAGCGTGTCTTCCCGGGCCAGCTGAGTCGTGGCGGTCTCGAACTGCGCCTTGGCGACGGCCAGGTTCGCCCGCGCCTGATCGAGCGCGCTCTTGGGGAGTCGCGGATCGATCAGGGCGAGGAGTTGGCCCGGCCGGACGTCATCGCCGGTCTGCACCCGCATCTCGGTGATGGCGCCGGACGCTTGCGACTTCACGTCGATGGTGAGCAACGGCTGGATGGCGCCGGCGGCCGCCGCGGTCACGACGATATCGCGTCGCTCCACCGCCACTTTTTCGTAGACAGGCGCCGGCTGGGCCTTCTTGCAGGCGGTCCAACCGGCCGCCAGGATCGCCGTCAGCAGCAGTCGCTTCACGGGGTACGCTCCATCGTCACGTCCCGCTCGACGAGACCGTCGCGCAGGTGGATCTGGCGGCGCGCGTGCGCCGCAATGTCCTGCTCGTGCGTGACCAGGACGATCGTCTGCCCGGACGCCCACAGCTCTTCGAACAGTTTCATGATCTCCTCGCCGGTCGCCGAGTCGAGATTCCCGGTCGGTTCGTCGGCGAGGAGGATGCTGGGGTTGTTGACCAGCGCGCGGGCGATCGCCACGCGCTGGCGCTGGCCGCCCGACAGCTCGTTGGGCCGGTGATCCATCCGGTCGGCCAACCCGACGCGATCGAGCGCGCGGGCCGCCTGGGCGCGGCGGGTCTTCGCATCGAGACCGGCGTAGATCAGCGGCAGCTCCACGTTGTGCAGCGAGTCGGCGCGGGGCAGCAGGTTGAACGTCTGGAAGACGAACCCGATCTCCTTGTTCCGGATGCGGGCGAGCTCGTCGTCGGAGAGGTCGCTCACCTTCTGGCCGTTCAGCCAGTACTCGCCGTCCGAAGGGGTGTCGAGACAGCCGACCAGGTTCATGAGGGTCGATTTGCCCGACCCCGACGGCCCCATGACCGCGACGAATTCGTTGCGGCGGATCTGGATGTCCACGCCGCGCAGCGCCCGCACCACCTCCCCGCCCATGTCGTAGTCGCGCGTCAGGTGATGGGTGAGGATCACGATGTCCGGGAGCGGCGTATCGCCGGTGTGGAACTTCATGGTGGCGGCGGCGGTCATAGCGAGCGTCCCACGAGGGCTTCGACCTGCGCCCGCGCAATGAGGTAGTTGAAGCGCGCCTGCACCAGGTCCGTCTGCGCCTGGGTCAGGTTGGCCTGTGACGTGAGGAGATCGAGGATCGTCCCCGCGCCGACCCGGTACCGCTCCTGCTGCACCCGCAGGTCCTCGGTGGCCGCGGCGACGTTGACGGTCGCGATGTCGATCTGCTGGAAGGCTGTCTCCAGCGCCGCGAGCTGCTGGGTCAGCTGGGCGTTGACCGCCCGCCGCGTATCGGCGGCCTGGGCTTCCGCGACGTCGCGTTGCACATTCGCGGACACCTGCGACTGCTCCCGCGAGAAGCCGTTAAACAGGGTCCACCGCAGGCTGAACTGCCAGCTGTGCGTCGGGTTGCCCGTGACCAGGTTCGAAAACAGCGTATCGCGGCGGTTGGCGCCGTAGGACAGGCTGAGGGTCGGGATGTATTGCGTCCGGTTCGTCAGGACGTTCGCCCGGGCCGCGCGGGCTTGGGCGTCGGCCTGCTCGACCTGCGGGGCCGATTCCATGGCGGCGCTCCGCAGCGCCGCGGTATCGGGCGGTGTAGGCAGCTGGCTGTCCGGAATCGCCCGGACCGGTTGGTCCACGCCGATCTGGCGTCCCAGATTCGCCTGGGCGGTGGCCAAGTTCGCCTGGGCCTGGAGCAGGGCGATGCGGGCGTTGCCGTAGTCCACGGCCGAGCGCAACGAGTCGGATCGCGTGGCCGAGCCGGCGTGCAGTTTCTGGACCGACACGTCGAGCTGTAGCGTGGTGCGGCGCAGCTGGGCCTCGGCCACGCGTACCAGCTCATCGGTGGCGATGGCGTTGTAGAACAGCTGCTTGGTCTGCAGCGTCACCTGGTACCGCTGCGTGACGGCGCCCGCCTCGGCGGCGCCGAGGTCGGCCGACGCCGAGCGTAGCGTCCAGATGCGGCGCAAGCCGGTGAACAGATCGACCGACGCCGACAGGCTCGACCCGTAGTTCCAGATCGGCGGGATCGTTCCACCGTTCAGGTCCACGCGGTTCTGGCTGTTCAGGGAGGCCGACCCTCCGACCGAGACCTGCGGCAGGAACGCGCCGTATGCGGTGCGGCGTGCCGCACCGGCGTTGCGTGTTGCGCCTTCCGCCTGCACCATCGCCGGCTGCACGTCCAACGCGCGGCGCACGGCCTCGTCGAGGCTCACCTGCACCGTTGCCGTGGCAGTCGAGTCGGGCTGCTGCGCTCGAGCAGCGCCGACACCGGCACCCATCAGGACCATCGTGAGAAATCGCCGCATCAATGCTGCCCTGGTCTCGGAGAAGTACTGTCCCGCCGCGCACGCTCGTCATGCTGATGCTCGAGATCGGCCAAGAGTCGCGCGTAGCGGGCCTGCTGATCGGGCGTGAGCTGCGCGTTGACCTCGCTCCGGACCACGGTGCGCAACGAATCGAGTCGGGGTCGAACCGTGCCCCAGATGGCCTGCATCTCCTCGTGGTGCCGCGCGAACACGGCGCGCACCGACTCCCGCTGGACCGCCGTGAGATCGAGACGCCGACCGAGGTAGGATGCGATGGCGTCGGGGCTGCCGCCGCGCGGCGGATCGGACGCGCGCCGCTTCGCGAGCGCCCAGCCGGCGGCGCCCCCCGCGAGAAACACCGCGGCGAGCAGCGCCACGGCCCAGGTCCGCGACCGGCCGAACATGTCGAGGCTCACCGCTCGGCGTACCCCGCGAGCAGGATGTTCGCATCCGGCGTCTGCACTCCCGCGATCAACGCGCCGGGATCGGTGACCGCGACCGCCGGCTCCGCGGAACGGCCGGTACGCCCGACGGTCATTCCGGCGGCGAGCGCCGCCACGATCGCCGCGGCGATGCCGAGGCGGGACCAGCGCGCCAGGACGTCGACCACCGGATCGGGCGCTCGGGCGGCGGCGTCCAGCACGCGCGCGCGGAACGCCGCGCCCTCCCCGTCGCGGGGTTGCAGCGCGTCACGCAGCGCCGCGCCCAGCACGGGATCGGGTCGATGGTCGAACGGCGTCAGGGGTGCGGTCATCCGTCTCTCCTCCAATCGGCCAGCAGCGTCCGCAGGCGCCGCCGCGCATGAAACACTTCCGAGCGCACGGTGCCCTCGGGGATTCCCAGCATCTCGGCGATCTCGGCGTGGGAGTATCCTTCCACGTCGAACAACGTGACCGCCAGACTGCGGCGCGGCGGCAGCTGCGCGAGCGCCGCCCGAAGTCGGCCGTTCAACGCCGCCCGTTCGGCCACGACGTCGGGCCGCGCGCCGCCCGCGACGAGACCTTCTTCCAACGACTCGGCGCGGCGCACCGTCCGCCGCCGCCGCCGGTCCGTGGCCGCATTGGCCACGATGCGCATCAGCCACGGACCGAACGGTCGCTGGGCATCGTACTGATGCAGCTTCACGAGCGCGGCGAGAAACGCATCCTGTGCGGCATCGTCCGCATCGTCGGGATCCTGCAGCACCGCCCGGGCCACGCGCCGGGCTTGCTCCGCGTACCGCTCGACCAGCTCTCCGAAGGCGGCGCGATCGCCCGCGCGGGCGCGGACGGCGAGTCCGGCCTCCGCCTCGTCCCTCGCTTTACGCGCGGCCCCATCGGGGCGTTGAGGCTCAATCACCGTCGTCGCGCTCGCGAGCCCGGCGTTTCCCGAACGCATAGACGCCGACGCCCAGGGCCAGCCAGAAGGCGACGACCGCGAGGACCGCGCCCATGACGCGCGGAAACACGATGAGCAACAGGCCGACCACCAAGAGGAAGGCGGCCGCCGCGCCGGCCAGCGTGCGCCGCAATCCGCCCGCCACCCGGCGCAGCGCCACCACGGCGACCGCGCCCAGCTCGTAGCCCGACCGCTTGTGTCGCGTGGTGGCCACTCCCTCCTGCGCCGCCCCGACGATGCGGGCCGGCAGCATGCGCCGGCGCGGTTGCAGCACGACTTCCCGGCTGTACTGCAGATCCTTCCGGAACTGGGCGGCCAGGACGTCGGCCGTGGCCCGATCGTCGGTCAGGAGATCCAGCTCGTAATTGCCGAGCAGGCTCGACACGTTCAGGTTGCTCGAGCCGACGCGCGCCCACGTGCGATCCGCCACGAGCGTCTTCGCGTGGATCATCGGGCCGAGCCATTCGAACACCCGGACGCCGGCGCGCAGCAGCTCGCGGTAGCCGACGCGCGTGAAGCTGCGCAGCACCGGGAGGTCGCTGGCGCCGGGGACGAGCAGGCGCACGTCCACCCCGGCCTTGGCGGCGTCGTACAGGGCGGCGTACAGCGGTGCGGGGGGCACGAGATAGGCGTCGGTGATCCACAGCCGCTCCAGGGCCGCGGCGGCGATGAGATGCGTGGCGCGATAGATGCGCCCTTCGAACGGAATGCCCGAGACCACCCGCACGGCGCAGTCGCCGCACGCGTCCGGATCGGCGGATCGCTCGTCGGGGGTGAGCGGGGGTCCGGCGCGGCCCCACGCGTCCGCGAAGGCGGCGTCGAGCGCGGTCGCCGCCGGACCGCACACCATGAGCATCGTGTCGCGCCAGGGCTGCTTGCCCCGCTCGGGGTCTCCCATCCACTCGTTCCCGATACACAGACCGCCGAGCATCGCGCGCGCGCCATCGGCGACCACCAGCTTGCGGTGGTCCCGAACGAACAAATCGAAGGGGTGACTGGAGAGGATCGGATGGAACGCGCGGACTTCCGCGCCGGCGCGACGCAAGGCGCGCCAGAAGCTGTACCGGGTCCCCACCGATCCGAGGGCATCGTACAGGACCCGGACCCGCACGCCG
>JBGQHV010000169.1:0-7250 GCA_041498155.1 Gemmatimonadota bacterium | reverse complement strand
GCCGCCGAGATTCTGCGGGCCGCCGGGTTTGCCGGCGCGCGCAGTCTGCGTGGCGGTGTCGATGCCTGGGCGAGGGAGGTGGATCCGGGGATGCCGCGATACTGATGCCGAAGGGGGGACTCGAACCCCCACGGGCTTGCGCCCACTGGCTCCTGAAGCCAGCGCGTCTACCAGTTCCACCACTTCGGCGAGAGGTTCGGAACGGCGAATATAGAAGGTGGTATAACTCTAAGTCAATGTTCGGCTTGACCCTCCGAAACCGGTTTCCTATCTTGACCTGGTGACTTGAACAAGACCTCCATCGCGCGCAACCCGCGGGCGCGCCACGACTATCACCTCCTGGAAACGTGGGAGGCGGGGCTGGTGCTGACCGGCACCGAGGTCAAGTCGTTGCGGGAAGGGAAGGCGAGCTTGGGAGAAGCCTACGCCCACGTGCAGCGGGGCGAGGTGTGGCTCGAAGGGTTGTCGATTTCGCCCTACGTGCACGGCAGCTATAACAACCCCCCGCCCACGCGGTCGCGCAAACTCCTGCTGCACAAGCGTGAGATCCGCAAACTCTTCGGCGCCACCACACAGCAGGGACAGACCCTCATCCCGCTGGAGCTGTACTTCAAGGATGGCATCGCGAAGGTCGCCATCGCGCTCGCCAAGGCCAAGAAACAGCACGACAAGCGCGAGGACCTGAAGCGGCGCACCGCCGATCGCGAGCTGGCGCGCGAATATCGGGCCCGCCGCGGATGATCGCCCCGTTGCTCCTCGCCCTGGGCGGCAAGGCGGCTCCGGAAACCGTACGCATCGCCACGCCGCGCGGCGTGACGAGCGTGCCCCTGAGTCGTGAATTCGGGGTCGCCGTCGCCGCTCCGCTGCTTGCCGGGCCGCTGGGGATGGTGGTGGTCCTCGAAGGGGCGCGGGCCACCGTGGTCCTGGAAGGCGCGGGCTTCGTGTTCGCGCTCAACTCGCCCTTCGTCCGAATCGGCAATCAGCTGTGTCAGCTGGTGGACGAGCCGTACGTGGCGCGCGACACGCTGTTCCTGCCGCTCGTCTGGTTGACCGATTGCGTGCCACGGGTGTTTCGCGACCGGTTTCAATGGGACCCCACGACCGGGCTGCTGACGGAGTCCGCGCCGCCCGGCGTCGCCGTCGCAGCGCCGGTGCCGCGGGCGGTGGCCGACTCTCCGCCCGCGGCCGCGGATTCCCCGCGCGTCCTCTCCGATGCATCGCGTACGGCGCCGGATACGCCGGCCCCCGCGCCTCCCGTGCCGACTCCGCCCGCATCCGCAACGCCGTCCCCCGCGCCGCCGGTGCACGCGGCCCCGAACGCGATCACCGGTCTGCGGTTGCGGCACGTCGTCGTCATCGACCCGGGGCACGGCGGCCGCGACCCGGGGAATCCGGGCCGCTTCTTTCCCAGGGGGACCACCGAGAAGGACGTCAATCTGTCGATCGGCCAGTTGCTGCGCACCGAGCTCGCCCGCCGCGGCATCGTGGCCTCGCTCACCCGCACCACCGATACATTGATCGACCTGCATGACCGGGCGGGATACTGCCGCGACAACTGCGATCTGTTCGTCAGCCTCCACGTCAACTCGATGCCGACCGGGCGCCGCAGTCCGGTGGCGAACGGCATCGAGACATATTTCCTGTCCGAAGCCAAGACCGAAGATCAGCGGCGCGTGGCGCAAATGGAAAACGATGCCATCCGATACGAATCTCCCGACGCGCAGGTGGTCGAAGGCGCCCTCGCCACCATCGTCAAGGACTTGCAGCAGAACGAATACCTGCGCGAGTCGGCGCGGCTCGCCGAGCTGGTGCAACAACGTGTGGCCGCGATCCACCCCGGCGATGACCGCGGGGTGCAGCAGGCCGGATTCTACGTGCTGAACAGCGCGCGCCGCCCGGCCATCCTGGTGGAAACGGGATTCGCCACCAATAAGGCGGACGGCGCGTTCCTCACCTCCGCGGCAGGGCAGCGCAAGATCGCCGGCGCGATCGCCGATGGCATCGTCGGCTACCTGCTGGATCTCGAGCGCAAACTCGCGGTGGGAGGCGCGCCGTGAAGCGTCCGGGCGCCGACGCCGCGTGCCTGGTCGTGCTGACCCTCACCGGGTGTGCGTACTACAACGGCATGTGGAGCGCCGAACGCCTGGCGCGTGACGCACGCCGTTTGGAAGCCCGCGGAATGACCTCCGAGGCGCGGCTCAGCTGGGGCCAAGCGGCGATCAAGGCGGAGTCGGTCCTGGTGCATCACCCGCGCAGCCGGTGGGCCGACGACGCCCTGGTGTTGCAAGGCGAGGGGCTGGCGCGGGGCGGGTTCTGTCCCGAGGCCGCGCCGGCGCTCGACCGTGCGCTGCGCGACGTCACCGATCATTCCCTGCGCGAGCGTGCCGCGCTCGCGTCGGGCGGCTGCGCGCTGGAGCGGGGAGCCGGAGAACAGGCGGAGCGGCTGCTCGACCCTGTCCTCACGTCCCACGACGGGCGTCGCCGCTCGCGCGCCGCCTATCTCGCGGGCCGTGCGGCCCTGCTGCGCGGCGACCCGGGGACCGCCGCCGACCGGTTCGCGCGCTCCGACCTCCCCGAGGCGGCCCCGGCGCACGTCAGCGCGTTGGCGACCGCCGGCCGCGGGAAGGATGCGTTGGCCGCGGTGGACAGCGTCGCGGCGCGCGACAACGACGAAACCCGCTGGATGGACGCGCTCGCGGAAGTCGCCCATACCGCGGGCGTGGACGTGGCCGCCGATGCGCTCGACCGCCTGAGCGCGCGCGGCCGGCTGCACCTCGGCGCGCGGGCACGACTGCTCATCGCCGACGGCGACCGGCTGCGTCTGGCGCGCCATTTCGACCGCGCGGCCGCGCGCTATGCGGCCGTGGCGCAGCTGGTGCCCGATTCGACCGAGGGGAGCGTGGCGCGTCTGCACGCGCTGCGGGCGGAGGTGGCACAGCTGCGCACGGCAGGCACGCTGGACTCGCTGTCGGCCCGGGTGGCCACCCTGACCGAGACGACGAGCGGCCCGCTGCTCGCCGAGGCGCGGGAGCTCGAGCAACGGATCGATGATGCGCGGCGCGGGGACACCTCGGAGATCGCCGCCTTTCGGGCGGCCGAGATTGCGCGCGACTCCCTCGATGCGCCCGGCCTCGCGGCCGCTCTGTTTCGCCGGTTCGCCACGCAGCACGCCACCTCGCTCTTCGCTCCCAAGGCATTGATCGCGGCGGGACAGCTCGAGCCCGAGTCACTAGACTCGGTGGACGCGATCCTGCGGACGCGCTACGCCGAGTCGCCGTACGCGCTCGCGTTCCGGGGCGCCCCGAGCCCCGCGTTTCAGGTGGCCGAAGACTCCCTGGCCGTGGCCCTGGGTATCGCGCGCTCGGCCGTGCTGGCGCCTCGCGTTCTGGTGGAGCTCCGGGTGGCTCCTCCGCGCACGGGACCCCGAGGACCGGATCTCGATCCATCGGAGCCGGCCGTGCCCGCCGCCCGCCCCCGCGCGCCCGACGTGCGGCGTCCGGTCCCCGCGCGCCGACCCGGCGAGCGACCGGCCGAGCGTCCCACGACGCGCCCGGACGTCCGTCCGTGACCGCGGTCGAGATTCTCGGCACGACATTTCAAAACCCAGTCTTGCTCGCCGCCGGCACCGCCGGCTTCGGACAGGAAGTCGACCGCGTGATCGACCTCGAGTCGTTGGGTGGGATCGTGACCAAGGCGGTCACCCCCGAGCCACGACGCGGTCACCCCGGGCCCCGGGTCGCCGAGTTCGTGGGGGGGATGCTCAACGCCGTCGGACTCGCCAATCCTGGTCTCGAGGCGGTCGCCGTCCACGAGCTGCCCTGGCTGGCTCAGCGCCTGACCCGCGCCCGGGTGTTGGTCAATGTGGCCGGGGCCACCGTAGAGGATTACGAGCGCGTGCTAGAGCGCCTGAGCGCGTTCGCCGTGATCGTCGCCTTCGAGATCAACGCGTCGTGCCCCAACACCTCATCGGGTGGTCTCGAGTTCGGGGCCTCCGCTGCCGGACTGGCGGATCTGGTGCGGCGGTGCCGGAGCCGCACCGGGAAGCCCCTCGTGATCAAGCTCTCTCCCGCACTCCCCGACATCGCCGCGATGGCCCGGGTGGCGCAGCAGGAGGGAGCCGACGCCGTCAGTCTGGTCAACACGATGCCGGGCTCGCTGGCCGGACGACTCGGATTGGGGTTCGGCGGCGTGAGCGGGCCCGCGTTACTGCCGGTCGGAGTGTTGGCGACGGCGCGGGTCCGTGAGCGGGTCGGCATCCCGGTCATCGGTGTCGGCGGCATCCGCACGGCGGCCGATGCCCGAGAGTACCTTCGGGCCGGCGCGGCGCTCGTCGCCGTGGGCACTGCGGCGCTGGCCGATCCCAGGGCGCCGGAACGCATCGCACGGGAGCTGGCACGTGGCTGACCTGGTCGTCGCTTTCGATCTCACCTCCGGACGGGATGCGCTTGCCCTCGCCGACCGGCTGCCAGGACTGCGCTGGGCGAAACTCGGCTCGATGCTGTTCGTGCGCGAAGGGCCGATCCTGGTGCAAGAGTTCGCCGCGCGCGGTGTGCGGGTGTTTCTCGATCTCAAATGGCACGACATTCCCAGTACGGTGGCCGAGTCGGTGTCGGCCGCGCGATCTCAGGGCGTGGCCATGGCGACGGTGCACTGCCTCGGCGGCCCGGCGGTGCTCGCCGCCGCCGCTCAAGCGGCGGGCCCTGATCTCTCCCTGGTTGGGGTCACACTCCTGACCTCGCACACGCCGGCGGAGGCCGAGCAGATCCTCGGGCGCGGCGTTCCCGATCTGGGGGTCGAAGCGACCCGTCTGGCGCGCCTCGCCCTCGGTGCCGGGTTCCGGGGGGTCGTATCGTCGGGGCGCGAGCTGGCCATGCTGCGCACGACCCTGGGGTCCGAGCCCTGGATCGTCGTCCCGGGGGTCCGGGCCCCGACCGACCCGGCTGACGACCAGGCCCGGACGGTGACACCGCAGGAAGCGGTACGCTGGGGCGCCACGCACATCGTGGTCGGACGACCCATCACCCGCGCCCGGGACCCCAAGGCGGTGTACCAGGAGTTTCTGGAGGCGATGTGAGACGCAGCTGGTGGGCGATGGTTGTGTTGATGGCGGGGCCGCTGGCGGCCCAGGGGGGTCTCGATGCCGCCGCCCAGCGGACGCGCGATGCCTGGCTGGCGCACGACCCGGCGGCGCTGCTGCGGGGCAGTCCCGGGGTGATCCTGCAGATCCCCGGCGCCGACCCCTCATCGGCCATCAGCCGAGACCAGGCGGGGGAGCTGCTCGCGCGGTTCTTTCGAACCTCGGTGGAGCGCAGCGTCGAGATATCGGTGGCGCGGGAGGTCGAGGAAGGGCGGGGCTACGTGGAGATGGTGCGGCGCTTCAGCATCGCCGGGACCAGCGAGGAGCGGCGGGAAACGGTGTTTCTGGGACTGCGCTGGCGCAGCGATCAGTGGGTCGTGGTGGAGCTGCGCGCGGCTCCGTGAAGCCTGTAATCGCGCCCCTTGCGAGCACTTACGCCACCGTCTATAGTTCAGGGCTCAACTGGACCTTTATGCCGGAGCCGATGCCTTGAAAGTGCGCACCAGCGTTAAACCAATCTGCGAGCACTGCAAGGTAGTACGGCGTCGCGGCGTGTTGCGCGTCATCTGCAAGCGCAGTCCCAAGCACAAACAGCGGCAAGGCTGAGGCATGGCACGTATCGCCGGAGTCGACTTGCCGCGCGACAAGAAGATCGAATTCGCGCTGCCGTACATCTTTGGAATCGGTCGCAGCAACGCCAGGAGGATCCTGGTGGAGACCGGCGTGAGCGCCGACACGCGCGTGCGTGATCTGCGCGATGCGGAGGTTGCCCGGCTGCGGCAGGTGATCGAGCGCGATTACAAGGTCGAGGGCGCGCTGCGCACCGAGACCGCGATGAATATCAAGCGACTGATGGACATCGGCACCTATCGCGGGGGACGACACCGCAAGGGGTTGCCGGTGCGCGGGCAGCGCACGCATACGAACGCTCGGACCAAGAGGGGGCCGCGGCGGGCGATTGCAGGCAAGAAGAAACCGTCCCTGAAAAAATAATCGGCGGGCATGGCACAAGCGAAAGCAGCGGGCGCGAAGCGCGCCAAGAAGGTCGTGGAGGCGGAGGGCATCGCGCACATCACCGCGACGTTCAACAATACGCTCATCACGATCACCGACATGCAGGGCAACACGATCACTTGGGGCTCGTCGGGCAAGGCGGGGTTCAAGGGGTCCAAGAAATCCACGCCCTTCGCCGCGACCGTGGCCGCCGAGCAGGCCGCCCGGGAAGCGGTGAACCTCGGCGTGAAGCGGGTGCACGTGCGCGTGCAGGGACCCGGGTCGGGGCGTGAGTCCGCGATCCAGGCGCTCGCCACGGCGGGACTGCAGATCCGCTCGATCCGCGACGTGACGCCGATTCCGCACAACGGGTGCCGTCCGCCCAAGAAGCGGCGGGTCTAGGCCATGGCACGTTACACGGGTCCCGCCTGCAAATTGTGCCGCCGCGAAGGCACGAAGCTCTTTTTGAAGGGCACGCGCTGCCTCACGGAGAAATGCGCCGTTGAGCGACGCGCGTACGCCCCGGGTCAGCACGGCCAGTCGACCGGCCGGCGCCGCAAGGCGTCCGAGTATTCCAAGCAGCTGCGGGAAAAGCAGAAGGTGAAACGCATTTACGGGCTCTCCGAGCGGCAATTCCGCAACGTGTTCGAGCGCGTCCTGAAGGAGCCCGGCGTGACGGGCGAGGCGCTGCTCATCGCGCTCGAGACCCGGCTGGATAACATGGTCTATCGGATGGGCTTCGCTATTTCCCGGCGCCAGGCGCGGCAGCTCGTGCGGCACCGGCACATCCAGGTCAACGGCCGGACGGTCGATATCCCGTCCTACCGCATCCGCCCCGGCGACGAGGTCAAGGTCGTCGAGGCGAGCCAGGAGCTGGTGCCGGTCAGGATCGCCCGTGAGCAGTTCACGCGCATGCAGCCGGTCAGCTGGATTCAGGTGGATGGAGACAAGGCCATCGGACGGATGACCGAACGGCCCACGCGCGAGACGATTCCGATCGCCGCGCAGGAACAGCTAATCGTCGAGCTCTATTCCAAGTGATGACGACTCTCGATTTATCGGGCCTCGTCCGGCCGCACCTGGTCGAAATGACCAAGCGGGAGGACAACCCGAACGCCGCCGAGTTCCGCCTGCAGCCGCTGGAGCGCGGCTACGGCTACACGCTCGGCAACTCGCTCCG
>JBGQHV010000168.1:0-7254 GCA_041498155.1 Gemmatimonadota bacterium | reverse complement strand
TGTGATCGTGGGGAACCCGGCGCGGCAGCCGGAGAACGCCTGCTGCTGCTCGAACGCCGAGCAGCGCAGGTTCCGGAATTGATCGGCCCGCAGCTCGAACCGCAGGCTCAGGTCCATGCCGAGACTGGCGAACTGGCTCCCCAGCAGGCCGCCGCCCGCCCGGAAGGGCGGCGGGGCGGCCGCGGCGGCCGGGGCGGCGGCCGGCTCCACCGCGAGCGCCGCGGCCCCGTGGAGCGTATCGGCGATCGGCGCCGGCCCCGGACGGGACACCGCCTCGCGCACGCCCCGGGCCCACGCGTCCGCGACGAGCGCGGGTGGGATGCGCAGCCCCAATCGCCCCCCGGGCGCCAGCGCCGGTACCGGGGCGAGGACGAGCGAAGGAAAGCGATAGGCCAGGACCAACTCGGGTGCACGCCCCCCCGCCGCCGCTTGAGCGGCGAGGGCGTGCGAGAAAACGAGCCGAACCAGCAGGAAGACAACCGAGGCGGGGTGCCGCATCCCTTGTAGCAGCTTGGAGTTGTGAATATAATGGCCAGACCGGCCGTGCGCATCCTCTCCCGCTACCTGGTGCGCCAGCACGTGGCACCGCTCGCCTTCTCGCTGTCGGCGCTCACCGCGCTGATGCTGCTCAATCAGATCGCCAAGCAGCTCGGCAATCTCGTCGGCAAGGGGCTGCCGCCGAGCGTCATCATGGAAGTGTTCGTGCTGAGCGTGCCGTTCATCATCGCGATGACGCTGCCCATGGCCGTGCTCGTCGCCGTGCTGCACACGATGAGCCGGCTCGCAGCCGACAGCGAGATCACGGCGATGACGGCGAACGGCATCAGCGTGAGCCGCATCGCGCGACCGGTGCTGCTCGGGGCCGCCGTCGTGGCGCTGCTGGCGTTCGTGTGGAACGATCAAGTGCTGCCGCGCTCGAATCACCGCCTCCGCACGCTGCTGGTGGATATCCAGCGGAAGAAGCCGTCCCTCGCCCTCAAGGAGCAGGTGATCAACGAGGTCGTCCCGGGCCAGTTCTTTCTGCGGGCGGCGCGGATCGATCCGGCCACCAACCGGCTGCGCGACGTGACGATTTACGATCTGGGCGATGCCGACCGCCGGCGCATCATCACAGCCGACAGCGGGCACATGGGTTATACCCCCGGCCAGACCGATTTGTACCTGACCCTGTTCGACGGTGACATCCAGGAGCTCCGGCGGGGAGAGGAATCCCAGTTCAACCGGACGTTCTTCCACACGAACCTCGTCCGGGTGCGCAACGTCTCCAACCAACTGGTGCGGACCGGCGAAGACGACTACCGGGGTGACCGGGAGATGACGGTCTGTGAAATGGCCCAGGTGGTGGACGCGGCCTCGAACGACGCCCGCGATGCGCACCGCGACGCGGAAGCGACCGTCGAGCGGGATCTCCGGCGTCTGGCCGGTCTCGGGCCCGCGCCGACGCCCCCCGCCCCGCCTCCTGATTCCACCGGCGGTCCCTACTGCCGCCTGCTAGGCCGCTTCACGCGTTGGCTGCTGCCGGCCCAGGCGCAGGCGCAATCGGTGCAGGTGCCCCCCCCGGTGGGGGGAGCGCGCGTGGTGCCGCCCATCCCCCTCGTCACACCCGGGGGCGTCAGCGGTGAAACCGACCGCGTGGACGGCGCACGGCGTCGCGCGGCGGTGTATCTGGTCGAGATCCACAAGAAGGTCGCGATCGCAGTGGCGTGCTTCGTCTTCGCCCTGGTTGGGGTTCCGGTGGCGCTGCGGTTCCCGCGCGGCGGAGCGGGACTCGTGATCGGCACCAGCGTATTCGTGTTCGCGATCTACTACGTGGGGTTGATCGGCGGGGAGGATCTGGGCGACCGGCTGATCGTCTCACCTTTTCTCTCCATGTGGGGACCCAACCTGCTGTTCGGCGCGCTCGGCCTCACGGGGCTCTGGGTGATGCGCCGCGCGAGCCCCACGGCCCGCGGCGGCGATTGGTCCGACCTCAAGGACGCGGTCGTCGGACTGTTCCGGCGGCGGCGCACCGCCTGATGCGCACACTCGATCGGTACGTGCTGCGCCAGTGGTCCATGGTGTTTCTGGTCGTGATGTTCGGCTTTCCGCTGCTGGTCATCGTCATCGACCTGACCGACAAGCTGGACCGCTACCTGGCGCGCGGGCTGACCAAGGCGCACGTGGCCCTGGCGTACGTCTACGGCATGCCGGACACGATGTTCCTGGTGCTGCCGGCGGCGGTCCTGTTCGCGACGGTGTTCACGGTGGGGACGATGGGACGACACTCCGAGCTGACGGCGGCCAAAGCGTCGGGCATCTCGTTCCACCGGCTGGTCCGGCCGCTCTTCCTCGCGGCCGTCGTGGCGTGCGTGGCCGGCGTGGGACTGGGCGAGCTCGTGCCGATCGGCGCGGCCAAGAAGTCCGAGCTCCTGGGCGAGAAGGCGATCCGTACCGGCTCACGCACGAACTTCGTGTACCGTGCCGACGGCGGGTGGGTGTATGCGATCCGCAATCTCCAGATCGCGACGCGCGACATGAACGATCTCATTCTGGAGCGCGGCGGGACGGGCCCGGAGTACCCCACCATCGTGGTGACGGCGCTCCGGGCGCGCTACGGGCGGGAACGCGGATGGACGCTGCAGGATGGCCGGGTGCGCTATCTCATGGGCCGCGGCGTGGAGCGCGCGTTCGAGTTCCGCACGCTGCGCGTCCGCATCATGCGCGAGACCCCCGAGGACCTGCTCGCCGAGCCCAAAGCGCCCGAGGAGATGCGCTACGCCGAGCTGGGGCGCTACATCGACGCGCTGGCGCGCTCCGGCTCCGACACGCGCAAGCTGGCCGTGGACCGCGCGTTGAAACTGGCCATCCCCTTCACCTGCATCATCATCGCGCTGTTCGGGGCGCCGCTCGCCATCACCAACCCGCGTAGCGGCGCGGCCTGGGGCGTGGCGGTGAGCCTCGCGACCACGTTTCTCTTCCTGCTGCTGATGCAGCTGTCCCGTGCGGTGGGCGGCGGCGGGTTGTTGCCGCCGACGCTGGCCGCGTGGCTCCCCAACATCCTGGCGGCGGGCGGTGCGGCGTGGCTCCTGAAGAAAGCGCAGACGTAAAAAAGTGGAGGTGATGGACTCTCCATCACCCCCACCAACTTCCTCCGCCCTCCTTCGCCCACTCTAGAACAAGTACTTCAATCCCATCTGCACGCGCCACTGCTGCGCCGTCGCGCTGGGCCGCTTGAGCTGGCTCGGCGAGAACGCCAACCGGTAGCGGAACCGCTGATTCACCGCATCGAAGCCCGCGGGGTTGAGCAGGTTCGCCTCTTCGAAGTCGGAGGTGGACCGGATCACGCCCCAGTCATGGTTCATCAGATGCAGCAGGTTGAAGATGTCGGCCGACAGCTCGATGCGATGGCCACTGATGGACGGCAGGATCTTCGTGATCCGTGCGTTCAGGATGTTGATCCATGGGTTGCGGCAGGAATTGCGCTCGATGAGCGTGCCACGCGCCTTCTGGAGACAGGCCTCGCTGTTGATGATGGTGTTCAGGGCGACGGTGTCGCTCGGGGTCACCAAGCTGATGTCGTTGTTGTCGCGCGGCACGTAGACCGGGTCGTTGCCGCCGAACCCGTCGCCGTTCACGTCGTTCTGCGTCACCCAGGCGTACGGGGAGCCTGACTGGCCGACGTAGACGAGCGACAGCTCGAACGCCACGGGCAGCTTGAACACGCCCGTGACCGACAGCTTGTGCGGAATGTCGAACGCCGAGCGCCGCAGGTTGCGACTCTCGATGGTGCCGTCGAGCGTCGTAAACCGGTAGTTGGAGCTGGCGATACTGGAAGTGAGCGTGAACAGATCCTGCACATGGCTGTACGTATAGCCCACGATGAACTGCATGTTGTTGGAGAATCGTTTCTCGAACTGGCCCGTGACCTGGAACGCGCGGTCCTGGCCCTCGTTGCGGTGGCGGATCACGTCCCGGAACGCGGTGCTCTTGCGGACCGGCGCCGTGGCCCCCGTCGCGGGGTTGATCGTGCCGTAGAGAACCCGGCCGGCTTCACCCGACACCGTGCCTTGGGCGCCCTGCAGGTTCACATCCGAGAGGTAGAACTGGTTGACCGACTTCGTGTAGAGGAAGTCGAACGTGCCGACGATCCCGAACGGCAGCTGGTGATCCACGCCGAGCGACAGCTTCAGGTTCTGTGGGAACTTGAAGTTGGGGTCGAAGTAGACCACCGACGCGGCCGCTGCGGATACACCAGCGCCCCCCACGCCGCAGTGATTCGGCTGGGCGGCCGGGTCGACCGTAAAGACCGGGACGGTGTCCGTGGTGGCGCCGGAGGTCGCGCCGTCGCAGATGAGCGTCGCCTGCTCGCGGCCGGTGTTGCCGTAGGCGTTGGAGAGCCACACGTAGGGCGGGCGGCCGCTGAAGATCCCGGCGCCACCGCGCAACCGCGTCTGCCCGTCGCCCGACAAGTCGTAGTTGAAGCCCACCCGCGGCGACCAGAGGATGTTGCCGCTCGGAAAATCGCCGGTGTTGATGCCGAGCGTGTCGAGCAGCGTCTGGTTGAGCGTGGGTGCCTTCTGCACCGGGATGTCGGCGCGCAGCCCCAGGGTGAGCGACAGCCGGGGCGACGCAGCCCACACGTCCTGCACGTACCCACCGAGCTGCTTCACTTTAAAGTCGGCGGTCGGTCCGCCGGGCCGCAGCGGCAGTGCGATCTCGTACCGGAACGGCGTACCCGCCTTGAGCGCGGTGGTATCGCGGAAGCTCCACACGCCGAGCGACGCCGGGAAAAAGTGGTTCAGGAAGTGGAAGAACTCGTTGTGCGTGCCGATCGTGACCGCGTGCCGGCCGCGTGAGATCGTGAGGTTGTCGGTCAGCTCGAAGATGTCCTGGTTCAGCAGATTGTCGTGCGAGAACCGTTCGGCGCCCGCCGCGATGTTGGTGCTCGGCACCGCGCCGGCGAACGGGCGGTCGCCGCCGACGAAGATCAGCGGCACCCGGTTCGGCAGGTCGCGTTTGTCCCGGATGCGCTGGTAGCCGGCGATCAGCTCGTTCGAGAACCGTCCCGCCTGCACCGTCCACTTCCCGCGCGCCGTGTTGGTCTTGGTCGTGAACAGATAGCCGCTGTTGGACAGCTGGTAGCCATCCCGGAACCCGGTGGCCGTGGAGGAGTGCACCAGGTTGTCCTGGTTTGCGCTGACGAAATTGTACGAGAGCTCGACCTGGCTGTTCTGCGCCAGCTGCAGGCTCAGTTTCCCGAAGGCGTTCTTGTCGGGATTGCCGATCGTCGGCGCGGCGAAGGTGCCCGCATTGACGCCGTACTTAGATTGGAGGATCTCGGCGACTCGGGTGGCCGTCCCCAACCGGATGCCGATGCCGATCGAGTCCTGACCGCCCGCGCTGTCGGTCGCGATGGAGAGACCGGCGAACGGCGCGCCGCGCGCCTGCACGTCCACCGATCCGAAGAGCAGCAGCCGGTCGCGGACGAGGGGGCCGCCGATGTTGAAGCCGTACTGGTCCTGGTGGAAGACGGCCGAGTTGTGGCCCCCCAGGTTCGGGCCCACCAGCGCCTGTCCCTGGAAGTAGCCCCACGCCGACCCGGCCCAGCGGTTGGTCCCGGACTTCGTGACCGCGTTGATCAGGCCGCCCGCGAAACTCCCCTGGCGTACGTCGAACGGCGCGATGAGGACCTGGTACTCCTTGATGGCTTCGACCGAGATGGGGTGCGCGTTCGCCTGGCCGCCGGGGGTGCCGGAGGCGGCGAGGCCGAAGACGTCGTTGTTCACGCCGCCGTCGACCTGGATGTTGTTGAACCGGTTGTTCTGGCCACCGACGCTCGCGCCGGGCACCGCCGAAGTGACGACCTGCGGCACCACGCTGATGAAGTCGGTGAAGTTCCGGCCCAGGGTCGGGAGGCGCGTGATAAGCGACTCACCCACGAACGTCTGGGCCCCGGTGCGGGCCACGGAGAGCAGCGGACTCGCCTGCCCGGTGATGGCCACCCCGCTCACTTCGACCGCCGCCCGTCGCATCTGGCGATCGAACACGTAGCGCTGGCCGAGCCGCAGGAGCAGTCCTTCGAAGTGCACGGGCTCGAATCCGATCGCCCGCGCGTCCACCGTATACGGTCCGCCCACGGCTACGTTCTCGAAGGAGAACCGGCCGTCGCCGCCGGCGCGCGTGGACCAGGTCTGCCCGGTGGTGGTGTTGAGGAGCGACACCGACGCTTGGGCCACGGGACTGCCCGCGTCGTCGGTGAGCCGGCCGATCACGGCCGCGGTCGTCACCCCCTGCGCGGCGAGCGAGCCGCCGGACGGGAGCACGACGAGAGCGACGAGTGCTCCAACGGACCACAGCAAGCGCTTCATGGACAGGCTCCCGGAAACGGTCGACATGGTATGAGAATCCACGGAGAAGTTCAGCAAGGGCGCGGGATAAGATGCCCGGGCCCCGGGGCTTGTCAATCGGGTGACGGCGACGATCCCGTCACGGATTCGTCGCCGGCGCATGGGCGCGGCGCCACAACACGAACACCGGGATGCCGGCGAGCAGGATCCCGACGTCCACCGCCGAGGCCACGGGCTGCGACACGAAGTAGTTGCCGAGCAGGAACAACGAGGCCAGCAGGAAGACGGCCGGGACCACCGGATAGCCCCACGTGCGATAGGGGCGCACCAGGTCGGGACGGCGGCGGCGCAGCACGTAGATCGCGGCCACGGCCAGCGCGTAGAAGGGCCAGATACCGATGACGAACTGGTCCGCCAGCTGGGTGAAGCTGCGCACCAGCACGAAGATCATGCCGAGCGCCGCGGTGAGCAGGATCGCCGGGCCCGGCGCGCCGGTCGTGGGATCGACCCGGGCGATCACCGCGGGGAACAGGCCATCCTCCGCCAGCGCATAGAAGATCCGCGGCGAGGTCATCATCGAGCCGTTGAGTGTGCCGAAGGTGCTGACCGCCACCGCCGCCGACACCGCCACGACGCCGGCGGGCCCGACCAGCAGCCGGGCCGCGTCCGCCGCCACGAGCTCCGCGTGTTTCATCTGCTCGATCGGGATCAGATGCAGGTACACGAGGTTGGCGCAGAGATACAGCACGACCACCGAACCGGTACCGAGCAGCAGCGCCAGGGGAAGGTTCCGCTCCGGGTCGCGCACCTCGCCACCGATGAACGCCAGATCGCCCCAGCCGTCGTACGCCCACAGGATCGCCACCATCGCCACGAGGAACGGCGAAAGCCCCACGCTCGCGCGCTGCGACAGCATACCCGCGGCGGG
>JBGQHV010000167.1:0-7295 GCA_041498155.1 Gemmatimonadota bacterium | reverse complement strand
TCTCACCTGGTATTACGAGGAGTCGTGCCAAGACACGACATCGCCCTCATGGATGCCCCGACGACACCCACCGACGTCCTCACGGAGCTGCGGACCGACACGCAGCAAGCGCTCGACCAGGTTGTCGCGCTCACCTATCAGGAGTTGCGTGCGATCGCCCATCGCCGCCTTGCGGTGGGCGGTCGGGGTGGCACGTTGTCGACGACGGGGCTGGTGCACGAGGCCTACCTCAAGCTCGTGGACCAGTCGCGCGCGGGATGGCAGGACCGCGCGCACTTCATGGCATTGGCATCGCTGGCCATGCGGCACGTGCTGGTGGACCGGGCACGGGAGCGGGGCGCCCTCAAGCGGGGGGGCGCGCGCCGGCAGATCACCCTCGACGAGGAGGTCCTGGCCGTCGAGGATCAGCCGGAGGTGCTGTTGCAGCTCCACGAGGCCCTGGACCGCCTCGCGATCGGGGAGCCGCGCCTCGCGCGAGTCGTCGAGTGCCGGTTTTTCGGCGGGCTGACGGAGCAGGAAACGGCCGATGCGCTTGGCCTCACGACCCGCACGGTGCAGCGGGACTGGGTGAAGGCGCGCGTGCTGCTGCGGCGCGTGCTCGAGTCTTGACCTCCGAGAGCTGGTCGGAGCTCGCGTCCCTCATCGATGCGCTGCTCGACACGCCGCCGGAGCGGCGAGCCGCGCGCATCGAGGAGCTGTGCGCCGGCGACCCGGTGCGCCGCGCAGCGCTCGAGCGGCTGCAGCAGGAGATCGAACGGGAGCCGGTGCTCTTCAGCCGGTCGGCGGCGGAGCGCTTCGCCGCGCTGTTCGCCGATGACAGCGTCGGATTCCCCGCGGCGCTCGCCGACCGCTATCGCCTGACGCGGGAGCTGGGGCGCGGTGGGATGGCGACGGTCTATCTCGCCCACGACCTGAAACACGGTCGCGATGTCGCGGTCAAGGTCGTGCGTCCGGAGCTGGCCGCCGCCCTAGGCCCGGCGCGGTTCCTGCGGGAGATCGAGATCGCCGCCCAGCTGCACCATCCGCACATTGTGCCGCTGTACGACTCCGGGGACGCCGGCGGGAGCCTGTACTACGTCATGCCGTACGAAGCGGGGCTGTCGTTGCGCCAGCGGCTGGCGCGCGACGGGCCGCTGCCGCTGGACGATGCGGTGCTCGTCCTGCGCGACGTGTGTGACGCGTTGGCGCACGCGCACGAGCGGGGGATCATCCATCGCGACATCAAGCCGGACAACGTGCTTCTCTCGGGACGCCACGCGATGGTCACGGATTTTGGCGTGGCGAAGGCGGCGACCGACGCCACCACCCGGGCGGCGGTGACGGCGGCCGGTGTCCTCATCGGCACGCCGGCCTACATGGCGCCCGAGCAGATCGCTGCCGATCCGCACATCGATCATCGGGCCGACATCTACGCCCTCGGCGTGCTGGCCTATGAGCTGCTGGCGGGACGACCGCCATTCACGGACGACTCGTCACAGGGCATCCTGTCGGCGCACCTGACGCAGGCGCCGGTGCCCATCACGACGCTCCGAGCCGACGTGCCCGAGCCCTTGGCCGCGCTGGTGATGAAGAGCCTGGAGAAACAGCCGGCCGATCGGTGGCAGACCGCTGCCGACCTGCTGCAACGCCTGGATGCCCTCGCGCTCATGCCGGGGGTACCGACGCCATTGCCGGCGTCGCCGCCGTCGCGGCGGCGCTGGACCCGTCCGGCGACCATCGCCGCCGGCATCATCGGCCTGGCCGCTATCGCCCTGGTCGCCGTGCGGCGCGGCGCGGAGCGGGAGGCGTCCGTTGCCGTGCTCTACTTCGACAACCTCTCGCGCGACACCGCCGACGCTTATCTCGCCGATGGGCTGAGCGAGGAGATCGCCTCACGCCTGGGGTCCATTCCAGGTCTGTCGGTCAAGCAGACGAGTCGGGAGGGGATCCGGCGTCTTCGGGAGAGCACCCCGGACTACCGGGTGGCGGCCGGCCACGCGTTCAGCGTGCAGTATCTCGTCGAAGGGAGCGTCCGACGCGCCGGCCAGCAGGTCCGGGTTGAGGCGCATCTCGTCAATGCCGGAAACGGCTTTCGCGCCTGGGGCGAGACGTACGACCAGTCGGCCGAGGACCTGCTCTCCCTCGAAGAGGAGATCGCCAGGCAAGTCGTGATCGCGATTGCCGGTCGGCTGGCTCCGGCGGCGCAGGCCGCGCTCGCGCGACGCTCGACCGAGCTCCCCGAAGCCCATGAGCACTTCCTGCGGGGCAACTACTACCTCGCCAAGCGCTCGGTCACAGGCCTGGATCAGGCGATCGAGGAGTACGATCAAGCGGCCCGCCTCGATCCCCGGTTCACCCGCGCCATCGCCCGCGAAGCCTACGCGCTGGCTCTCAGTTTCCAGCTTGGCTGGACCTTGCCGGACATCCCCCGCGACAGCGTCCGGACCCAAGTCGCGACGCTGACGAGTCGCGCGCTCAAGCAGGACTCCACGGTGTCCGACGTGTGGTTGGCACAGGCGTACGCGTTGTTTCTCCTGGACCCCACGTCCCTGCACGAGATGGGGGCGGCGCTCGAGCGCGCATTGCTGATCGACTCACGGAACTCCGAGGCGCTCACGCAAGCCGGTTTCCTGGCCCGCGTCCAGGGCCACGACTCCGCTGCCAGAGCCTTTGCCTTGCGGAGCCTGGCGATCGAGCCGGAACGACCCATTACGCTGAGCGCGCTGGGTTTGCTCAGTTTCCTCGAACGTCGCTACGTCGAGGCCAGCCAATGGCTCGACAGCTCCCTGCACGTCAACCCGGAGTTCTATCTCGGGTACACGCGGCGCGCCCGGGTTCGTCTCATGCTCGGCGATCTCGGCGGAGCGCGCGCCGACGCGCAGGCGGCGCTCCGACTCGCCGGCGCCGATTCGAGCCTCGGACTCGCCTTGCTTGCCATGGTCGATGTCCGGAGCGGCGACAGCAGCGCCGCTCGCAACCACGTGCGGGGGGCGCTCCGAGTTTTCGCCCGCACGTATGCTCGTCCGGTGGTGTACGAAGAACACCTGTTACCGATCGCCGCGCTCGTCGTGGTCGGTGACCGCACAGGCGCGGTGAGCGCTCTTGAACGGGTGCGCCCAAAGGGAGCAGGGTTTTGGGCTGGCCTGCGCGCGCCGGAATTCGATCCGCTCCGGGGTGACGCCCGGTTTCAACAGTTCACCCGCGATTCCCAACCACCGACGGCTCCGCGATGAAGGCGGGGAGGCGGCGGCAGCTTCAGTGCCGCTGCAGCGGATGCTCCCGAAAGAACGCCCACATCAGACTCGTGGCGTCGATGCTCCGGCTGGTGCGGCCGACGAACCACTCGGGCATCCGCTCGCCGCCGGGCCAGGTATGGCCTCCGCCCCGGACGGTGTAGAGCACCACGGTCGCGTCGTCGGCACAGGCCGTGTATGCGAGGCGGGTGACATCGGCAGCGACCACGGCGTCGACCGGGTTCGCCGCGCACCCATTTCTGCGCGCCCAATGCTTCGTCCAGGTCAGGACGTTCGGAAACGAGTCGGGCGCCATCCACGACGTTCCGCCGTTGTAGGGGATCATCGGATCGGCGGTGCCGTGAAACGCGATCATCGGCGCCGGGCGCCGATCGGAGCACCAGGTCCACGGCAATGTCTGCGCCGCGGCCACCAAGCCGAACGCCGCGATCCGATCGGACAGCGTGCACGACAACACGAACGTCATGCCGCCGCCATTGGAAATGCCGTTGGCGTAGATCCGCGCCGGGTCGATGTTGTAGGTCGCCTCCAGCGTGTCGATCAACGCCGCGATGAAGGTGACATCCCGCAGCAGGCCGGGGTCCTGCTCCACGCGCCAGATCCTCGGCCCGGCGCCCGCCGCTCCCGAGGGGTAGACGACGATGAAGCCCTGCGCGTCGGCCAATCGATTCCATCCGCTGAGGTCCCGCTGCTGCACCGGCCATCCCCCTGCGCCGTGCAGGCTGATGACGAGCGGCGTCGGCCTCGCGCCGTCATAGCTCGGCGGGACATGCAGCAGATATTCGCGTCGCTGACCGGACGACACGAACGCACCGTTGGTTCGGTTCGCGACCTTGAACGACACCGCGTCGATCAGCACCACCAGCAGCGGCAGGTTGATGAGCGACAGCACGGTGCCGAGGATCATCCTCCTGTTCGTCATCGATGACGATTCCACGCGAGCGCGAGCGGCGCCGCGGACAGTCGCGCCAGTGGGATGGCCAGGATGGCGACGAGGCCGAGCAGGTAGCGCGGCATGACCGGCGTGAAGAACAGCCACGCGAGCAGGCCGTACAGCGCCAGCACGGCCGCGGCCCAACAGGCCACGCCGGTCACCAGCGTGCGGTCGCTCAGCACTCGGCTGCGATACAGACGCATGGCGACCCAGCCGGCCGCGACCATCTTGCCACACACCAGCACGCCGAGGATCGCGGGAGCGCCGTTCCAGAGCGCGGCCCGCACGTCGCTGTGCTCGATGACCCAGATCGCGAACGGCCCGAGAGCGGCGAGCAACAGCAGGGTGAGCGACGCGCCCGCCTTGACGATCCATTCGCGCCCTGTGAGGCCGACGTACAGACTCTGGACGAGCTGCTTCCACGTCGACGCCAGCAATCCGGCCATCCCCAGCAGCGCGAATACGCTGGCCCGAGGCGTTCCCACCGTGGCGATCACGCGGCGCACCCGCTCCATCACCATCGGCGATTTGCCCGACAGCCCCAGCGCGAGCGGGATGGCGACGATCACCAGCAGCCACGCGGCCAGCGTGCTCCAGATCGAGGCTTTCAGCTTGGCGGCGACGAGCGTGGCGGTGCTCGCCGGCCGAGTCGCGATGAAGGGCGAACAGCCGTAGGCGTCGCGGACGTCCGGATTCGACCGGCGCACCGTCGCGGAGGCGAATGCGGCCATGAATGGCGGCGTGATCAGCACGAGGAACAGCGTGAAGAAGACGAGGGAAGGGTAGTTGTTGCCGCCGACGAACAGGAGGGACAGCTCGAACGGCAGCAGGATGCCCACCGACGCCGGCAGCGACCGGCCATGCCCCCGCCACTCGAACCACGCTTGCGCTCGCGCGGGCGACGAAAAACTCGCTCGCCGCTTCGCCGGCGCGTCCGCGGTCCGCGCGGGCCGGGCGAACATGCCGCGCCAATCGGGCAGGTCGCCGCGCCGAGCGCGCGCTACCGCAAAGCGGGCGGCGACATACGCGAGGGGAATCTGCGGTGCCACGATCGCCACCATCACGAGTTCGGAGGCCTGGTAGCGGAGCGCCAGGAGGACGATGGCGTCGATCGTGGCCAGCCACAGCACGGCGACGACCACGCGCAGCCCGGGCAAACCGTACGGCAGCCACGTCACCGCCTGCGTCCAGGCGAGCAGCGACACGGCTGCCAGCGCTGGCCAGATCACCGGGATGTCGAATCCGGACGGCCACGCGGCCAGAAACCGCGTCGCCAGCCACAGCAACACCATGGCCGCGCCGCCGTACAGCATCGGCCAGAGCGCCAGCTCGGTGGTCGAAACCGGCAGCGTGAACATGCGGGCGGGATACATCGATGGGCGGCCGGCCACGTCACCCGACAGACCGAAACTGAACACCGTCAGGACATACATGAACGTCGCCGTCAGCGGCACCATTACGACGACCCCAAACCGCTCGGCGCTGTCCATGTTGAAGGTCAGGCTCGGCCCGGGGATCAGCAGCTTGATCGTCGCCAAGACCAGCAGGTAGCCGGCGAGGGCGATGAATCCCCAGCGATGCCGTTGGCGGAATTCCCAGGCGATGGCCAGAGCGGGGGAGCGCGTACCCTACTCCTCCGACGCGGCGGGCATCCCTACGTGCGCGATGAACGCCGCCTCGAGGGAGCCGTGCGCTGCCGTGATGGCGTCCAGCGCCGCGCTCAGCACGATCGTGCCGTGGTGCATCATGGTGACGTGATCGGCGACTTGCTCCACTTCCTGCAGCAAGTGCGACGAAAAGAGCACCGTGCGGCCTTCATGGGCGATGGTGCGAATCACGGCGCCGAGGATGTCGCGGCGCACGATGGGGTCGAGGCCGGAGGAGGGTTCGTCCAGCACCAGAAGCTCGGGGCGGTAGGCGAGCGCGATGAGCAGACCGAGCCGCGCCTTCTGTCCCTTGGAGAGCGTCTTGATCCACGCCCTGGGGTCGAGCGCGAACGTCTGCCGCAGCTCTGCCGCGTACGCATCGTCCCAGGCGGGATAGAACGCGCGCGTGTAGCGCAGCAGCTCGTCGACCCGCATCCAGCCGGGGAGGTCGTTCTCTTCGGACAGGTAGCCGATGCGCGACAGGACGCCGACCGGATCGGCGACGGGGTCGCGGCCGAAGACGCGCACCGTGCCGCGCTCCGCCCGCAGCAGACCGAGAATGTGCTTGATGAGCGTCGTCTTGCCGGCGCCGTTGGCGCCGACGAGGCCGTAGACGGCGCCGCGGGGCAGGGACAGGCTGACCGCGTCCAGGGCCGTCGTGGCACCGAAGCGACGGGTCAGGTCCGAGACGGCGATGACCGGTTCACTCACGCTCGACCCACCTGGCGACGAAGGGCTGCTGCTACAATCGGCTTCGCCCATGCCGGCGTACGCGGCAGGTCGCAGGTGCGAACCACTCGGCCACGATCCAGATGGAGCACGAGCAGCGGCACCGGCGCCTGGCCGAGGCGTGGGTCGTGGTCAGCGCTGTTGTCGTACAGACGCAGCGCGGTGAGCTGGGGGAGCAGGCGGATGAGGTTCGTGCGGCTGGTGTCGAACCGCTCGCGGATCTTCGATTCGGGGATGTCGTGCCCCCCGGCGGCGACTCTGGCACGCACGCGCGCGATGTGCAATTCAGGATCGGTCAACCCCACGTACCAGATCCGCACCGCGATTCCGGCCGAGGCGGCCTGCTCGAGCAGGCGCACGATGGTGGCTCCCCCGAGCGTCGTTTCAAAGGCAAAATCCAAGCGTTCATCGATCGCTCGTTGCAGCAGGCGTCGTCCCTCATGCCAGGCGGCGCTGTTGGCCGCCGTCGGATCGGTGCCGGGGTTACGCAGCAGAATCCGGCGAGCGGCTTCGTCCGGGTTGAAATAGTCGGCCTTTGCCGCTCGGAACATCGCCCCCGCGATGCTGCTCTTTCCGGCTCCGTTCGTTCCGGCGAGGACGTAGATGCAAGGATGCGCGCGGTCGTCAGCCACGCTTGCGCGCGGCTCGCACGGCGGCTTTGCCTAATTCCTGTGGAGATGCATCAAACGCGGCTTTCATGGCGCGGCGCGCGTCCGGCGTTTGCATGCGATCCAGCAGCGCATCGAAGTCGTC
>JBGQHV010000166.1:0-7316 GCA_041498155.1 Gemmatimonadota bacterium | reverse complement strand
CTCGCTTCGGCCCCCACCGCCATCCGGCAGGTCGCCGACCGGCCGTCGCTCGGCTCGGGTGGTGAGGCGCTGCGCCCCGGCTCGATCTTCGCCGGCCGCTACGAGGTGAAGGAAGTCCTCGGGGCGGGTGGCATGGGGGTGGTGTACCGCGCGTTCGATCGCGAGCTGGGCGAGCCCGTCGCCATCAAGACCCTGCGTCCCGATACGGTGGCCGGCGACCCGATCGCCCTGGAGCGCTTCAAGCAGGAGATCCGCCTCGCCCGCAAGATCACCCACCGCAACGTGGTGCGGACCTACGACCTGGGCGAGGTCAACGGGCTGTACTATCTGACGATGGAGTTCGTCGAGGGCACGTCGCTCAAGTCGTTGATCCAGAGCCGCGGCCGGCTGCCGGTTCCCGTCACCCTCACCGTCGGCAAGCAGCTGAGCCGCGCGCTCGAGGTGGCGCACGAGCAGGGCGTGATCCACCGGGACATCAAGCCGCAGAACATCGTCGTGGAGCCGAACGGGTTCCTGAAGGTGATGGACTTCGGCATCGCGCGACTCGCCAACCCGCCGAAGGGGAAGGGCCTCACCGAGGCGGGGATGGCGATCGGCACCCCCGACTACATGTCTCCCGAGCAGCTCTCCGGCTTGGAGCTCGATCTGCGCAGCGATCTCTACTCGACGGGGGTAGTGCTGTTCGAATGCCTCACGGGCCGTCTGCCGTTCGAGGCCGAGACGCCGTGGGCGCTCATCGCCAAGCACATCGAGGAGGATCCACCCGATCCGCGGACGGTGAACAAGGACGTCCCCGAGGTGTTGGCGCTGGTGGTACAGCGGGCGATGGCGAAGGACCGGGCGCGACGCTTCCAGACCGCCGCCGAGCTGCACGACGCGCTCGCGGCGATCGGCTAGGCCTAGATTCCGCCGAACCAGGGGTACCCCTGATCCTCCCAGTAGCCGCCGGGCCGCGTGTCCATGAAGGTCATTGACACCAGGTACTTCGTCATCTTGTAGCCAAGCTTCGTCGGGGAGTAGAGCCGCAGCGGCGCGCCGTGGGCGGGCGCCAGCGGATTGTCGTTCATCGCGTAGGCGAGAATCGTCTGCGGATGCAGCGCGCTCGCCATGTCCCAGCCGTTCGAGTAGTCGGCGTCGAAGCTCCGGAACATGATGTAGCGCGCCGTCGGCTTCGGCCGGGTGCGCAACACGATTTCGCTCACCGGGACACCGGCCCACGACGCGATCGCCGTCCATCCCTCGACGCAGTGGTGCTTCACGGTGTAGCTCGCGCGGGGCATGCGTTGGAGATCGTCGAGCGAGAGCGACAGCGGCGTCTCGACCAGGCCGTCCACCGTCAAGCGCCAGGTCGCGGGGTCGCGCAGCATCGGCGTCTGATGGGAGATGAAATAGCTGGGCAGGCTCGGGGCGCGCAGCGCGGGGTCATACGTGCGTGCGAGCCGCGCGGGCGAGAAGAACACCTTTTCGCCCATCCAGTCGTTGAGGCGACTGACGGAGAGCAGCCGGGGGCGAACCAGCGTGCCGCCGTCCCAGCCGCAGGCGGCGACGAGCGCCGCCGATCCCGCGCCGGCGGCGAGTCGCAGGAAGCCGCGACGGTCCGTCGTGTCAGCCATGGCTCGGAAACCTCCCCCGGTACCGGCCGGTGAGCATCGCGCGCAGGCTCGCCGGGTCCACGAGAAACACGAGCAGCACGTGCATGATGCTGAACGCGACGAAGATCCACACGATCCAGAAGTGCCAGTAGCGCGCCGCCTGGAACCCGCCGAGCAGCGCGGTGACCCAGGAGAACTGCAACGGCTTGTAGATGGCGAGGCCGGTCAGCAGAGCGAGCCCGCCCAGCAATACGACGGTCGTGTAGGCGAGCTTCTGCAACGGATTGTGCTTGCCCTGCGGCGGGTGATTCCGGCGCAGCCGCAGGTAGTACTTCGTCATCTCGATGGCCCCGGGCACGTCCTGGGGGCCGAAGAGCAGGGCGCGCCACTCGCCGCTCCCCACCAGGTAGGTCGCGTAGACCAGGCCGAAGGTGACGAGCGGCCACATCAGGGCAAAATGCCAGTTGAGGGCGCCGGCGAGCCAGCCGCCCAACCGCATCGTCGCCGGAAAGCGGGTCCCCTCGAACGGGTTGGGGAAGGTCGGGGCGCCCCGGTTCCCGAACCGCGCGTATGCCTCGTAGATCTGGAGCCCGCTCGTGACCATCCCGGCGAGCACGATCGCCGTGCCCCAATGGGTGAGGCGGACGATCCAGTGATGGCGGCGCACGGCCGGCGGAGCGGCCGTGGCGGCGGCTGGCTCGGTCATGCGACCAATCTATTCATTATCTTCCCACCCGTGCGACGACACGCGTGTCTGTGTCTGCTGGCCCTGGCGGCCTGTCGCCCGTCGGCCCATCCGGCGCGGCGCACCGCCGCGCACCCCGCCGACAGCGCTCCGCTGTCTTCCCTGTGGCACGCCCCAAGGGATTCGATACACGACCGCCTGCTGCGCGCCCCGCGGCTGGTGACCGAGCCCAGCGTCATCGTGTTCTGGCTGCGGACGGGGGACAGCCTGAGCCCCGACTCGGCGATTGCGGTGTCGCGTGATCTGGATTTTTACACCGAGCAGGTGGCGCAAACGCTGGCCCGGAACGACATCGCGCTCGTGCCGACCAACGCCGACACGGTGTACGTGGAGCAGCCCGATCACACGCGGCGCGCCATCGTGTTGTCGGGGCTGAACTATCCCTACGGATACCTGCTCATCGACCCGGGGACGCCGGAGCGCATCCTCACCGGAGTCTACGACGACGACGCGCTGCTCGACGAGCTGGACGCGTACTTCGATCTCTCCGACGAGCGGGACAGCACGCGGGCGGCGCCGCGGGTCATCACCTGACGCGACAGAGCCCCGCGCCGTGGCGCGGGGCTCGTGCGGGTTCAGGCAGCCGCAGCCAATCTCAACAAATGAACTTCGACCCACAGCCGCTGCCACCCGCAACGATGATCTGGTAGCCGGCGAGCGCGGCCTGACGACCGGTCGCGGAGGTGACCGTCAAGCGCAGCTGGAAGGTCCCGTCGTCGGGCGACACCATGAAGCTCACACTGTTCGAATTGGTCCCGACTGGGCCCCACATCGGCCGCAACAGGTAGTTGATCTCCCAGCGATAGCTGAGCGGCGCCACGCCGCCGGCGGTGCTCGCGGTCCAGCCGTACGAGCCCAGGTGGTCAATGTAGGACGGACCGTCGATGACGACGCCCAGGGGCGGCTCCAGCGGCTGGCCCAGGTTGACGAACAGCGAGGCGTTCCCGGTGCGCGTGACTGAGCTCAACGTCACGCGCAGCGTGAAGTCCGGATCGTTCGCCGCGAGCGTGCGCGTGTACGTCTTGCTCGTTCCTACCGTCTGCCAAGTGCCGCTCCCCGCCGCCGAGTACTCCCAGAGGTGGGTGTAGGTATCGGCCGTCTGGGGATTGGCGGTCCAGGTGTAGGCGCCGGTGATCGCGATGGGCTGCGCCGGCCCTGTGATCGTCACCGGCACGACCGTCTTGGGAATGACCGAGATCGTGGCGGGCGTTGAGGTAATGCTGCCCGAGGTGGCGGTGATGTGCGCGATGCCGCTGGCCGCGGGGTTCGCGCTCGCCGTCACGCGCCCCGTCGAGCTCACCGTGGCGATCGCGGTGTTGTCGCTCCTCCATGCGCTAATGGCCGGCGGGGGTGAGATCTTGTCCGTTGCCCCGTAGTTGTCGACGAAGTGGGGTGTTTCCTGCACCTGCTGGCCAGGGTAGAGGGTGGAGGTGGAGGGCAAGAGGAAGATGCTCTGCAGCGTCCTCGCCGCCCCCGCGACGCTCACCGAGATCCCGCCAGCGACTCCGTCGATATAACACGTAACCGTCGCGCTCCCCGGCGCCACGCCGGTCACGATCGCCGTGTAGTCCGTACTCTGCTGGTTCACCGTCACGAGTCCGGAGGGGCTCGCGGCCCAGCTGGACGGGTGACCCGCGGCGACCTGGTAGGACTGGACGGTGGTCCCGATCTGCACCGGGCCCCACCCATGACAGTCGAAGGTCTGATGCTCTCCGACGTTGATCGTCGAGACGCCGAACACCTCCACGCAGGTGGCGCGGGGGTCGGGGTAGCTCCCCTGCGGGGTGTTTTTGACACAGCCCGAGGCGGTGGTGCGCGGGGGCTGGTCCCCGAGCCGGATGCTACTGTCGGGTTGCTGGATGCGGCGCAGGGCCGGTTCGGTAGGGTTGGGGGAGCGGGTGTCGCGGCAAGCGGCCCCGTAGAGCCCCCCGATCAGTGTGGCGGCGAGCAGCGCTGCCGTGGAGCGAGACACGTGCATGACGGACCTCCGAGCTGGAAGACGGCAAGCGAAATGGACTCGTGATCCGAAGGAAGCGAGCGCGGTGATCGAGTGCAATCCCGACGCGACATCGGGCGATCGTCCAGTTGATCCGTCGTTGAAGATCGGTTGATGAGCGCGCGAGAGCCCGAAGGAGATGGCATGAAAACCGCGTGGCTGGCGCTCCGCGCCCACGCGGAGATATTGGACGCCCGTGGTCCTTCCCGCCGACCGACCGTTGTTGCTCAGCGGCGCCCGCGTCGTCACGATGGATGCCGCGCGCCGCGTCCTCCAGTCCGACGTGCTGGTCCGCGACGGGCGCATCGCGGCCATCAGCCCGCGCGCCGGACGCCGCCCGCGCGCGGCCCGCGTGCTCGACTGTACCGGCTTGATCGTCATGCCCGGCCTGGTGCAGGCGCACATCCACCTCTGCCAGACGTTGTTCCGCGGCCTCGCGGACGATCTGACGCTGGAAGACTGGTTGGCGAAGCGCATCTGGCCGCTCGAGGCGGCCCACACGCCCGACAGCGTGTACTGGTCCGCCCTGCTCGGCTCCGCGGAGTTGCTGCTCGGCGGCACGACGGCGATCCTCGACATGGAAACGGTGCGGCACACCGACGCGGCGTTCCGGGCGCTCGAGGAGATCGGCTTGCGCGCGACGGCGGGGAAGTGTCTGATGGACGCCGCCACGAACCCCGCGAATCTGCGCGAGTCGACCGATAGCGCGCTGCAGGACGCGGCCGACCTGTGCGCCCGCTGGCACGGGGCGGCCTCGGGTCGCCTGCGCTATTGCTTCGCGCCCCGCTTCGCACCCAGCTGCACGGGCCCGCTGTTGCGCGCGGCGAGCGATGCGGCCGAGCGCGCCGGGGCCATGCTGCACACCCATGCGGCCGAGACCCCGGTCGAGCTGGAGCTCGTCAAGCGCGCGACCGGCCGGGACGAGATCGCCTACCTCGATTCCGTCGGGATCGCGGGACCCCGCGCCGCCCTCGCCCACTGCGTGTGGGTCGATCAGGACGCCATCGGACGGCTGGCCCGCGCGGGGACGAACGTGGTGCACTGTCCCAGCTCCAACCTCAAGCTCGGCAGCGGGATCGCCCCGATTCCCGAGATGCTGGCGGCGGGCTGTCACGTGGCGCTGGGCGCGGACGGGGCGCCGTGCAACAACCGCTTGGATGGGTTCGAAGAGATGCGGCTCGCCGCGTTGATCCAGAAGCCGCGGCTCGGCCCCGAGGCGCTCCCAGCCGCGAAGGTGCTGGAGCTCGCGACGCTGGGCGGCGCCCGTGCGCTGGGGCTCGAGCACGAGATCGGCTCGATCGAGGTCGGGAAGCGGGCCGACCTCGTGGCGCTCGATCTCTCCGGCCCTCACGGCCAGCCCGCCGACGCCGATCTCGTCTCGCGGCTCGTCTACGCCGCCCGGGCGGCCGACGTGCGTCACGTGGTGGTGGACGGTCGCATCGTGGTACGCGGCGGCCGCCTGCTGACCGTCGATCTCGAGGAGATCCGTGTCAAGGCGAACGCGGCGGCGCGCCGGCTGCGTCGCGCTGTGGGCCTATAACTCCTTCATGGCGCTTTCATACTCATGGTGGTCGGAGACTGTCCGGTGGTGGAACTCCCCCTCCCGGGAGCGGACGCTTCTGCCATGCCAATGAAGACGCAAGACGAGATTCGGCGGGCGCTTGGTGATGCCCGGCAAGCGGTCCGAATGTTGCCGCTGGACGGTGCGTCTGACTCGGACGGGACACTGTGAACAGCCTCATCGCCGACTTTCGTTTCGCGGTTCGCCAGCTGCTGCGCCGCCCGGGCTTCACGCTCATCGCCGTGTTGACCCTGGCGCTCGGCAGCGGGGCGGCCGCGGCGATGTTCGGCATCGTCGACCGGGTGCTGCTGCGGCCGTTGCCGTTTCCCGACGCCGATCGCCTCGTCGCGTTGTGTGAAACGAACCCGTCGCTGGAGGGCTTCTGCGTCGCCGCGCCGCCCAACGTCGAAGATTGGTCCCGCCGCTCCCGGGCCCTGACGTCGGTTGGTCTCGGCCGCACCTGGTCCTTCTCGATGCGCACCAAGACCGGAGGCCAGGGCGTGGGCGGCGGCCTCGCGACCCCGGGGTTGTTCCAGACATTGCGCGTCACGCCGTCGCTCGGACGGACCTTCACGGCGGAAGATCTGACTCCCGCGGGCCGGCACGTCGCGCTGCTGAGCGCCGGGTTCTGGCAGAGCCGATTCGGCGGCGATCGCGAGGTGCTGGGCCGCCCGATCGTGCTCGACGGCGAGAGCTACCAGGTCATCGGGGTGCTCGGAGCGGAGACCGACGTCCCGCACCTCTCCTCGGTCGACGTGTGGGTACCGTTGCCGTTCGACCCTCGCGATGAAGAGAACCGGCGCTGGCGCGGCTTTGCAACGTTCGGCCGGTTGGCTCCGGGGGTCGGCATCGCGGCGGCGCAGCGCGAGCTACAGTCGATTCAGGCCGACCTCGCCCTGAGCCACCCGGAAACGAACCGCGACTGGAGTGCGCGGGTCGAGCCGCTGCTCGACAGCGTGGTCGGCCCGGTGCGTCCCACGTTGCTCGTGTTCATGGGGGCGGTCGTGATTCTCCTCGTGGTCGCCGGCGCCAACGTGACGAACCTGCTGGTGGCGCGCGGCGCCGCCCGGGAGAAGGAGCTCGCCGTCCGCGCGGCGATCGGCGCGAGCCGTGTCGCGTTGTTCCGTCTCCTCGCCGCGGAAGGCTTCATCCTCGCCGTGGTGGGCGGTGTGACCGGCCTCGCCGTCGCCGCCTGGGCGACCGACGGGTTGCTGCGTTTGATGCCCAACGGCCTGCCGCGGGTCACGCATGTCGGCCTGGACGGACGGGTGCTCGGATTCACCCTGCTGCTGACCTTCGCCGTCGGGACGCTCGCGCCATTGGTCCCCGCGCTCCGCGCCATGCGTCTGGATCTCGCGGGCGCGCTCAAGCAGGGCCACCAGCCGGTCGGGTGGCGCACGGCCATCGGCCTGCGCGGCGGGT
>JBGQHV010000165.1:0-7385 GCA_041498155.1 Gemmatimonadota bacterium | reverse complement strand
GCCCCGGTGGAGCTGAGTGTGCCAGTGGTCGTCCGGGATCGCGGCGCCGATTCGCTGCTCTCCGTCGGCGACGTGGACACGATCGGCGTGCGCGTCGATCCGAGCGTCCTCGCCGGCGCGATCGTGACGTGGAGCTCGAGCGACCCGTCGATCTTGGGCGTCGCCGCCCTCGCGGCGGATTCTACCCGTGCCGAGATCACGGGGCGGGTCAGCGGCACGGCGCAGGTTCAGGCGACGCTGCAGAACCAGCTCGGTCGCTACACCTTCCAGCTGCCGGTGCGCGTCCTCCCCCTCGAGCTCATCGAGCAGCCGGCGTGGTCGCCGTTGATCACCCTGAACGACACCGCCACGTTCAAGGTCCGGGTGCAGGACGCGCTGGGCCGGATAAAGACGGGGCTCAAGGTGCAATGGAGCTCCACCAACGTCGCGGCGTTTACGGTCGACTCGAATGGTCTCGTCCTGGCCGAGAGCCGCGGCGGCGGCGAATTGGTGGCCACGGTGGGGGACGCGCCATTCCAGGTCGCCCAGCGCCGCGCGCCATTGCAGGTGGTGGAGAAGTGGCGGACCGTGAGCGCCGGACTGGATCATACCTGTGCGATCGCGCTCGATGGCACCGGGTATTGCTGGGGCAGCAACAACGCCGGCGAGCTCGGGGCCGGGCTCACGGGCTTCGGCCTGCCGCTCTCCTCCCGCCCGCTCGCCGTCGCGACGTCGCACCGGTTCAACGAGCTCCAGGCCGGTGATGCGCACACCTGTGGAGAGGAAGCGCAGGTCAACCTGTTCTGCTGGGGTTCGCGGTCACACGGAGCGTTGGGAGACGGCCAATGCTCCAACGCGAACGGCAGTTGCGGCGCATTCACCGCGTCCGAGATACCGGTGACGATCATCAGTGACGGCAATCTCGATACGACCCAGCTTCGGATCGAGCAACTGCTGGTCGGCGGCACGTTCACCTGCATCCTGGCGCGGGTCCGTTTCGGATTCATCAACCGCGTCCGGCGCCTGCGGTGTTGGGGAGCCCACGACGTCAACAACAACACCGATGCGGTAGCGTTCGACTCGACAGCCGCCGTGGCGGTGCCGCTCGCCCCGAGCCCGTTCGCCGACCAGACCACCGATTACGTCGAGGTCGCGGCCGGAGGCGAGCATGTCTGCAACAAGCCGTCGGTCCTCTTTCTCAACTTCCATATCGAATGCATGGGAATGAATTTCGAGGGAGAGCTGGGCTACGGCCCCATCGAAGCGTCGAGCTGGAACCCGGTCTATCACCACCCGGATGGATTCCAGCTCCCGGTGGGCCATTCGGACACGTCCGGCAACGCCATTGGTGAAGGCATTCCGCTGTCGGGGCTCGCCGCGGGGCGCAGCCACACCTGCGCGTTCGACGCCGTGGGCGTGGTGTGCTGGGGGTCGAACTCCAGTGGCCAGCTGGGGCAGCCGGCCGCACCGTTCCTTGGCCATGGATATCCGATCCGAGCGTCGGTCCCGGTTACGCTGGTATCGCTCGTGGCCGGCGGTGCGCACACCTGCGGCCTGACCGCGGCGGGCGCCGCCTATTGCTGGGGCTCCAACGCGAACGGCCAGCTCGGCAACGGCACCATCGGGGGCACGAGCGCGGCGGCGCCGGTCAGCGGCGGGCTCACGTTCGTCTCGCTCTCGGCCGGCGGCGCGCATACCTGCGGCGTGACGCCGAACGGTTCGATCTACTGCTGGGGCAGCAACTCCAGTGGTCAACTCGGCGATGGGACGCTGATCGACCGGGCCACGCCCGTGCGAGTGGTGGAGTCACCGCAATAGGGGACGCGCGACCTCCGGCCCGCCTTGGCGCAGGCCGCGGCGCGGTGGTCGGCTAGGGCGGTGGGGCTGGGGATTGCGGCGTTGCCGCTGGCGTGGCGCGCGCCAGCGCGAGGATGACGCCCGCGAACAACAGTGTGTCGGCGAAGTAGTTGATCCCCTCCACCTGGGTGGTGGTACTCGGGTCGAATAGCGCCCCGATCAAGACGGGTCCATAGATGACGAGGACCATCAATACGATCCAGCCGCCGACCCAGGACGCCACGGTCCGGGTCTTCCTGCCCGCCAGGACGCTGCCCCCGACGACGAGCAGGGCGGCGCCCGTCACGTAGTCAATGAGCACGCGCCCCGGAATCCACGTCGGCAGCTGTTTTTCCAGCGGGACACCGGGGAGTCCCGTCGGGTGGAGAAAGTGCTCGATGCCGAAGACGATGAGGGCCAGCGTGACGAGGACACGGCCCACCGTGATCAGGGTGCGCTTGCCGCGCTCGCCCCATCCGTCCGCCGCCACCCCCGCGAGCATCCAGCCGGCGCCGCCGAACGACAGCTCGCGGCAGACGATCACCCAGATGATGCGGTCGTGCGGGTGGCGCAGCGCGCCGGGAAAATGGATCATGGCGACAAACAGAAACATCATGATGCCGAACAGCAGGCCGGACCAGCGGACCCCGATCCTCGTGGCGATGCTCACGGACGCAGCGAGCAACGCGCCGCCGACGGCGTACACCCAGAACGAACGCCACGGCATGTACGCCGGCACGAGGTCTCGCACGAATGCCGGGCCGAACAGATGCAGGGCGCCGAAGACCGCCAGCGGCACGGCCACGCACACGTTGCCCAGCGCGACGAGCTTCTCCAGGCCTCGAGCCTCGGCGACTTCGTTTCTCGCGGCCCATACCCCGGCCAAACAGAGCGCGATGCCCGCAATGCACATGGCGATCGCGGTGCCGGAGACCTCAAGGTGTATCACTAGCCCGCCTCGGTCGGAGAACCTCGGATTCTACAACCATCGGTCCGGACCATGCCACATCCACTTCGTCGCAGACGAAGCGGGCCACCGGTATATTCGAGGCGTCACCATGCGGACTACTCGGAAAGCCACCCGCTCGCGAGCCACGGTGGCCCGCGCCACGTCGCGGCGCGTACAACGCCCCGGCACCGTCCTCGCTCGCCCGTCGACCGGGGCACCCTCCCGTCCGGCTCGTGCCGCGGTGTACTCCTCCGAGACGGGACGCACCTATCACCTGGACCGGCTGATCGGCAAGGGTGGCTTCGGCGAGATCTACCTCGCCAGGCCGGAGCCGCCCGGACCCCTGCCATCCCGGGTCTGCGTCAAGATCAGCCACCAGATGACCGGCTGGCTGCGCGAGGCCTACTTTGCGCAGCTGCTGTTCCGCGAGTCCCGGGCGCTCCGCCTCTACGATCGGTTCGTGCAGGCGGACGGGCCGGCCATGCGGTACTGCCTCGCCATGGAGTACGCCGAGCACGGCGACCTCGCCGCCTGGCTGGCGGCCAAGGGACGGCAACCCGAACGGTTCGTCCGACACGAGATCGCCGCCGTCCTCGAAACCCTGGACACGCTCCATCGCGGACAGGCACTGCACCGCGACCTCACGCCGTTCAACGTGTTTGTATGCGAGCACGAACGGCTCAAGCTGGGCGACTTCGGCATCGCCACGCACCAACGGAGCCGCAAGGGCGTCACCGCGGACGCGTTCAACCCCTTGGGGGCGCCAACCGAGATCGCCTGGGGACGCGTGAGGAAATGGCAGCAGCGCGACGACATTTACCAGGTCGGCCAGCTGGTCGCCATGCTGCTGCGGGGGGACGTGAAGAGCCCCATGCGAAGTCGCGACGTCCGGCGGCTTCCCTGCAGTGATCACCTGAAAGCGGTGATCCACCGCTGCCTTGGCGCGCGCGCCAAGCGCTACGAGGCGGCGAAGGACTTGATTGCCGCGCTGCGACACCGGCCCAAGGAGCTCGCCACCGGCCGCATCCGGAGTCTCGCCGGCCGCCGGGTGTCCTTTACGGGGTTCCTGCGGCGCCCCCGGCGCGAAGCGATCGCCGCGGCCAAGCGCGCGGGCGCCATCGTGCAATCGGGCCCCGGCTCATCCACCGATGTATTGGTGCGCGGGCGGCCCAACGCGCAGCAGGTGGCCGGTAAAGCCGGTGGACTGAAGCTCATGGAGATCCGGCGCCTCGCGGCCAAGGGGCACCGCATCATCATCATCGGCGAGGCGCTGTTCTGGAGGCTGGCTCGGGCGCGGGGCAGGTCGCCCCGATCGCGGCGTGCACCCTCTCACCGCAAGCGAGACTAAGGCCAATCGCTTAACGAGCATCTCACCGTCCCGTCACGGCGCTTCACCCAACCTTCCTCCGGTATCCCCAGGAGCGAAAGGGTGCCGGCCATGAAGACGCCTGCTCACAGCGCGGGACATGTCGCCCCCGGTTTCGAAGCGGTGCGCACCGAGTTCGAGCGCAACTTCACCCATCGCGGCGAGATCGGCGCCGCCGTCGCGGCGTACTGGCACGGGGAGAAGGTCGTCGACCTGTGGGGCGGCCGGCGGTCACCCGAGAGCGACGCGCCCTGGAACGAAGACACGATGGTCGTGGTCATGTCCACCACCAAGGGCCTCTCGGCGATGACGCTGGCGCTGGCCAACGCACGCGGCTGGCTCGACTATGACGCACCGGTCGCGCGCTACTGGCCCGAGTTCGCGCAGCACGGCAAAGCCAGGGTCACAGTGCGCCAGCTGCTCGGCCACGAAGCCGGGCTCGTCCTGCTCGACGAGCAGCTGACGATCGAGAAGCTGCGCGATTTGGACTACATGGCTCGACTGCTCGCCCGGCAGAAGCCGGCGTGGCCGCCGGGAACGCGCCACGGCTACCACACCATGACGCTCGGTCTGTACATGCAGGAGCTGATCCGGCACGCTGACCCGGCGCGGCGCACGTTGGGGCGCTTCTTTCACGAGGAGATCGCCGTCCAGCTCGGCCTCGACTTCTACATCGGGCTGCCACCGGAGATTGCCGACGAGCGCCTCGCACGGGTCAAGCCGCTGTCCCCGTGGCGGGGCATCCTGGCGCTGCGCTACACGCCGCCGGCGGTCACCCTGAAGATGATCCGGCCGGGCTCGCTGTTGCGCCGGTCGTTCGTGGGCCTGGGCGTCGATCCCAACGACCGCGGCTACCTCGAGGTCGAGGTGCCCGCGGGCAACGGTGTGGGCACCGCGCGCGCGATCGCGCGCGCCTATGCCGCCTTCGCCTCGGGCGGAGCGGAGATCGGCATCACGCCCGAGACATTCGCCCGCGTGACCGCGCCGCCCGTGGTCACGGGTCGCCTGGACGAGGTGCTGGGCATTCCGAGCTACTTCTCGCTCGGATTCATGCGGACCGGCCCCGAGGTCTGGTTCGGCTCGAGCCAACGCGCCTTCGGATCACCCGGTGCGGGCGGCTCGTTTGCGTTCGCCGATCCCGACGCGCAGCTGGGCTTCGCCTACGTGATGAACAAGTTGGACTTCTATCTGACGAACGATCCGCGCGAGAAGGCGTTGCGCGACGCGGTGTACCGGGCGATCGGGCGGCGCAGCGTCCGGGCGCCGGCCATGGAGTCGGTAGGCGCGACGACAGGGAGTTAGCCGAGGGCTAGCGCCAGCTCTGCAGGATGCGCACGTAGTTCGCGCGCTCGAACGCGTCGGGGTCGGCCACGTTCTGCTGGCTCATCGCCCCGCGCATCTGCGCCACGGACGCGTAGCCTTGATCCTCCATCCACCCGGCCAGTCCATCGGCCAGCAGCCGGAGGTGCGCGGCTCCGTTCCGCAACAAGGCGGACGTCGTCATCACCGCATCCGCCCCCGCCAGCAAGTACTTGACGACCTCCGCGGAGCTGTGCACTCCGCTCGTGGCGGCGAGTGACGCCTGGAGCCGGCTGCGCAACACGGCGATCCACAGGAGCGGCAGGCGAATCTCGAGCGGCGTGCTGAGCTCCAGATCCGCAATGACCTCGAGCTTGTCGAGATCGAAGTCCGGCTGGTAGAACCGGTTGAAGAGGACGAGGCCATTTGCACCGGCGTCCACCAGGCGGCCCGCCATCTCCCCGAAGGCGCTGAAGTAGGGGCTGAGCTTGACGGCCAGTGGAATCCTGATGGCGCGGCGCACCGCCTGGACGACCCGCACATAGCGATCCTCGACCTCCCGCCCGGTGGCCTCGGCGCCGACCGGGAGGTAGAAGATGTTCAGCTCGATCGCATGCGCGCCCGCGGCTTCCATGAGGGTGGCGAAGTCGACCCAGCCGCGCTCGCTCGCCCCGTTGAGGCTGGCGATGACGGGCACGCCCACCGCCGCGCGCGCGCCGGCGATCAGCGCGAGGTACTCCTCGGGCCCGACGGACGCGCCCGGGACGGCGGGGAAGTAGGACAGCGACTCGGCGAAGCTCTCCGACCCGGCCGCGCTGTAGCGCGCGAACGAGTCGTTGTCGCGGATGATCTGCTCCTCGAACAGCGAGGGCAGCACGATGGCCGCGGCCCCGCCGTCTTCGAGCGCACGCACGCCGTCCAGCGTTCGGGCGAGCGGTGAGGCCGACGCCACGACCGGATGCGCGAGCGGCAGGCCGAGATAGGTGGTGGACAGGTCGGGCACGTTCGCCTCAGCGCGCCAGGTTTTCGTACAGCTGCCAGCGGCGCGCGACCGCGTCCTCGGCGCCCTGGAGCAGGGCGCCCGCCTCCGCGGGATTGGTCCGCGTGAGCATCCGGTACCGCAGCTCCTGCTCGGCGTAGTCGCGGAAGCTCGTCGTGGGCCGGGGCGAGTCGAGCGTGAACGGATTCGCTCCCGCCCGGCGCAGCTCTGGGTTGTAGCGCAGCAGCGGCCAGTAGCCGCTGTGCACGGCGCGCTGCTGTTGGTCCAGGCCCATCCGCAGGTCGTAGCCGTGGGCGATGCAATGGCTGTAGGCGAGCACCAGCGACGGGCCCTCGTACGCCTCCGCTTCCCGCAGGGCGAGCAGGGTCTGCTGGGGGTTGGCGCCCATCGCGACGCGGGCGACGTAGACGTTGCCGTACGCAATGGCCTGGAGCGCCAGATCCTTCTTTTCGGTCGCCTTGCCCGCGGTGGCGAACTTCGCGACCGCTGCCATCGGGGTCGCCTTCGACGCCTGACCACCGGTGTTCGAGTACACCTCGGTATCGAGCACCAGCACGTTGACGTCGCGCCCGGTGGCGAGCACGTGGTCGAGACCCCCGGAGCCGATGTCGTAGGCCCAGCCGTCACCCCCCACGATCCACACACTGCGTCGCACCAGACCGTCGATCACCGACAACAGGTGCCGGGCGCGCTCGTCGCCGCCCTCCGCCAGGGGATCGAGCACCGCACGCGCCGCGGCCACGCGCAGCCGCTGGGCCCGGATGTCGCGCTCCACGCGCGGGGACGATGCGATCAGGGCTCCCGCCAGCTCATCGCCCAGGACGCCGCGGAACGCGTCGACGAGCCGGCGCGCCATGACCAGCTGGCCGTCGGCCGCGAGACGCATCCCGAGCCCGAACTCGGCGTTGTCCTCGAACAGCGAATTCGACCACGCCGGTCCGCGGCCCTCGGCGTTC
>JBGQHV010000164.1:0-7476 GCA_041498155.1 Gemmatimonadota bacterium | reverse complement strand
GTGTCCGCGGTGCGCTCGACCGGGAAGCCGGCCACGTTCGGCAGGCGTCCGTAGAACGGGGTCATCGTGTCCCAGAAGTGCGGCTCGGTGCAGCCGATGCACGGGTGTCCGGCGCCGATGGGCCAGCTGGTGCGGGTGTTCCACAGGAAGATCGGGCACGGGGAGTAGGTCGCCGGGCCCTTGCAGCCGACGTGATAGAGGCAGTAGCCCTTGCGCGCCGCCTCGTCGTCGAACACTTCCACGAACTGCCCGGCGTCGAAGTGGGCCCGACGCGGGCACTGGTCGTGGATGCGTTTCCCGTAGGCGAACATGGGCCGCTTCTCGTGGTCCAGCTCGGGCAGCCGGTTGAACGTCAGATAGTGGACGATGGTCGCGGTGACCACGTCCCCGATCGGCGGACAGCCGGCGATGTTCACGAGCGGCTTGTCGGTGATGATGCTGCCGACGCCCACGGCGCCGGTGGGGTTGGGCCGCGCCGCCTGCACGCTGCCCCAATGGGCGCAGGCGCCGATCGCGATGATCGCCTTGGCGCCCTTCGCTGCGTCCTCGAGAATACTCTGCGCGGTCTTGCCGCCGATGGTGCAGTAAATCCCGTTGTCCTTGGTCGGAATCGACCCCGTCACCACCAGCAGGTACTCGCCCTTGTTCTTGGCCATCGAATCCGTCAACGCCTTTTCCACGGCGAACCCCGCGCCGGCCATCAGGGTGTGCTGGTAGTCGAGCGACACCACATCGAGGACGAGGTCCCCGATCGTGGGCTCGGCGGTGCGCAGCACGCTCTCGACGCAGCCGGTGCACTCCTGCAGCTGCAGCCAGATGACCGTGGGACGCTTCTGGGCTTGGAGCGCGCGCGCGATCCGTGGCGTGGCGAGCTCGCCCAGTCCGAGCACGGCCGCCATCGAGCCGCAAAAGGTGAGGAACTCTCTTCGATCGACGCCGCGGTGCTCGAGGTATTGACCGAGTGATTCGCCATCGGCCCAGGCGTGCGGGGCGGGCACGTACATGACAAACCTCCGCTTCTAGCGGTGAGGGAAAAAGCCACGGTAAGAGTGTCTCGCGGAACCGCTAGAACAGAGGAAGACAGCATGAAGAACTCTTTATGCCGCCTTCACGCTGGCTGGGAGGGGTGGGGGGCAGAATTCGCTCGATGTTCACCGAGATCCGGACGTGGACCTGGAACGGCTGATCGCGACCGAGCAGCGTCTCGACGCGGCGCTGCAGACCGCCCGCGAGCGGGCGAGCGCCCTGGTCACGGAGGCCCGCACCCGGGTGCGCGAGCGGGAGGCCGAGGTCGAGGTCGAGTTGCGGAAGGCCGAGCTCCAGCTCGCCACCGAGACCGCCGCCGAGCGGGAGCGTCGGGAGCGGGAAGTGGCTCGGGAGGCGGCGGCCCGTGTGGCGCTCCTGGACTCGGTTTCGGCGGAGCAGATCAGTCAGGCGGCCCGCGAGGTGGTGAACCGGCTGGTCGCCGGAGCGCAGGCGCCATGATCATCGAGATGTCGAAGGTCCGGATCCTGGGGCCACGGGAGCGACTCGAGGACGTGCTGCGGGCGCTGCAGGACCTGAGCCTCTTGCACCTCTCGACGCCGGAAGCGGTTCCCCTCGCGCATCCCGAGCTGAGCCCCGTGCAGGAGCGGGAGCGCCGCCATCTGCGGGACGCGCTGGACAACGTCGAGCAGGCCCTCAGCGCGCTGGAGGTCCGGGAGAACGGGTCCGCGCCCGGGGTGGTGACGCCGACCGATCTCGCCCGGTGGGCGCGGCTCGCCTGGCGCACGCGCCGGGAAACCGACCGGCTGGCGGCGCAGGCCGCGGCGCTGGAGGAAGAACGGGCGCTGATCATGAAGTACCAGCACTTCTTCTCCGCGTTTCGCGCGTTGCTGGAGAGCGAGAGCCGGTGGCCCAACGCGCAGGCATATCACGTCCTGCTGCGCGGCCGCGAGGCCGGGACGCTGCCGCAGTTGCGCGCCACCCTCGCGGCGGCGATCGGGGAGGAATTCCAGCTGTTCAACCAGCCGCTACCCTCGGGCGAGCTGGCCGTGCTGATCGTGGTATCGGCACAAGCCGCGGGACGGGTCGAGCGGCTGCTGGCCGAGGCCCGCGTACAGGAGATTCCGGTTCCGGAAGCGTACGGCGGGAAGTCGCTCACCACCGCGATTCCGCGGATGCTCGAGCGCCTCGGCGCTCTGCCGCGCGAGGCCCAGGCGATCCGCCACGAGCGCCAGGCCCTGGCCCGGACCCACGGCGCCGAGCTGCGACGCGCGCGGGGGGCGCTGCATGACCGGCTCCAGTCCCTCGCGGCGCTGCCGCTCTCCGGTGTGACCACGCGGGCGTTCGTGCTGGAGGGGTGGGTCCCCGCCCGCGCGCGCCGCGACCTCGAGCGCGGCCTGCAAAGGTCGTTCGACGACGACGTGGTGGTGAGCGAGATCGCCAAGGAGGAATGGGAGTCGGAGCGGGCTCCGGTGGTCCTCGTCAATCCGCGGCTGTTCCGGCCGTTCGAAACGGTCGTGAGCCTGATGCCGCTGCCCCGTTACGGCTCCATCGATCCGACGCCGTTCGTCGCCGTCTTCTTCCCCGCGTTCTTCGGCCTCATGGTGGGCGATGTGGGATACGGCCTGTTGCTCGGCGCGCTGGGACTCGTACTGCACGCCCGCACCAAGCCAGGGACGACGCTCCGCAACGTCTCCGAGATCATCGGTCCGTGCGCGATGTTCAGCATCATCGCGGGGTTCCTGTTCGGGGAGCTGTTCGGCGACCTGGGCCAGCGCTGGCTCGGATTGCGACCACTGCTCTTCGACCGCGCGGAAGCGCTGATTCCGTTTCTGCTGCTCGCCGTGGCCATCGGCGCGGTCCATGTGGTGCTGGGCCTGGTGCTGGGCGTGGTGAGCGCTCGGCGACATCCGCGTCAGGCGCTGGGCCGTGGGGTTTCGGCGGTCATGGTGGTGCTGGTGATCGTCGGGCTGCTCGCGGCCGTCGGCGTATTGCCCCGGGGTTTCTTCTCTCCAGTCGTGATCGCGCTGCTGGTCGGGTTCCCGGTGTTGATCGCGCTCGAGGGTCTGGTCGCGCCGATCGAGTTTCTCGCGACGTTGGGCAACATCCTCTCCTATGCCCGTATCATGGCGCTGGGCGTCGCTTCCGTGATGATGGCGGTGGTGGCGAACAAGATGGTAGGGGCGATCGGGAGCGTGACGGTCGGCATCCTGTTCGCGCTGCTGTTCCACCTCGTCAACTTCGCCATTGCCGCGTTCACTCCGACGATCCACGCGCTTCGTCTCCATTACGTGGAGTTCTTCGGCAAGTTCTTCTCCCCCGGCGGCGTGCGGTATCAGCCGTTCGGGCACTGGACGCGCGTGAACGCGCGTCCGCGCGTCGTCCCACCCACCCCCCGACACCCGAGGCAGGCTGCATGAATCCCGTTCTGGTCGCCTTCGCGGCGGCGCTCGCCGTCGCCATTCCCGCACTCGCCACGGCGTGGGCGCAATCGCGCATCGGCCCGGCGATCTCGGCCTCAATGGCGGAGAAGCCGGAGCTCGCCACCACGGCGATCCTGCTGGTGGCGATCCCGGAGACGATGGTGATTCTGGGATTCGTCATCGCGGTCGTCATTCTCGTTCGTACCTGACGGCGGAGCAGCGATGGGGCTCGAGCACCTTCTCGACGCCCTGGAGCGGGACGCCAACGCGCAGATCGACCAACTGCTCGTCCAAGCCCGCGCCGAGGCAGACGGCGTCACGGCGGCCGCCACGGCCGCGCTCGCGCAGCGCCGCGGCGCCGCGGCAGAAGCCCGGGAGCGCACCCGCCTGCTCGAGGTGGAGCAGGCCGTGACCCGGGCGCGCCGCGCTGCGCGGCGCTCGGTGCTGGAGGCCCGCGAGCGGCTGCTGGAGCGCGTATTCACGGCCGCGCGTAACGCGCTTCCCGCCGCCGCCGCCGGAGCCGAGTACCGGGCGGGCCTCCCGACGGCGCTGGCCGGCGGCCTGGCCGCCCTCGGCGATGTGGCAGCGGTAATCCGTTGTCCCGAATCGCTCGTCCGGGATCTCGAGCGGCTGCGCCCTCCCGCCACGCCACCCGTTCGGGTAGTCGTTGATCCGGCGGCGGGCAGCGGATTCCGCGTCGCGAGCGCGGACGGCGCCGTCGAAGTGGACGACACCCTCGAAACCCGGCTCGACCGGCTCCGCCCCGACCTGGCGCGCCGGGTGTTGGCGCAGCTGGGGCTTGAATCGTGAGCCCGGTCTGGGACGACGTGAACGCCCGCGCACGCGGACTCGGCACCCGACTCTTCACGCGGGGGCAGCTGGAATCCCTGTCGCGGGCGGCGGACGCCGCCGCGCTCACCGAGGGATTCCGGCGGCTCGGGTTGCCCGTGCCGGGCGAGCGGGATAGCGCGCCGCCCGCCGAGCTGGAGCTGGCCGTGCGTCGCTGGGCGGCCGCGGCGCTGCGGACGCTGGCCCGCTGGGCCGGTCCCCGGGTGGCCGCGCTCGCCGTCATCTATGAGGAAGAGGATCGCAAGAGTCTCCGCGCCATCCTGCGCGGGGCGATCCGGGGCGCTGCCGCCGATGCACGGCTCTCGGGGCTCATGCCCACGCCGGCGTTGCCGGAGCGGGCGCTGGAAGAGCTGGCCCGCCAACCCACACCGGCCGCCGTTGCGGCGCTGCTGTCCGCCTGGCGCCATCCGTATGGAACCGTGCTCGGGACAGCGGCGAGTGCCGGACAGCCCGACGCGTTCGCCATCGACGTGGCGCTCGACCGCGCGTTCGCGGTGCGCGCCGTCGCGGCGGCGCACCGCGCGGGTGGAGAGCTGCTGGCGTACGTGCGCGAGACGGTGGACCTGCGAAATGCCGTGACGGCGCTCGTGCTGGCGGTGGCCGGGCGGGACGTCGTCCCCAAGGACGTGTTCCTTCCCGGCGGCGAGCGCATCACGATCACGGTGTTCGAGGAGACGGCCGCGCTCCGCGAGCCGGGAGCCGCGCGCGTGCGCCTGGCTCGTGGCTTCGCGCCGACCGCTCTGGCAGAGCCGTTTCGGAACGTGGCGCGCGATCTCGCGGACCTCGAAGAGGAGCTGCTCCGGATCCGCGTTCGCGAGCTCGCGCGGCGGACCAGACGTTCGCCGCTCGGTCCGGGGCCGGTGCTGTGGTTCGCGCTGCGGCTGCGCGCCCAGGTCGTCGACTTGCAGCGCATCATCTGGGGTGTGGCGCTCTCCGCTCCACGCCCGTCGCTGGCGGCCGCCCTCGTGACGGCGCCGTGAGTCACAGCGTGCAGGTGCTGTGCCGGCCCGAGGTGGCGGCGGGGTTCGCTCTCGCCGGACTGCGCCCGATCGAAACCGTCGATGCGGCAGACGGCATCGCCCGCCTCCGGGAGCTGCTGCGGGACTCTTCGGCGGGCGTCGTCCTGGTCGAAGAGTCCTTCTATGACGCGCTACCGGACGACGTGCGGCTCGAGCTGACCCGGCGGCCGCTGCCCATGGTCGTGCCGTTCCCCGGTCCGCAGTGGGGGGGACGGCGCGCGGCCGAGACCTACATCATCGAGCTGCTGCGGCAAGTGATCGGGTACCGCGTGAGGCTCAAGTGACCGCCCCCCCTCCCGCTCCGGCCCTCGTCCGCATCAGCGGCGCCCTCGCTGAAGCGGAGCCACTGGCGTCGGCCTCGCTGTACGAGCTCGTGCGGGTCGGCGAGCACGGTCTGCTCGGCGAGGTCATTCGGATCGCGGGAGAACGCGCCACCATCCAGGTCTATGAAGAAACGAGCGGTCTCCGGGTAGGAGAGCCGCTCGCGCTCACCGGACAGTCGCTCACGGTGCAGCTGGGCCCGGGGTTGTTGGGATCGGTGCTGGACGGCGTTGGCCGGCCGCTGGCCCGTGTCGCCGCCGCCACGGGGGATTTCATCCACCCCGGAGCCGCCGCGGCGACGCTCGACGCCACCGCCAAATGGACGTTCACCCCGGTCGTGCCGCCCGGAGCAACCGTCTCCGGTGGAGACGTGCTCGGCACGGTGCAAGAGCGCGGGGGCTTCCTGCATCGCGTGCTGGTGCCGCCGGGCGTCTCGGGCACCGTGGCGGAGCTCGCCCCGGGCTCGTTCACCGTGGCCGACGCGGTAGGCCGGCTCGACGACGGTACACCGCTCAGGCTGGGACATGTCTGGCCGGTGCGCGAGCCCCGGCCGGTGGGTCGCCGCCTGGCGCTCGGAGCCCCACTGGTCACCGGGCAGCGGGTGTTCGACTTCCTGTTTCCCGTCGCCGAGGGCGGGAGCGTCGCCGTACCGGGCGGGTTCGGGACGGGCAAGACCGTCATCGAGCAGTCGCTCGCCAAATACGCGGACGCCGATGTGATGGTCTACGTGGGTTGCGGGGAGCGTGGCAACGAGATGGCCGAAGTGCTTGAGGAATTCCCCCGGCTCGTCGACCCGCGCACCGGGCGCCCGGTGATGGACCGCACAGTCCTGATCGTGAACACCTCGAACATGCCGGTGGCGGCTCGAGAGGCCTCGGTCTACCTGGGCGTCACCATCGCCGAGTACTACCGCGACATGGGGTATCGCGTGGCCCTCATGGCGGACAGCCTGTCGCGCTGGGGGGAGGCGCTGCGCGAGATCGGCGCGCGGTTGCAGGAAATGCCCGGGGAAGAGGGGTACCCGACCTATCTCGGCAACCGCCTCGGCAAGTTCTACGAGCGCGCCGGCCGGGTGCGCGCGATCGGCGCCCCTGAGCGCGAGGGCGCGCTCACCATTATCAGCGCCATCTCGCCGCCTGGCGGCGACTTCTCGGAGCCGGTCACCCAGGCGGCGCTGCGAGTGGTGGGCGCATTGTGGGCGCTCGACGCCACCCTGGCGCACCAGCGGCAGTTTCCGGCCGTGGATTGGGAAACGAGCTACAGCCTCTACACCGACGTGACCACACCCTGGTTCGTGGAACACGCCGGGGCGGACTGGGCCGAGCTGCGGCGCGAAACCCTGGAGCTGCTGCAGCGCGACCGGGAGCTGCGGGAGATCGCGGAGCTGGTGGGTCCCGAGGCGTTGATCGACGCCGACCGGCTGCTGCTCGTAGTGGCGCGGACGATCCGCGAGACGGTGCTGGGGCAGAGCGCCCACGACCCGAACGACGCGCGCTCGACGCTCGAGAAGACGCACCTGCTCGCGGCCCTCGCGCTCGGCGTCCACCACGCCGGGCGGCGCGCCCTGGAAGCGGGTCGCGCCTTCGAGCAGCTCGACCTCGCCACGCCTCGGCGCTTGCTCGCGGCGCTGCGACGCGCGCCCGCCGACGAGGTGACCGCGCGGGCCGCCGACGTGCAGGCCGCGCTGAAGGCGGTGGGGTCATGAGCGGCGCGGTACGACGCTACCACGGCGCGTCCGGTGTGGCCGGCCCCCTCCTGTATATCCGGCGCACGCCCACCGCGGCCCTCGGCGAGTGGGTGGAGATCCGGGCGCCGGGACAGCGGCCGCGTCGCGGCCAGGTGATCGACGCCGGCCGGGAGATCAGCGTCATCCAGATCCT
>JBGQHV010000163.1:0-7517 GCA_041498155.1 Gemmatimonadota bacterium | reverse complement strand
GCCGCAGCGCGGCGCGGCGCCGCACCACGAGCCAGCCCGCCGCGAGCGACAGCGCGACCGCCGCCGCGGTGCTCGCCGTCGCCATCCAGAGCGAGTTCACCAGCGGCTCGAGCCGCTCGGGCTCGGCGAACAGGCGTCCATAGTTCACCAAGCCTAAGACCGGCGGCAGCGTTTCGGTCGTCCAGGTTGCGTATGGAACGAGGGAGACGAGGATCAGGGTGGCATGCGGCAGCAGCAGCAGCACCGCGAAGCCCCAGCCGGCGAGGGTCGTCCCCAGCCGGACGAGCGGGCGGCGCAACGCGCGTCGCTGGGGGGCGGTGCCCTTCCCGAGCCCCGCGAGAATCGCGTCGCCCTCGGTGCGCCGCAACAGGGCGAGACCCGCGAGCGCGACGAGCGCGAGCGCCACGGTCTCGACCATCGCCACGCCGATCTCGCCGTTCTGCTTGGAGGCGAAGATCTGCGTGGTCATCACCCGGAAGCCGCCGCCGAAGACATACGGCGCGCTGAACGAGCCGAGCGACGTCATGAACGTGAGCAGCGCGGCGCCGGCGAGCGACGGCCGCACGAGCGGCAGGATCACCCGGGTCAACGTGCGCCACCGACCCGCCCCCAGCGCCTGCGCCGCCTCGAGCGTGGCGGCGTCGAGCCGGGCGAGACCGGCCCGCGTGAAGAGGTAGAAGTACACGTACATCGAGTAGGCGTGCACCAGGAGGATGGCGCCCGGCCCTTGCAGGTGCCACGGCGCCTGCTGGAAGCGGAACAGGTACTGGAGGAAGCGCGCGGCAAACCCCGACTCCCCGTACAGGAACAAGAACGCGATCACGCCGACGAACGGCGGCAACACGGCGGGGAGCGCGATGAGCGAGCCGAGGATTTTACGTCCCGGGAATTCGAACCACTCGAACAGAAACGCCAGTGGAACCCCGATGACGGCCGCCAGGACCACGCTCGCCAGCGAAATCCACACACTCGCCCACAACGCCTGCCATTCGCCGCCGCGCGCGGCGAATGCGCGCAACGCGTCGCCGTGCATTCCGTCGAGCACCAACAGCACGATGGGATAGAGCACCAGCCAGGCGAGCAGCAGCGTGAGCGCCACGCCCCACCCGGCGGCCCGCGACCGTCCGCCGTCGCGCGTCATGCGCCCGGATCCGCGAAGCACAGCGTCCGCGTCGCGGCCACGCTCACGCGCTCGCCGACCCGCGCCGCGTCGGGCGCCGCCAGCACTTCCACCCGCTCGCCCGTCTCGAGGGTTACGTGATAGAATGCCGCGGCCCCCGTGTACCGCCGTTCGGCGACGACGCCGGCGAGCGTTCCACTCCCGGCGCCGAAGCGCAGCTGCTCGGGGCGGACCAGCACGACCTGACCGTTCGCCGCTCCGAGGGCCCGCGCCGACGCGCCGCGCAACACGTTCGCCCGGCCGACGAACGTGCCGACGAACACATTCGCAGGGCGCTCGTACAGCTCCTCCGGCGTGCCGACCTGGTTCAGCCGCCCGGCGCTGAGCACCGCGACGCGGTCCCCCAGGTCGAACGCCTCTTCCTGTTCGTGTGTGACGAAGACGGCGGTGATCCCGATCCGTTTGATGAGCTGCCGCAGCTCGCGCCGGGTCCGCTCGCGCAGGGAGGGATCGAGGTTGGAGAGGGGCTCGTCGAGCGCCAGCACGCGCGGCGCGGGCGCGAGCGCCCGGGCGAGCGCGACGCGCTGCTGCTGCCCGCCCGAGAGCTCTTGGACTTTGCGCCGCTCGAACCCCGCGAGGTCCACGAGCGCGAGGGCCTCGGCTACCGCTGCACTCGTCCCCTGTCCCCCGTCCTTCGTCCCTTGCAGTCCGAAGCCCACGTTCTCGCCCACATCGAGGTGGGGAAACAGGGCGTAGTGCTGGAACACCATCCCCACCCGGCGCCGCGCCGGCGGCACCGCCGTCACATCCTCGCCCTCGATCCGCACAATGCCACCGTCGGGGCGCTCAAATCCCGCCAACATCCGTAGGAGGGTGGTCTTACCGCTGCCCGAGGGCCCCAGCAGGGCGAGGATCTCCCCGCGCTCGATCATCAGGGAAACGGGCCCGATAGTAACGGTGTCGCTGAACCGGACTTGGACCTCGTCGAGAACGAGAAAGGGACCGGCCTCAGCGCCCACCCGTCCCCCGTCCCCCATCTCCCTTTCCGCGGACATGTTCGTCCCAGTAGCGCATCCACTCGGCGCCGCGGCGAGCCAGGAGGTCCCAGTCCACGTCGGCCACCACCATGTGACTGCGTACGTCGCGCACCCACGCCGGGAGTGAATCGGCCGGCAGATCGTTGCGCGCCGGCAGCCGGTAGGCGTCGCGCGCCGCGAGCAGCTGGGCGGCGACGCTCCCCACCCACTCTTCGAAGGCGCGGGCCGCGGCCTGGTGCGGCGCGTTGCGAATGATCCCGATCGCATCCTCGATCGCGGGTGTGCCGCTCGTCGGGAACACGAAGCCCAGCGGCAGGCCGTCGCGCTTGTTGAGCTGGATGTCGGGCAGATCCCAGATCGTCACCAGCCCTTCCTGGCGGACGATCTTCTGATCGAGCAGCGGCCCGTTGAGCACGTACTCCTTGGTTTGTGCGTCGAGTCGCCGCAGCCAGGTGAAGCCCGCGGCGGTGTCGCCGGTCTGCTTCAAGCCGCGCTCGAGGATCATCCCCCACACCGCCCGCATCGTGCCCGAGGCGATCGGGTCGCGGATCAGGATCTTGCCCTTCCACTTCGGGTCGAGAAGGTCGTCCCAATCCTGGGGCGCCTGGGCCGGGGTGATCGCCTGCTCGGCATACACGATCACGGCGGGCGTCTCGTACGCGGAGAAGTACAGATCGCCTGGTCCGATGCCGGCCGGGCGGATCTGGCCTGCCCACGACGGGCGGAACGGCTCGAGCAGCGAATCGGCGGCGCCAAGCGCGAAGATGGTCGCCGGGCCGCCGAACCAGACGTCGCCCTGCGGATTAGCGCGCTCGCTGCGCACCCGGTCGTACACCTCCTGCGAGCCCATATCGAGCCAGCGGATGTCGATGTCCGGGTGGAGCTGCTCGTAGCGCGCCTTCAATAAGGTCAGGAGATCGCGGCCGTGGGGCGTATAGATGACGAGCGGCGTCTTGCCTCCCGACGAGCATGCGGCGAAGAGAACGAGTACCAGTCCCCACACCCCACTCCCCGCCTTACGGCACATTCTTCACCTTGAGCCCCAGCAGGTTCGCGAACAGCCGATACGCCCCCACCACGCCGGCCGGCAGCTGCCGGAAAAAGCTCAGCCCCGTATACACGTAGGTCCCGCGACCGAGCGGGGCGATGAGCAGCCCCCCGTCGAGGGGCGGGCCGCCCGAATCGTTCGCCTCGAGCACCGGGACGTAGGTCGAATCCCAATCGTGCGCGAAGTACAGCCCGCGCTCCTGCACCCACCCGCGCCAATCGTCCGGCGTGATGTCGTTGGGAGAATGGAACACCGGGCTCCCCGGCACGAGCGGTGTCATCGGCGCGGTTTCGTCGGTCACGCGGTCGTGCGGCTGCGCGATGCTGAGCCGATAGGGCGCGAAGCCACCCTGAATGAACGGGTACTGCTGGTATTGGACCAGCAGCAGTCCGCCGCCCCGCGCATAGTCGAGTAACCGCCCGTTTGAGGCGACGAGGGCGGGATCCGTCTCGTACGCGCGGCTGCCGATCACGATCGCATCGTAGCGCGAGAGATCGCCGTGTTCCAGCGAATCCGCGTCGAGCAGCACCACCGGCACTCCAACCTCCGCCAACGCCTCGGGCACGCGGTCGGCGGCGCCGCGCACGTAGCCCACACGGGCGAGGCCGGGCAGCAGGATCTTGGCGACCCGGACTTCGACCGTGGAGGCGTGCACCGAGGGCCGGGGGCGGATGTGCGGATAGTCGATGATCGTGAGCGCGTCACGACTCGAGAGCCCATCCGCGCCGGTGGCCGTGGCCCGCAGCGTGAACGACCCGGTCGCCGCATCGGGGGGAAGCCGGACGGTGAAGGTGACGCCGCGCGACTCGTCTTCCTTGCTGAACGCGACCGTCTCCGGCGGCACCGGCGCCCACCCGGGCGGCACCGCGAGCCGAACGACGGCGGTGGCGCCGCCGCGGACCCGGTTCGTGACCGAGACGGTCACGGCGCGCTCGGCCCCGGTGGCGCCGTCCACCGGCCACACGAGCATCGTCGGCATCACGGCGACGTCGAAGTCTCCCGTGACGAAGATCGGCCGGCGGATCTCACCGTTCGCCTGGTCTCGATAGCGGTAGACGATTTCCCGGGTCAAGGTGATCGGCGCGCCGCCCACGGTCGCGTGGATCCGCGCCTGGAGCAGCGGCGGCTCGAACGGCAGGCCCCGTACTTCAGCGGGCACACCGCTCCAATCGTACAACGCGCCGAGCTGCGGACGACGCAGGAAATAGGGTTGCGAGCGCGGCGCGTCCGGCGCGACCGTCACGGCGAAGCGCCGCACCAGCACCGTGTTCGGGGCGACCGTGCCGGTCGCGGGATCGATGCGATCGACCCGCCAACCGTCGGGCACCTGGATGTCCACGCCATCCACGGGGACCGGCGCGGCGCCCGCATTCCAGACCGCCACCTCGACCTGCACCCGCTCGCCGGGGATGACGATCGCGTCGTCGGTCGTGCCGTCCACGACGAGACCGGCGGCGTTGGCGATCGCGCCGTCCAGGATGGCCCGCTGCTCCACATCGTCGGGGCCGAGGGCTGCGCTGGCCCGGGCGAGAATCGGTACGAGCGCATCCGTGGCGAAGGGATTGAGCCGGGCCCGCGCCGTATCGATCAACGCCCGAAACCGTTCCCGCCCGTGCCACACGGTATCCACGCCCTCGAAGATCCCGCCCGTGGTGCCCACCTTCGATTCGACGAGCGACAGCCGGGTCTGGGCCGGGCCGGGACGCTGCAGCTGACCCATGTCCTGCGAGCGGTGCCGGCTGCGGCCGGCCATGGCGATCTGGTAGTACGACTGTCCGAGGACGGGATCGACCGCGCCGGTGGGAATCGTCAGAGTAGTGGAGGCCGTGTCGAAGAACGTCGAGCGGTAGAACTTGACGGGACCCCACGTCGAATCCCGCAGCGCGTCGTAGGCGACCTTGGCCAGGATCCCGGCGACCTGATGTTGGCCGTGCCCGTCGCGCGGCGTTCCGGAGAACACCGAGACGATGACCTGCGGCCGGAAACGGCGGATCACATCCAGCACGTCGTGCAGCACCGAATCGCGCGGCCAGAAGCGGAACGACTCGTCGGCGGATTTCGAGAACCCGAAGTCGTAGGCCCGGGTGAAGAACTGTCGTGCCCCATCGACGGAGCGGGCCGCCAGCAGCTCCTCGGAGCGGATGATGCCCAGCTCGGGACCGAGCTCGGGTCCGATGAGGTTCTGCCCTCCTTCGCCGCGGTTCAGCGCCAGATACGCCGCCTGGGCGCCGAGGCCGCGGGACAGCCAGGTGAGGAGCTGGGTGTCTTCGTCGTCGGGGTGAGCACCGATGACCAGCACGCGCTTGACGCCGCCGAGCTGCTCCAGCGCGTTAGCCAACGCCGCGACGCCGCCGGTCCCGACCGGGCCGAGCTGCTGGGCCCGTCCGGCGCCGGCGGCGCCCAGAAGGACTGCCGTGAAAGCGGTGAGCGTGCGTCGCACTATTGGGTAAGGTACACGGGGCCACCCTTCATAACGAACCGGAGGCAGCGGATCCCCTGCCACCGCCACGATGTCCGCAAACCGTCCAGGGGCGACGGCGCCGAAGGAGTCGCCAATTTCCCTCTCGCCCCGTCGGTGTCAACCCGTACATTCATCGGCCACCCTCCTTCCCGAGGCCGTATGCCCGTCCGCGTCGTGTGCCAGTGCGGCACGTCTTATGAGCTGAAAGACGATTTCGCCGGGCGCCTGGTGAAGTGCCCGCAATGCGGCCGGGAGAACCGGGCTCCGGCACTGGTCCCGGCGGCGGTGGCGACTCCAGCCGGGGGCGATCCCGCCTTCGATCGGGACGTGTTCCTGCTGCGCCAACAGCTGCTCAAGATCTCGGAGAAGTACGACGTGTGCGACGAACAGGGCAATAAGATCGTGTTCGTCGAACGTCCGGCGCATCTGCTCCAGAACCTGGGGGCGATGCTGGGCGGCATCGTCGCGGGCACCGTCGTGGCCCTCGGATTCGCCGAGCTGGCTCATGTGTCGACCGACCTGGTGGTCGAGTCGGTGTTCGAGACGCTCGCCGTCGTCGGGGGCCTCGCGGCGCTCGTGGTCGTCGGGGTCGGCCTCTCGGCCAAGCGACACGTGACCTTCTACCGGGACCAGAGCAAACGAGAACGGCTGCTCGAGATTCTCCAGGACAAGAAGTGGCAGCCGATCACGGCCACGTACACGGTGCGCGACCCGGGCGGTCGCCCGATCGCGCTCTTGTGGAAGAACTACCTCTACAATCTGTTCCGGAAGCGCTGGTACGTGAAAGCACCCGAAGGCGCGGTGCTGTACCTCGCCAAGGAGGACTCTGTCATCCTGTCGCTGTTGCGGCGCGTGATCGGCCCGCTATTCGGCCTGCTGCGCACCAATTTCATCTTCGTCCGCCCGGAGGGCGACGACGTCATCGGGGAGTTCAACCGGAAGTTCACCATCTTCGACCGCTACGCGCTCGACCTGAAAGCAGACCCGCAGCGCACCCTCGACCGCCGAGTCGTCCTCGCGCTGGGAGTCATGTTGGACACGGGCGAGCGCCGGTGAGCGCTGGCGTACCGGATCCGCCCGGCGACGGACACCCGCGAGCGGAGGAGCCGATCCTCATCACGCCGTCGATGCTCGCGGCGCCGGCGCAACGAGCGCCCGTCGACTTCGAGCGCGGGATGTCGCTCACGCCCCCCCTCACCCTCCTGCTCATCGTCGTCAACATCGCCGTGTTCGCCTGGGAGCTGGCCACCGGGGCGTTGGCCGACGCCGATCACATCGTGGCGGCGGGGGCCCTGGTACGGGACCGGGTGGAGTCGGGTGAGCTGTGGCGCCTCGCGACGTCGATGTTCCTGCACGGCGGCGTGGACCACCTCATCGGCAACATGGTCGTGCTCTTCATCGTGGGCATGGCGTGCGAGCACGCGCTCGGTACCGCCCGCACGGCCTTCGTCTACGCCACTGCGGGATGTGCGGGCGCAACGCTCTCGCTGGTCATGCGCCCCGGGCCGTCGGTCGGCGCCTCCGGAGCGATTTTTGGCCTGCTCGCGGCCGTCGTCGTGGTCCTCTACCGCTATCGAGACAGGTTCCACCTGCGCGACAAACGGATCGGTTTCGTGCTCGTGGCCTGGGCGGGCTATCAGGTCCTGAACGGCCTGGCGACGCCGCTCATCGACAATTTCGCCCACCTGGGGGGAATTGCCGGCGGCGCGCTGGCGGCCTTCATAGTCACGCCCCGGCTGCTCCGGCAGGGGCCATCTCTATAGATTGCAGCCATGACCACCACCGCCGCCGAACCCAAGCCAAAAGTCAGCGCCGACGAGGCGCGCGCCGTCGCCGAGGCGGCGCGCGAAG
>JBGQHV010000162.1:0-7540 GCA_041498155.1 Gemmatimonadota bacterium | reverse complement strand
CCCTGGGCGTTGATGGGATACCACGCCGCCGTGGGATCGATGTAGAACCAATTGAGATACCGATCGATCAGGTTCCCGTGATAGAAGAGGGTCAGGGCGAGGGAGTCGCCCACCGAAAGCCGGCGCGGGGCACGGATCCACAGATCTTCCTCATCCTTCGCCTTGAACGCCGTGGCCGCGGCACCATCGCTCCATCGCGCGGAATCGACGAGGAGCTTGGAGTGAAGTATGAAACGAAGCCATGGACCGACCGGCTCGGTGGCTTTGATAGTCAGTAGTGCCCTGGCGGCGAAATCCAAGTCCGCGCCCCCGGTGGAGCGGAGGTGGACCTCAATCTGGTAGCTCGGTACCGTAGCCCGTTCGCGGAACCGCCACGAACCGCCCGTCCCCGCCAGTGGATGCTGCAGCGGAGATTCGGTGATAACCGCCCAACTTCCACCCCAACGCAGCCGACCCACCGGGTGATACAACTGGACCGCCTCGCTCACGCTCGGATCGATTTCGAACAGCAACGCCTCACCATGCACGGGCTCCACCCTCGCCAAGAAGAACAGGCTGGTGTCGCAGTTGAGCAGCGGGGACAATACGTCGCTGCCATACGATCCATCATTGTGTCCCTTGAAACTCCCAAGCAGGTCTCGGACATGATCCCCGACATCTCCAGGAATCAAACCGGGACCAAAGGCCAGCCCTCGCAACTCGGCGGCTGTCGAGTCGGAAAAGAGCATGATCGCTTCTTGGATCGTATCGTCTATCGTCGGCGTGCTGGCAAATCGCTCCAGCTCCGCGCGTTCGGCTGGAACCGTCGGCGCGAACGCGAACCGCCCCTCTCCGCGAAACACGGCTCCCACCACCCTGCCTCCGATCGGAGAAAGGAGGTAGAGCTGGCCCTGTTCGAGTGTCAGCCGACCCACGTCGCGGGTCAGTACCAAGTGATGGACCTCTGCGACCTGACCCGCCTGTGGCTGGATGTTCAGAATCTCATGGTACCGCGTCATGTAGTCCGCCGCGGGGCCATTGCTTTGCGATGCGGTCCCCTGGCCGAGGACCCGGGGTGGGGCGAGGAGAACGAAGGCGACACCCGTAACGGCCAGGACAATACGATTCATCGTACGACTCCTGTCAGGGGATCCCGCGGTCAGTCACGTTTTCGCCCTCCTCAAAAACATGCGAAATTCGCGACGGAGCGACAGGGCGTTCCCGCGACAGCGACGGGCTGAAGCGCGACACGCCCGGCGGTTGGACTGTGACTTACATCATGAAGGTCCCGCGCCGATATTTGCACCACTCTCCTTCACGTTCCCGTGTCTCGGAGCCTTCATGGACGCCGACGCCAAGAAGACCGTTCTCCGTCACTTCCCGTACGGTCTGTACGTGCTGACGGTCGCGCACAACGGTGAAGAACATGCCATGACCGCAAACTGGGTCACCCAGACGGCGTTCGAGCCTCCGATGATCGCGGTCGCCGTGGAGAACACGTCGAAGACGATCGGCATGATCCGCGACGCGCACTACTTCGCGATCAGTCTCCTCACGTCGGGCCAGCGCGACCTGGCGGGCAAACTGGGACGGTCCTCGGCGCAGGCGCCGCAGAAGCTCAAGGGGATCAAGACGAAGCCGGCACCCGTCTCGAAGGTCCCGGTGCTGGCCGAGGGGTTCGGCTGGGTCGAGTGCCGAGCGGTCGCTTCGCTGCCGTCCGGTGACCATACGCTGGTGCTGGGGGAAGTCGTGGATGCCGGTGTGGAGAGCCCCGAGGCGCAGCCGCTGACGCTCGTGGAGGCGGGGTTCAAGTACTCGGGATAAAACGGCTATCGGCTATCAGCTCTTGCGGTAAACGACCTTGCCTCCGACGATCGTCACCGCCACCCGGGCGGTGGCCAGGGACTCCGGAGGCATCGCGAAGAGGTTGTGGTCCAGCACCACGACATCCGCATCCCGACCAGGCGCCAGCGTCCCCCATTGGTTTTCCGCGAACACGCCCCACGCGTTGCCCGCCGTATAGGCGTGAAGGGCCTCGGCCAGCGTGATTCTCTGTTGCGGCACCCACCCATCCGGGTTCTTTCCGTCCAGCGTACGACGCGTCACGGCCCCGTACACGCCCCAGAGCGGATCGAGGGTCGCGACCGTCCAGTCGGAGCCGAAGGCGAGCGGCGCCCCGCTGTCGAGGAGGTCGCGGAAGGCGTACGTGGTTTTGATCCGCTCCGGACCGATCCGCTGCTCGACCCAACGCCCGTCGTCGATCGCGTGGTACGGCTGCATCGACGGCACGATGCGTAACCGCCCGAAGGCCGCGATATCCTCGGCGCGGAGGTGCTGGGCGTGCTCCACGCGGAAGCGCCGGTCGCGCGTGCCGTGCGCCTTGGTCACACTGTCGTAGATGGCCAGCAGGATCGCGTTGGCCCGGTCGCCGATGGCGTGCACCGCGACCTGGAGCCCGGCGGAATCGGCATTCCCGATCCAGGTGCGCATGTCGGCTTCCGGGTTCTGCAGCAGGCCACGATATCCCGCGGAGTCGTTGTAATCGTCGAAGAAATACGCCGTGCGCGATCCGGCCGAGCCATCCATGAAGCCTTTGAGACCGCCGATGCGCACCCAGTCGTCTCCCGAGCCGCTCGCACGCACGGTGTCGGCGACCGCGCGCCACTGGTCGATTGGCAGGTACAGATAGACGCGCAGGGTCATCCGACCGGCCTGCTCCAGCCGCCGGTAGCTCGCAAGGCCGGCCCACGATGCCGACATGTTGGCAGTGGCGGTGACGCCGAGCGATGCCGCGTACGCGAGGGCGCGGGCGACGGCGGAATCGTTCTCTTCCGGCGTCGGGTCGGGGACGGCTCTATAGATGAGTCCCAGCGCCTGATCCTTGAAGATGCCCAAGGGCTCGCCGGTGCGGGCATCGTGCAGAATCTCTCCGCCCGAGGGCGTGGGAGTGTCTTTCGTCACGCCCGCGGCCTTGAGGGCGGCGGTGTTGGCGAGCGCCTCGTGTCCATCGACGCGGGAGAGGAACACCGGGTTGTCGGGCGTAATCGAGTCGATCCACTCGCGGCGCGGCAGGGGCTGGCCGGGCCACAGCGTGTGGTCCCAATCGCCGCCGAGAATCCATTGTCCCGGCTGCCTGGTTTTCGCGAATGCGGCGACGCGCCGGACGAACTCCTGGGGCGTCGCCGCATCGCGCAGATCGAGCGACGCAAGCTGAAAGCCGCCGTCCACAAAATGGGTGTGCCCGTCGGCGAAGCCCGGGAGCACGAGCCCGCCGTGCGCATCGATGACCTGTGTTCCGGACCCGATGTAGCGGGCAATGGCCGCCGAGTCGCCGACGGCCAGGATCTTCCCCGCGCGGATCGCCACGGCGCCCGGTTGCGCCGCCCCCGACGACAGGCCGGTCCAGATCATCCCGTGCAGGACCACGGTATCCGCTTTGGGGCCACAGGCGGAGACGAGGAGCAGCGACAGGGCGGCGGATAGGGTGCGGCGCATGGGGACCTCTCCCGGTCAGCGGAGCTTCGTAACGCGACGAATCGTATCGATCGCCGCCAGCGGGTCGATGCCGGAGGCCGCCTCCCGCGCGGCGGGAGCCGCCTGGATGGCGTCCCGGATATCGAGCAGCACCTCCAGCAACAGTTGCTCGCGCTGGTAGGCGGCATCGAGATCGAGCATGCGGCGCTCGTCTCCCGCGGTCTTCGCCCGGTCGTAGGCTTCGCGGTAGACGGTCTCGAGGTTGGCGAGGATGCGGTCGCGCGGGCGGGACATGGAGGGGAATATACGGCGACTAGTCGTAGTAGTCCCGCATCAACTCCCGCGCCCAGGGCGGCTCCGACACAGGGCCGCGCGGACCGAACTCTTCCATGTGGGGCTTGATGTCCAGCACGGGCGTCCCGTCCAGCGCATCGAGCCCCTCGACGCTGAGGCGCAGGCCGTCGACCCGCAGCAGCCGGCAGCGCGTCACCGCCAGCCGGTTCGGGCGGGCGGCCGCGCGCTGCGCGAAGATGCCGACCGCCGGCCAGCGAGGATCGCCGCGCGGATGACGGGCCGCTCGATGGACCGCCTCCGGCGCAATGCGGTCCAAGTGGAAGATGACTTCGATGTGCGAGAACTCTTCGAGGCCCTGCAGGGCGGCGGGAGTGAACTGGTGCGGATCGAGGGCGATGGTCGAGACGACACCTTTCCAGCGATCGTCGTCCATGTCGCGGCGTTGGTTCTCTACCCGGCCCACCGGACGGACCGGGATCGCGTCGTCAGGCATCGACCCGGCGCAACACCAGGCCGCTCGGCACCTTGGGAATGAAATACGTGGACTTGGGCGGCATGACGTCGCCGGCGTCCGCGACGTCGAACACCTGCTCGACCTTGGTCGGGTTGAGCAGGACGGCCGCCACCGCCTTGCCCAGATGGGCCACCTGCAGCGCCGGCGCGGGGTCGGGCGTGTAGGTGAGCGTCGGCGTCGACTTTCCCGACGCCAGGATCTCGCCGACGACCAGGCGCTCGACGATGGCCACGTCGAGCGTGCGCACGGCGGGTGTGCGGCCCAGCTCCGCAATCCCGGCGAGCGGCGCGTCGTCACGCAGCGTGAGCAGCAGGTCCCGTTGGCCGCCTTCGGTGGCCACGATGCAGGCGGTGCGCTCGCGCCCGGCCTCCGCGAGCAGCCGCACGCGGTCCGCCGGCGGCGGCACCGGCCGGATTTCGAAGAAGCGCTGCCATCCGGCTTCGAGGTTCACCACGAGGCGATCGGCTGCGTAGATCACGCGATGCGTGGGCAACACCACGAGCCCCGGGTCGCGGGCCGAGACCACGAACGCGAGCAGGCGCCGCGCGGCGGGGTTCTCGCCGGCATAGGCCACCGCGGTTTCGTATCGGTGGTGGCCGTCGGCGATGTACAACGGCGCCGCGGCGGCCGCGGCCAGGCGGTCGGCTTCCGCGCCGGACACCACCCACAGGCGGATCTCGACGCCGTCCAATTCGGCTGACGCGTCCGGGGGGCGGGGCCCCTCGGCGATCGCCCGCAGGCCGGTCGCGAGCGTGCCGTCCCCGTCGGGGGCGAGCAGGAAGATCGATTCGAGGTTGGCGTGGGTCGCCCGCAGCAGCTCGAGGCGGTCGACTTTCGGGCCGCGGTGGGTTTTCTCGTGGGGCCGGATGCGGCGGGTCTCATACGGCTCGGCGGACGCAGCGGCAAACATGCCGATCCGCGTGTGCCGCTCTCCCGCGGGCGTGGCGAACGTCTGGGCGACGACGTACACGGACGGCGCGGGATCGGTGCGGAACACGCCCTCGGTGCGCCAGGCGGCCAGATGCTCCGCGGCCGCGCGGTAGCGGTTCACGTCGCCGGCGGCTTCCGGGAGAATCAGATGGACGATATTGTGCGGGTCGGCCGCCGCGTAGCGGCGCCGCGCTTCCTGGGAGATGATGTCATAGGGAGGCGCGATGAGGCGAGAGAGCGCGGCCGCGTCGGCGTAGCGCTCCCCTACGAACGGCGTCACGAGCGGCGTGTCAGCACCCATTTCTGGCGACGGAGACTCCCGTGGCGTTTCGCGAAGCCCAGACAACCGTGGACCGCTGGGTCAGTCAATATAAGGAAGGCTACTTCACTCCGCTGACGAACCTCGCCCGCCTCACCGAGGAGGTGGGCGAGGTAGCCCGCGAAATCAACCACCAGTTCGGGCAGAAGTCCAAGAAGGCGGATGAGGCGCCGGGCGATCTCGCGATGGAGCTGGGGGACGTCCTGTTCGTCGTGGTCTGTCTCGCCAACTCTCAGCGCATCGACCTGGACGAGGCGTTCGCCGCGGTGATGCGGAAGGTCACGACCCGCGACGCCGATCGCTGGACCAGGAAGGAACGCTGATCTCCTCGTAGATCCGCTCGTAGGAGACGAGTCGGTCGGGGTCCACCAGGCCCGCGAGAGCGGCCTGCCGCACCGCGCAGCCGGGCTCCGCGAGGTGCCGGCAGTTGTCGAAGCGGCAGCCGTCGAGAAACGGGCGGAGCTCGGGGAAACACGCGCCCAGCTCGTCGGGCGCGATGCCCCACGTCCCTACCTCCCGCATCCCCGGTGTGTCCACCACGTATCCGCCCAGTGCCAGCGGCACCAGCTCGGCCGCCCGCGTGGTGTGGGTGCCGGTGCGCCATTTCTCGCTGATGGCGCCGATGCGGAGCTTGAGGCCGGGCTCGAGCGCGTTGAGCAGGCTCGATTTCCCCACCCCGGACGCGCCGGTGAACACCGATTCCCGATTGCGCAACAGATCCCGCAGCGCGGGCAGGCCTTCGGGCGTCTTGACCGAGGTGGACAGCACTTGATAACCGGAATGGGCGTAGCGTTGCTGCAGCTGGCCGATGACGGACCGGTCCAATTCCGCCTTGTTGACCACCAGGACCGCGGGCAGGCCATTCGCCTCGGCGATGACGAGGAAACGGTCCAGCATCCGCGCGCTGGGTTCGGGATCGCGTGCCGCGGCGACGACCACGACCTGGTCTACGTTGGCGGCAATCGGTTGCGCCCGGCGCGCGCCGTGCCCGCCGGTCGCGCGACGGCGCGCCAGCACGCTGCGACGCGGGTGGACCCGCTCCACCGTCGCCGGACCGTCGCCGTGCGTTTCGAGGTCGACGACGTCCCCCGCGACCAGACGATCGTCGTCGCCACGCTTGAGCTTGCCGCGCAGCACCGCGATGCACTCGCCCTCCGGCGTGTGCACGCGGAAGGTGTTCCCCGTGCGCTCCAAGACGACTCCGGTCGTCATTCGCCGACCGCTCCCCGGTCTGCGCTCCCGAGCCGGGCGACGCAGCGATCAAGGTGTGACTTCACGTCCTGCAACGTTAACGCGTGCAATGGGGCGAGCGCGGCCTCCGGCGTCGGACCGAAGGCCAGATAGTCCGTCTCCAGGTGCCCCACGGCGCGGTCGCCGCTCGTCGACCACCGGATGAAGAGCAGCGCCGCGCCGAATCGTCCCATGGGGTCGGGGTCGTCGTCCACCAGCGTGGAGACGGAGTAGGCGGCGCCGTCGGGACCACCGAACGCCGGCGGGCGCTGGTGGACCTTCAGGTATCCACCGAGCGTGGCGTCGTCGTCGGTCAGCGCCGCCGTAGCGACTCCCGGAGGACGTTGCCGAGGATGAATCCGATGTTGGCGGGGCGCTCCGCGAGTCGGCGCATCAGGTACGGATACCAGTGGCTGCCGAACGGCACGTACACCCGCACCCGATACCCCGCGCGCCGCAGCTCCTGCTGCAGGTCGCGACGCACGCCATACAGCATCTGGAACTCGAAGCGCGACGGGTCGATCCCGCGTCCGCGCGCGTAAGCCTTGGCATGGGTGAGAATGCGCTCGTCGTGCGTGGCGATAGCCGGGTAGTTGCCCCGGTCGAGCAACCGCTCGAGGCACGCGATGTAGTTGGCATCCACGTCCCGCTTCTCTGGAAACGCGATCATCGCGGGCTCCTTGTATGCGCCCTTGCACAACCGGACGCGCGTGCCCAGCAGGATCATCGCCTCCACGTCCGCGGCGGTGCGCCGTAGATAGGACTGCAGCACGACGCCGGTCGTGTTGCCGAATTCCGGG
>JBGQHV010000161.1:0-7575 GCA_041498155.1 Gemmatimonadota bacterium | reverse complement strand
GCTGGCGGCCGCCAGGGCGACGTACGACTTACCGAGTCCCACCGCATCGGCCAGGACCGCACCGCCGAACCGGTCGAGAATCGCGAGCACGCGCTCGAGGGCGGGGATCTGGTGTGGCGTGAGCCACACCGGAACCGGCGACGGCTGCGGCGGGAGGTCAAGCAGCGCGAGCGCTGCGGCCCGGCAGGCGGCCGCGGGTGACACCTCGGGTCCAGGCGCGATGAGCAACGCGAGCGGCTCATCGGGGACCTCGAGCGATTCAGCGAGGATGCGGCGCGAGTTGTTCCAGGGCACGCCGATCCGCCTCATCGATCCGGTACAGATCGGCGACGACAGCGTCGGCCGGCTCGCAGCTCCGGCCGTACTGGGCCAGCGTTCGCCAGACGGCTGCGTCCGTCGCCGGCAGCGGCAGACTTGCGACGACCCCGGCATTGAAGCGACGGAATCCACCCCTTGCCGGGTCCGCCGCGAGCCGCGCCAGCGCCGTACACCAGCGCGTGTTGAGAATCGCCGCCAGCGCGAGCGCATCTTCATCCGAGGCCGTGGCGATGCCGTACACCGTGTTGAGGGGAACGACGTCGGGGGGAGCGACGGCGGCTTCCAGGTGGCGCGACAGGTCTGCCCACAATACCCGGTGCGTGGCGCAACCGAGCCGAGGGCGAAACAACTGCCACGCCGGCCCGCGACGGTAGTCGGTGCGGCGCCGCAGCCGCTCAGTGTGTGGGACAAGACGCTGCGCCAGTGCCGAGGGCAGGTGCTCGAGCGGACGGCCGCGCGAATCGTGGGTCCACAGAATGTAGACGCGCGGTGTCATGTGCCAGCGGGTGAGATCGCGCCCGCGCACCGCCGGTCGGCTGCCTTCGACCGGCCGATCCACGAGGAACAGGGAGTCGGCGCCCGTTTTCACGCCGAGCTGAGGCGGCCACCGCTCACCGAGCGGTCGATGTTCTCGCGACAGCCGTCTGGCGACGGCCGCAGCGTCCGGCACCAGGACCCAGGGACCCGGGGCCTGGAGCTGTTGCTGAGGCAGGCGGCCTTCGTGGGACGACGGGCCCAGCGTTGGGACGAAGGTGGCCCCCGGCTCCGGCTCGCGTCGCGCCGCGACCAACGCCATCGGGTACACCGCGGCCCCGAACGACGCGGCTACGGAGTCGTCCAGCACCGCCACCCGCTCGAGCCGCGTCCGCTCCGACAGGCGCCGCCGCAGCCGTTCGGCGTAGCCCGCCGTGGCGAGTTTGGCGGGGGTGAGCAGCGCGACGATGCCGTCGGGAGCCACGAGCTCCAGGGCGCGCTCGCAGAAGGCGACCGACAGATCGGGCACATGGGCGAAGCGGCCGGCGACCCCCGGCGGAGAACGCCAGGTCGGGTAGCGGAAGGCCAACACCTCGCGCACGCGCGCCGGCAGCCGTTCGCCCCTGATCCACGGTGGATTGCCGAGCACCACATCGAAGCCACCCGTCCCGATGAAATCGGCGAAGTGCGATTCCACGCTGAAGAACGGCGTGCCGCCATCGCGTGCCAGTCGCCTGCGGGCGGTGCGCAAATCGGACCGAGCGGTGCGGAGCCGGCGCAGCCGGGCCCGTTGAGCTGCATCGAGCCTTCCGCGGTGGCCGAACAAGTCGCGGCTCCTGGCCAGGCCGAGCAGCTCCCGTATGGCCTGCTCCAAAGCGGCAAGTGCGCGGTCGTAGAGCGCTCCCGCCAGCTCGCTCTCCGCGCGCGCCAGCTCCCGTCCGGCCCGGCGCTTGGCCGGCCCCGAGAGCGAAAACAACCGTCGGCGCCGCTCGGCCAGATCGGCCGTGGCACGGGAGGCGCCGGGCAACGGTCGAGTCTCGGTGAGGGAGGCGGCCAGGGTGTAGGGGTCGAGCAGGGCATCTCCGGACCGCAGGTGTCCGTCGAGATTCGGCAGCGGCGCCACGGCTCCGATGTCGGGCGCCGCGTCACCGGCCACCAGGGCGAGCCACAGCCGCAGCTCCGCCAGCCGCACGGCCGTGGGCGAGAGGTCGACCCCGTAGAGCGATTCCGCGATGATCTCGCGACGGAGCGCGGCGGTGTCGGGCTCGCCGGCGGCTGTGCGCAGCCGAGCCAGCTCGTCGAGGGCGCCGAGCAGGAACGCGCCCGACCCCGCCGCCGGATCGAGCAGCGTCAGGCGCCGCAGGTCGGGCGGGTCGGCGGGAGGGGTCCCGTCGTACACCCAGCGCTCGGCGCTGGCGCGCGAAAGGCCGCGGCGGTGCACCAGGGTCGCGGCGAGCGCGGCGCGGACGACCTCCCGTACCAGCGACGCCGGCGTGTAGTAGCTGCCGCTGGCGCGTCGCTCGTCGGGATCCATGACTCCTTCGAACACGCGTCCCAGCATGTCGGGAGCGACACGGGCGTCGGCATCACTCTCGTGCACCGAGAAATGGAATCGCTCGAACACGTCATCAAAGGCGTAGCGCCAGTCGGCGTTTCGCCACAACGCCGGTCCGTGGCGGCGCTCGAGCGGTGTCGGTTCGAAGAGCCCGCCGTTCAAGAAAGGAATGCGGCCGAGCGTGCGCACCGCCTCCGATCGCTCGGCGACAGCGCGGTTCAAGGCGCCGAAGCAAAGCGGATGAAGGGCCGTGCGATGGAAGTGCCGGCCGCGGGCGATGGCACGCTCGAGCATTGCCGGCAGGTAGCGTCGGTCACCGTCCAGCCAGCCCTTCTCCTGCACGAAATAGAGAAACAGCACGCGCGTGAGCGCGGTGAGGGCGAGCGCATGACGCTCCGCGCGGTTGCGCGGGTCGTTCAGCCGATCGGTGAACCGCTGCACCAGCTGGCGGAAGGCGCGAAAGAACCGGGATGTGACCGCTTCGCTGGCGAGCGCGTCGCCGACCCGCAGCGCCAGGGCGAGGGCCGTTTCTCCGGCGCGCGGGGCGAGGCGTTCCAGAATGGCGAGGGCGACCGCGGTGGGCCGCTCGAGCGCGGCGGTCGTGAGCCGCACGGCGAGGGGCCGGGCTGGCGCGGCCCTCCAGGAGGCCAGAACGATTCGCCGCGGCATGCCGCCCAGAGCGCACACCAGACCGCGATCCGCGCCGGCCGCGAGCCGCCGGGCGCCAGCGCGAGCCGCCGCTGCAGGATCGTGCGCCGCCAGGGCGATGACGCGGAACGCCTCGTGGCGCGCCACGAGCGCCGCACCGGTCACGACGCCGGCGGCCGCCGCCTCGGAGCCGAGCCAGGGCCCGGGTGGGACGGTCTCCCACGCCGCTTGGTAGCCGAGCACGCGAAACAAGTCGCGGAGATCGGAGATCTGCTCGGTGCGGGTGAGAAGCTCCCGAAGCACCACGGGCCCCTCGGTTCGAAGGGGCTCAAGATGGTGCGGGAGGGTTGGGAATCAGGTACCGGATTGCTGCAGCCGAGACCGAAAAAACTACGCCCCTTACGCCTTTCTCAGGTGAATACTGCCGTTCACCGTCGAGAGTTTGAGATAGCGCCCACCGTGGCCGATGGTGCCGCGCATGTGCCGGGGTCCGAACCTGCCAGTCACGGTGAGCGGGAAGTCGGTTTCCAGGTCGCCGTTCACCGTCTCGGCGCTCACGTCGGCGCTGAGGTCCTCCGGTAGCGTCAGCGTGATGCCGCCGTTGACGGTGCTGAACTCCGCCTCGGACGACCAGTCGGCCCGCCCCATCGCGGCCCGAATCGAGCCGTTCACCGAGTGCGCTTCGACGTGCCCCGCCGCCGAGACGTCGATGCTGCCGTTCACCGTGCTCACCAGGGCATCGGCCCCCAGACCCTGGGCGTCCACGTCGCCGTTGACGGTCTGCCCGCTGAAAACGATCCCGGCGGGCAGGCGGATCGTGAAGTCCACCGTGACGTCGTTGTTCTCAGTGGAGGAGTTCCAGTCATCGCCGGGCTCACAGCTGTTCTCGTGCCGAGCCCGCCGCGGTGTGGGGTACACGGCGCAGATCGTCACGCCGTCTTCGGATGGGACGACCTCGATCTTGACCTCGTCGGGGTCGTCGCGTCGCGAGGTCTTGCGCGCGCTCACGTCGATCTGATCACCCGTTGCCGCGACGGCCCGGATGCTCCCGTTCACGCCTTTGATCTCGAGCCGTTTGCCGGCCGCGAGCCGTCCGTTCCAATGGAAGTCCTGGGCCGCGGCCGGAGCCGCCACCAGAAGTCCTGCCGCCAGCGCTGCGAGAATCCCTGAAGCCGTCGTGCGCATGATCATTCCTCGTTCTGATTGTGAATCTGGCCAGGGCGGCACAGTTTGATGCTGCCGTCGAACGATTCGAGCTCCACGCGGGCGGTCCCCGTGCCCAGCGTGAAGGTGAACCGGTGCTTCATCTTGTCCTTGAGCGTCACCGGGAAGCAGGCGTCGAAATCCCCGCTGAACGTCGCCACGGAAATCGTGGCGTTCGCCCGTTCGGGGATCGACACCGACACGCTGCCGTCATGCGACTCGAAGCGGTAGCGGCCGGCATCCTTGATGGTGCCATCGTACTCGATGCTGCCGTCCACCGATGACGCGTCGACATCCGCGGACTCGATGCCGAGCAGCGTGATCTCGCCGTCCACCGTCTCCGCCGCGATATCGCCGGAACAGTCCGTGACCGAAATGCTGCCGTCCACCGTATTGAGCTCGATGTGTCCGCTCGCGCCCTCGAGTGTTATCTCCCCTTCGACGGACTTCAACGAAATGTTGCCGTTGCCTCCCACCACGCGAATCGACCCTTCCACGGTTTCAACGGTGACCTCGGCGTCGGTGCCTTCGATCGTCACCTCGGCCGACGGCGTCCCGGAGACCGACAGCGGCAGCCAGGCCGGCGCCAGAATCTCGTAGTCCACCATGGCCGGGCCGTGGCGGGACGACGCACTGATGTGCACCGTCGGTCCTTCGGTGCTGATCGTGACGTAGTCGCGGCTGCCATGGGTGGCGCGGACGCGCACCGAGTTCTGGCGCCACGACTTGATCACGACCGAGCCGCCGAAGTCGCTGACGTCGAGACGCTGACCCTGGCGCACCGCGAACGACGTGTCGGTGTCCTGGGCGAGCGCCAATCGGGCGACGGCGACAAGTGCCAACAACATGATCGCTCCTTCTCTATGAACGTGCGGTCGCGATACGATTCGCTTCCCGCAGGAATTCGAGTTTGTGCCGCATGGTGTCGGCGAGGTGATGGTTCAAATAGGCGCTCTGGGGATCGGACGCCAGCGCGCGCCTCCCTTCGGCGATCGCGGAATCGATCACCGCCAGGCTGTGCTCCAGTTTGTGTGCGGTCATGGGATTCAGCCGTCCGGTCCGCTGCCCCTCCGCCAGCGCCAGCCGCAGCTGGTCCACCGCGATATCGGCGCTCGAGTCCGCCTTGTCGAACATGGCGGTTTGCACCACTACGCCGCCCGGGGCGTCCGGCGCCGGAGTGATTCGGGTCGGTCGATGCGACGCCACCCGGGCGACGCCGGCCGACACGGCGATCAGCGCGATACTCGCGGCCACGAGCTGGGGCACGGTGAAGCTGATGCGGCGCCGCGCGCGCCGAGACGCCAGCTCGTCGGTCGATACTCCGATGCGGGTGGCGATCCCAGGCCACAGGTCCCGCACCGGCGGCCGGTCGTCGAGGGCGTGGGCCCGCCCCACCACCTGTCGCAGCTCAGCCAGCGTCGTCACGCACGCGTCACAGGCAGCGAGATGGGACTCGAGCTCGATACGCTGGGCGTCGTCCAGCTCGCCGTCGAGGTATTCGGAAAGTCGATTGGTCCACTGGTCGTTCATGTGACCCTCCTGCATGCCGCTTCGTACTCCGACTAGCGATCCAGGTGCTTGCGCAGCGCCATCCGTGCGTGGTGCAGCTGCGATTTCGAGGTTCCGGAGACGATCCCCAGGAGCTTCGCGATCTCCTCGTGCCGGTATCCTTCCACGTCGTGGAGCAGGAACACCTGCCGTGCACCATCGGGCAGCCGGCTCAAGGCCTCTTCGAAATCGAGTCCGTGCTCCGGCGTCATGTGGTGTCCCGGCACCAGCTCCAGGACTTCGGCGTCCTCGTGAAACCGTTTCCGCTCGCCACCGACCGTCTTGCGCCGACCCAGGATGACGTTCACCGCGAGCCGGTGCAGCCAGGTTCCAAAGGCGGCCTCGCCGCGGAAGGTGTGCAGCTTCTCCCACGCCCGGACGAACACGTCCTGGGTCACGTCGTCGGTGTCGGGCGAGTCCAGCATGCGCCGCACCAGACCGAGCACCCGCGGGACGTGCGTGCGATACAGCCGCTCGAAGGCGCGACCGTCGCCGCTCTGCGCCAGCGCTACGTCCGCCGCTTCGCCGTCCATCGCCGCCGTGGTTGCATCAGTGATCAGTGCTCGCACTCCCCCAGCCCTGGTGATCCGTTCCCGAGCTTGGATACATATAGAAGGCCCCAAGGTTGCAGCCTGAACTGGCCCGCCGCCAGACGGTTTCACGCGGCCTTCAGAATTGCGGCGTACATTGGAGCCCGTATGGCTCCGGGCATTGCTACCGTCGCCGCGATCGGGCTGGCGCTGGGGTTCCGGCACGCGTTCGAGCCGGATCACCTCGCCGTGGTGTCCACGCTCGCCACACGCCAGGCCTCACCGCTCGCGGCCGTCCGTCTCGGCCTCGCCTGGGCCGCCGGGCACACCGCGAGCGTCGGCGCCGTGGTGCTGGCGATCATCCTCACCGGCGTGCACTTCCCCGCGGCGCTCTGGCCGGCGGCCGATCTCCTGGTGGGCTTGCTGCTGATCGTCCTCGGGTGCTCGGTCATCTACCGCTACGCCCGGGGTGGCTGGCATTTCCACGCGCATACGCACGCTCCGGGAGAAGGCAGTCATCTCCATCTACACAGTCATGCGGCGAGTCCGGCACACGGTCACGCGCACCCGCCGGCCGATGTGCGGCGCTCATTGGCGTTTGGACTGCTGCACGGACTGGCGGGGAGCGCTGCGATCCTCGTCCTCCTCATCGCGGCGGCGCCGACCAGGGGAACGCAGGTAGCCTATTTCCTGGCCTTCGGTACGGGAACGGGGGTCGGGATGCTGACCGTGTCGCTCACGCTCGCGGGTCTGGTCCGGGTGGCGTCACGACACGGCGCCCGGTGGGCTCAAGTGCTGCATCTCGGGGCCGCCGCGGCGAGTGTCGCGGCCGGCGTCACGCTCGCGGTGACCACCGCCGGGCGGCTGCTGGCGCAGTAGCACCAACGCGGCTCAGCCGCGTCGATAGACGCGGCCCTTCCACTCGATACGGCGCCGTCCCCGCCACGCCGACCGCAGCATGATGTACGCGACCACGCTCGCCCCGAACGGGTAGAGCAGGGCGTACCACACCGGCGCCTGCTCGCGGCGGTACACCTCCAGCCAGGTGAGCAGCGACGCCGCCATGGCGAGCAGGGTGAAGTCCCAGCGAAACGCGAGCCATGCGAGCGGCGGCCCGATCCACGCGAGCACGGGCAGCCACATGACGTAGGGCAGGACCTGCCGCATGAGCAGCAGCGGAGGCATCATGAGCGGTGCGCCGAGCGCCAGGTTCTTCGACCACCCCTCGATGATTTCCCCGAGCGACCGATACATCCGGGTGCGCATGAATTCTTCGGCGTGCAGCAGGAAGATGTGGCG
>JBGQHV010000160.1:0-7577 GCA_041498155.1 Gemmatimonadota bacterium | reverse complement strand
GCCGCCTGCCCCACCCACATCGACGTCCCGGCCTTCATCAAGAAGGTCGCGACGGGCAACCTGCGCGGCTCGGCGCGCGTCATCCTCGACGCCAACCCGTTCGGCCATTCCTGCGCCCGGGCCTGCCCGGTGGAAGTGTTGTGCGAAGGGGCGTGCGTCCTGAACCAGCGGGACGAGCAGCCGATCAAGATCGCGCTGCTGCAGCGCCACGCGACGGACTACGTTCTGGAGCGCCGGCTGCGGCTGTTCCAGGCCGGCCCGTCCAATGGCAAGCGGGTCGCGGTCGTAGGCGCGGGCCCCGCGGGACTGTCCTGCGCGCGTGACCTGGCGCGCTGGGGCTACGCGGTTACGGTGTTCGAGGCGAACGACCAGCCCGGCGGGCTCAACACCTTCGGGATCGCCGAGTACAAGCTGACGCCCGCGGTGGCGCTGGCCGAGGTGCAAGACATTCTGGATCTCGGCGTGGCGCTCAAGACCGGCGTCACCATCGGCCGCGACGTGCCGTTCGACGCCCTCCTCGCCGAGTATGATGCGGTGTTCGTAGGGGTGGGGCTGGGCCTCACGAAGCGCCTCGGCATCCCCGGTGAGTCGCTGGCCGGTGTGGTGGATGCCCTGACGTTCATCGCGCACCTGAAATCGCATCCGTACCGCGACACCAGGATCGGCCGGCGCGTGGTGGTGATCGGCGCCGGCAATACGGCGATCGACGCCGTCACCCAGGCCAAGCGGCTGGGCGCCACCGAAGCGACGATCGTGTACCGCCGGGGCGAGACGGACATGCCGTGCTTCGACTACGAGCACGAGCTGGCGCAGCGGGACGGCTGCGCGTTCCGTTTCCATTGCACGCCGAAGCGCATCCTTGGGGCATCCCAGGTCGAGGGACTCGAGGTGGAGACGGCGAACGGGGTCGAGGTGCTGGCGTGCGACATGGTCATCACCGCGCTGGGACAGGCGGCGCGCGACGAGTTTCTGCCCCCGTCCCACCCGAAGGTGTTCGCGGGCGGCGACTACGCCAACGGCGGCGCCGAGATCGTCAACGCGGCAGCGGAGGGAAAGCAGGCCGCCGCCGCGATTCACCGAAAGTTGAGCAACCCGCATGGCTGACCTGCGTACCACCTTCGCCGGGATCGAGTCCCCCAACCCCTTCTGGCTCGCCTCGGGGCCGCCCACCAACACGTACGGCCAGGTGGCGCGGGCCTTCGATCTGGGGTGGGGCGGCGCCGTCTGGAAGACGGTCGGCGAGCCGATCATCAACGTGTTCTCGCGCTACGGGTCGGTCGATCTCGGCGCGACCCGTATGATGGGGTTCAACAACATCGAGCTCATCACCGACCGCCCGATCGCCGACAACCTCAAGGAGATCGCGGAGGTCAAGCGCAACTACCCCAAGCACGCGGTGATCGCCTCGCTGATGGTCGAATCGAAGCGGGAAGCGTGGCACGACATGGTCGCCCGCACGGTGGACACGGGCGCCGACGGCATCGAGCTGAACTTCGGCTGCCCGCATGGCATGAGCGAGCGCGGCATGGGGAGCGCCGTGGGCCAGGTGCCCGACTATACCTGCCAGATCGTCGAATGGGTGAAAGAGGTGGCGACGATCCCGGTGATCGTGAAACTCACCCCCAACGTCACCGACATCACCTATATCGCACGCGCCGCCGTGAAGGGCGGCGCCGACGCCCTGTCGCTCATCAACACCATCAACTCGATCGTCGGCGTGGATCTCGACAGTTTTGCCCCCTACCCCGCAGTGGCCGGCAAGTCGAGCCACGGCGGCTACTGTGGGCCGGCGGTGAAGCCGATCGCACTGCACCTCGTGTCGGCCGTCGCCGGGGATCCGGCGGTCCGCATCCCGATCTCCGGCATCGGCGGGATTTCCAGCTGGCGGGACGCGGCGGAGTTCGTGGCGCTCGGCGCCGGCACGCTGCAGGTCTGCACCGCGGTGATGCACTACGGCTTCCGCATCATCGAGGATCTCACCGACGGGCTCGCCGCCTGGATGGACGAGGCGGGACACCGCACGCTCGACGACGTGCGCGGCAAGGCCCTGCCCAACGTGGTGAAATGGGAAGACCTCGATCTCAATTACCACCTCGTGGCCGAGATCGATCAGGACACGTGCATCGGCTGCCAGCTGTGCTGGGTGGCGTGCGAAGACGGGGCGCACCAGGCGATCCGGCAGCTCGGGACGAGGGGGGAGGGACAGGGGACGGGCGGTCCCGTGGTGGAGATCATCGAGGAGGCGTGCGTCGGGTGCAACCTGTGCTCCGAGGTCTGTCCGGTGCGCGGCTGCATCACGATGCGCCGGGTTCCCAACGACTTCGCGCCCGTCAGCTGGAAGGGCTACGCCGCCGGGAAGGGTAAACTGGCGCCGCGCTCAGCGCACTTCCACACGGCGACGTGGGGGAAGCGCTGAAGCCTGGTCGGCGGCGCGCGCCCACCACGCGCTCGGCAGGCCGACCCCGAGCGCGTGGATTCCCAGCCCGTTGAGCAGGCGCGCGACCGTCAGGGGGGGCATGCTGACCGCCGACAGCGGGATCACCACGTAGTTCATCACGACCCAGACGAGCACTCCATACAGCGGCCCGAGCAGTAGCGGATGGCGCGTCAGGCTCGGGAGGCGGCGGCTCGCCAGGAAGTAGGTGGCCACGATCGCGCCGGCAATGCCGTAGTGAATCGCGATCCCCGCGAGCGCGGTCCAGGTGCCTCCCGCAAATGCGGTCGCGGCCCAGCAACCCGGCCGCGATGCTCTGCGGCACGCGCAGCGGGGCGACCCCGCGGAACGCCGAGAAGACGATTGCGTCGAGCAGGTCGAGCGTGCCCACGGTGAGGGCCCCGTACACCAGCGCTCGCGTCCGTGGGGTCATTGCGGAGACCGCTCGATCGGAAGGTGGGGCGGCAGAGGCGGGGGGAGGAGCGCGCGCAGCCGTCACACGTCACGCCCTCACCACCACACCTCGTTCTGCCGTGCCGTCGCGCTAACAGTTCGCCTCAGCGCGGCGGGAGACAAGAGCCACTCAGCCCCGTTCGCCCGAGGCCACCCGGTGCGCTCACGGCGCGCAGTGAACGATCCCCGGCGTGACGATGAAGCCCACCGGATCCGGACGCCTAGGCACGCGGGCGACGTCGATCGGGTGCGTGACCATCTGCCCCTCAACGCACTCTGACCCCGGAGACCGTTCCAGGACCTGAATCCATACACCGCCGCTGTCTTCCCCCGCTCCGGTGAGCACCACGTCATAGCCCAGCGTCGGCTGTGCCCCCGATGCGAACGCCACGACCATGTCGGTCGCAAAATCGACGTCGGGAAGCTGCGGCGCTTCGTTCATCGGGCCCCACATCTGTTGCCAGAAAGCGCTCCACGCCGCGGCGTCCCGGATCGCCACTGTGGCCGTCGTGTCGAACCCGGCGATATCGGAATTCGCGATGCGCGTGAGCGGCAGTGGGGCGCCCTCCAGCGGAGGGAGCGTGACGATCGTGAGCCCGACGCGATAATCGGAGATCGGAATCGGGACGGCGCCGTGCGCCGGGTAGGGGGTCAATGATGTCAACTCGATCATGTACCCCGGAACGATCGCCAGCGCCGGGGACACGCCGACGAACTGGCGCAGGACGAGATCGCTGTCCCGGGACGATTGCCGGACGAGCAATTCGACATCGGCGGACCCGGCCGCGAAGCACTCGACGTCCAGTGGACAACGCGAATCATTCACGACCGCCCGCACCGTGACGCTGAGCTCCGGCCCGACGACCGCGGAGTCCCCGATGGCGAGCTGGAATTCGCGCTCCCCCGCGGGATTCCTGTACACAAGTCGCGATCCGGCCGTGGGCTCCTGCTGAGTACAGGCGAGGAGCAGGAGCGAGGCAACCGACAGGAATGCACGCATGACACCCTCTGGAGAGCGTGAAGACGGACGACGCGCGACGGTGATGAACACAAAGGGATACCCGGTCGCGGATCAACGGGGTCACGCGCTCGCGATGCCGGGCCACTTTCCCGTCGAGGAGGCAGGCCACTTCTCGTGCACGATCCGCGGGCTCATCATCGCGCGGCCGGGGTAGATTATGGACACCCGACATCCTGAGCCGAAACTCGTGAACGAAGTTGGCGAGCCGAGCCGACCGGTCCCCCTCCGGCGGGGATCCGCGCTTCTCATCGCGCTCGATGCGCGCTCGACGGAGCCCCTGCACCGGCAGGTGTACGACGGTCTGCGCGAAGCGATCGTGTCCGGTCGACTCGCCGCCGGCGTGCAAGTCCCCAGCTCGCGTTGGCTCGCCGACTCCCTCGGCGTGTCGCGCACCACGGTGTTGGGGGCGTTCGATCAGCTGGTCGCGGAAGGGTACATCGTGGGCGTCGTGGGCTCGGGCAGCTACGTGGCGCAACACCTGCCGGACCATGCGCTGCAGGTGCATGCCGCTCCCGTCGTCCCCGAGACCCGCACGAGCCGCGCCGCACCGCTCGCCGAGCGGGTGGCGCGACTGCAGGGATCCCCTCGCGCACCGGCGCATGTGTCGGGTGGGTCTCCAGCGTTCCGCCTCGGCGTGCCGCCCGTCGATCGGTTCCCCCTCCCCGTGTGGTCCCGGCTCGCGGCGGCGCGGGTACGCGCCCTCAACACGTTACAACTCTATCATGGCCCCGCCCGGGGGACCGCGGCGCTGCGCAACGCGATTGTGACGCATCACGCGGCGGCGCGCGGCGTACGCTGCACGCCGGAGCAAGTGATCGTCGTATCATCGGCCCAGGAGGCGATGGACCTCGCGTATCGCGTGACCCTGAACCCGGGTGACGCGGCGTGGTTCGAAGATCCCGGATACTGGAGCGCCTACGGCGCGCTGGTGGGCGCGGGAGCCCGGATCGTCCCCGTACCGGTCGATGCCTGCGGTCTCGACGTGGCGTACGGCCTCGCGGCGGAGCCCGGGGCGCGGCTCGTCTACGTGACGCCCTCACACCAATTCCCTACCGGGGCCACCCTGAGCCTGGAGCGGCGCCGCGCACTGCTCGCCTGGGCCGGCCGCTGCGAGGCGTGGGTGCTCGAGGACGACTACGACAGCGAGTATCGCTACACCGGGCGTCCCCTCACGGCCCTCCAGGGACTCGATACCGCCGACCGCGTGATCTATGTCGGGACGTTCAACAAGACGGTCTTCCCGGCATTGCGGCTCGCGTACCTGGTGCTACCGCCGGGACTCATCGAGGCCGCGCTCACAGTGCGGGCGCAGGGCGCGCAGCATGCGCCCACACTCGACCAGGGGATTCTCACCGACTTCCTCGTGGGGGGGCACTACACCCGCCACCTGCGCGCCATGCGCGTCGTGTGCCGCGAGCGGCGCGACGCCCTGCTCGAGGCCGCCGAGCGCGAGGCGGCCGGTCTGTTCCGAATCGAGCGGCCGGAAACGGGACTCCACGTGGTGGCCTGGCTGCCGCCGGGGATCGACGATCAGGCGGCCAGCGCGGCGGCCCTCGCGCACGGCGTCGAGGCTGCCGCGTTATCGAGTTACCGATCCGCCGGGGCGAGCGGCCGGAGCGGCCTGGTCCTGGGGTACGGCGGCGTCCGGCCCAAGGACATGGCGGCCGGGATGCGCGCCCTCGCGCACGCGTTACGCACGATCACCTAGGGAGACCCGCCTGATGACCTGGCACATCCGACTCGCCGCCGCGGCGGCGCTCCTGCCCGCGCTGGTGGCGTGGCACGAACCGAAGCAGACGGCCATCTTCGCCGGCGGTTGTTTTTGGGGCGTTGAAGCGGTGTTCGAGCATGTGCACGGCGTGAGATCGGTCGTGTCGGGCTACGCCACCCCGGCGGACGACCCCAAGGGCTTCGCCGAGGCGGTGCGCGTCGAGTACGACCCCTCCCGGATCACCTATCGCCAGCTGCTGCAGGTGTTCTTCCTGGTCGCGCACGATCCCACGGAGGTCGACCGCCAGGGGCCCGACGTCGGCCCGCGCTACCGCTCAATCGTGTTCGTCACCGGCGACGCGGACCGGCAGGCAGTGGGCGCGGCGCTCGACTCGCTGCGCGCCCGCCGGGTGTACCCCGCCCCGATCGCCACCGAGATCGCCACGCTCCGCACGTTCCGCATCGCCGAGGACTTCCATCAGGATTTCGTGGTGCGGAACCCGCGCGACGCCTACGTCGTGATCAACGACCTTCCCAAGCTCGCCGAGCTGCGGCGCCGGTTCCCCGATCTGTACCAGCAGTAGCCCGGGAGCTCACGCGCTCGGCGGCGCGCGCTCGATGCGGGAGTCGTAACAGCCCGCCTCGGTATCGCGCACGTGGATGTAATCCACGTCGGCCCGAGTGAGCAGGCGATCCAGCACCGCATCGACGCCGCCGTCCGTCACGTATTCCACGGCCACCAACCGACGCCCGCGCCCGTACGCATTCAACGTGAGCGCGTGCCCGCGCACGTCCTCCGGGAACCCGGCCTGCTCGGCGTGACGCTCGCACGCAGCTTCGTGGATCCACACCGGGCCGGGCAGCGGCAGCGATTCCATGCCCGCGAACGCGTCGTAGGTCAACAGAATGCGGCGCTCCGCCCCCACCGCGAACGTATGCAGGCACAGCCGGCAGGGACCGTAGCCCCGGGCCACCTCCACGTGGGTCGGATGGGCGCCAAAAGGCGACGTCCCGGTGGCGCGCACGGCGTTGGCGATGTCCTGTGACATGGCGATGACGCGGAACGGAACCATGGCTCCCTCGATCGGTGGTGGGGCGTTCGACCGAAGGGTAGGCGTGGCGCAGCGGCCCGGCTATCCGGTTTTGGCGTCCGAACCGAGCGTATGGTCGAGCGTGTAGAGATGCTTGCCGTCGGTGATCGTGATCCCCAACGAGCCGGCGATCCCGGCCAGCTGCCCCGTCCCGGTGCCGGGCGCTACCACGACGTTCAGGTGTTGCCCCTCCGGCGTCATGGTGCCCTGGTGCATCAGAACGAACGATCCGCGCCGGCCCTGGAGCGTTCCCGTGACCCGCTCGATGGCGACATAAGCGCCCGCGCCTGTGCTCTCCGCACCGGCGCTCAGCATCACGCCCGTGCTCGTCGCCTCGAGGTCGCCGTGGTACTGCTTGTCGAGCGAGTACCTGCCCAGCGCGATGCCGTCGGCCTTGTCCTCCGGCGCCAGCGGCTTCAATGCGACGTCGAACGATCCCGAGCCATGCGTCATGGTATGGTGCTCCGTTGCTGGAGTGGATCTGGCCGGATCATTCGTCCGTGCCGTACCTTCGCGGGTCTTGCCCCGAGCCGGCAAGCTAGCCAACCCGAGGGAGTGTCACCGTGCTGATCGCGTCGCTGCGTGCCGCCGTCCTGCTCACCGCCATCGAACCCGCGACTCCGCCCGATCCGTGCTCGATCGTGCCGGTCGGAACCCAGGTGGCCGTCGACATGCGCGGACACCGCTTCTTCGCGGGATGGCCGCTGCAACGCGGAGGCGCGCTGCACTTCTACCTGGACACCGGCGGCGGCACCAACATGCTGTTCCCGGAAACCCTCCACCGCCTGGCCCTGACGCCGGACACCACCGTCATGGGCGGCGACACCGTGACCTCGGTGCGGATCGCCCGCACCCTCGGGACCGCGCT
>JBGQHV010000159.1:0-7623 GCA_041498155.1 Gemmatimonadota bacterium | reverse complement strand
GATCAAGGCGGCGCGCGGCGGGCACCTGCTCTCCGACGAGCTGACGATGCACTTCGGCCTCCTGCCGCGGGCCAACCGGGCCATCTTCGCGATCAACGAGCTGCCCGATCTCGCCGGGAAGATCCAGGTGGGCCTGTTCAACATCATGCAGGAAGGCGACGTCCAACTCAAAGGCTATCCGGTGCGGCTGAACCTGGACGTGGCGCTGGTGTTCACGGCGAACCCCGAGGACTACACGGCGCGCGGCAAGATCATCACGCCGCTCAAGGACCGCATCGGCTCGGAGATCATGACCCACTATCCCCACACGGTGGAGCTGGGCACCACGATCACGGGACAGGAAGCCTGGGTGGAGCGCGACGGCCGCCCGATCCGGGTGCCGGACTTCATCGCGGAGCTGGTGGAGCGGATCGCGTTCGGCGCGCGCCTCGACAAGCGGGTCGACAAGAAGAGCGGCGTCTCGCAGCGGCTGCCGATCAGCGTGCTCGAAAACGTCGTGTCCAACGCCGAGCGACGCGCGATCGCCACCAAGGAGAAATCGGTGGTGCCGCGGGTGTCCGACGTGTACTCGGCGTTGCCGGCGATCACCGGCAAGCTGGAGCTCGAGTACGAGGGCGAGCTGCAGGGGGCCGACACCGTCGCCAAAGACCTGATCAAGCGCGCCGCGGGCGACACGTTCGAGGCCCGGGTGGGCGGGGCCAACGTGGACGACATCGTGCACTGGTTCGACGAAGGCGGCGCGCTGAAGATCTCGCCTGACGAGCGCTCGGAGACACTGCTGAAGGGGTTCAGCGTGGTGCCCGGATTGCTCGACCTGGTGGACCGGGTCGGACTCGCCGGCAAGAAGGATCCGGCCCACATGGTGTCCGCCAGCGAGCTGGTGCTCGAAGGTCTCGTGGCTCTGCGCCGCATCTCCCGCTCCGAAGAGCTGGGCTACGTCCGCGCCCGTCCGGAGCCGAAGAGCCCGGGCTACGGTAAGCCGGGGCCGGGAGCGGGACCGAATCTGTTTAGCTAACGCCATCGAAGTTCTATTTCTCTCGATGGCTCCCCCCCTCATCACCGTCACCCGCGAATACGCGTCGGGCGGCTCCGACATCGCCCGGCTCGTGGCTCAGGGTCTCGGCTGGTCAGTGATCGACAACGAGTTCGTGGACGCGGTAGCCCGGCGCGCGGGGCTGCCCGCCGCGGAGGTGGCACAGCGTGAGGAGCGCGCGCCGGGGCTGCTCGAGCGGCTGGCGCGCACACTGGCGGTCGCGTCGCCCGAGCTGTTCACCGGCCCCGAAGTGTCGCAGGCGGAGCGTGACGAAGCCACGATCCATACGATCACCGAGCGGATCATCCACGAAGCGGCGGCGGCGGGCCGGGTCGTGCTGGTCGGGCGCGGGGCGCAGGCGATCCTCGCCAAGCGGCCGGAGGCGCTGCACGTGTACGTCGTGGCGTCGAAGCCGTGGCGGGTGCGCTTTGCGGTGGAGCGGATGGGGATCGAGGCGGCGCGGGCGGAGAAGGTGTTGGAGGAGACCGACCGTCACCGTGACGAATACGTCAAGACGTATTACGGCCGGGCGCGCCGGGACGCGGCGAACTACGATCTGGTGGTGAACGCCGAGCGGTTGGGGCTGGAGGGGGCGGCGGCGCTGGTGGGGGGGGAGGCGAGAAGAAGGGGGTGGACATGAGACTTGCCCCGCTGCACCTCGCCATCCTCGCTGCGCTCTGGCCACTCCCGTCGCTCGTCGCCCAGAGCCCCCCGGGCACCGACATCTGGGTGGTGGATTTGTCGCTGCGCGATGGGCATCTGACGCTCGGCGCGCCGGCGAACATCACCGCCCGCGCGGGCTACGACAACCAGCCGGCCTTCCTCCCCGACGGCTCGGGGCTGCTCTACACGCGGATCGGCGCGGACGCGCAGGCGGATGTGTGGCGCTACGACTTCGCGGTACACACGGCCCGCGCGATCATTTCGACACCCGAAAGCGAATACTCACCGACGCCGATCCCGGGCGGCAGTGGAATCTCCGTGGTGCGGGTGGAGCGTGACTCGACCCAGCGTCTGTGGCGCTTCGACGCCGACGGCACTCACCCAGCGCTGCTGCTCGATCAGCTCAAACCCGTCGGCTACCACGCCTGGGCCGGGGACAGCATCCTCGTGCTGTTCGTGCTGGGAGATCCCAACGCGCTCGTGGTCGCGGCCGTCGCTGCCGGTCGCATCGATACGGTGGCCCGCAACATCGGCCGCTCCCCGCAGTCCATTCCTGGTCGCCACGCCGTGAGCTTCGTGCAGCGCATCGACTCGACCGAGTCGTGGCTGGCGGAGGTGGATGCCGAAACCCACGCGGTGCGGCGCCTGGTGCGGCTCCCGCCCGGCGCGGACTTTCACACCTGGACGCCCGGCGGGCTGGTGCTGACGAGCGACGGCGCAACACTGTATCAATGGGATGCGCGTGGCCGCGGGACGTGGGTGCCCATCGCCGATCTCGGCGCCCTCGGCCTCGGGGGCGTCACGCGGCTCGCCGTCAGCCCCGGCGGCGACCGGCTCGCCCTGGTCGCCCTCGATCCCGCCCCCTGACTCGAAGCCTCAGGTCTCGCGCAGCTCGGGCACCCGCCACGCCGCCACCACCACCGCCAGCGCCACGATCGTCGCCCCCGTGCCGATCGCGGCCGGCGCCCCGAAGTGCTCCGCGAACAGGCCCGCCTGAAACGCCCCGAGCGGAGACAACCCGACGAACACGAACGAGTAGAACCCCATGACGCGGCCGCGCAGCTCGTCGGGCACGAGGGTCTGGAGTAGCGTGTTGGTCAGCGCGTTGTTCACGATCATCGCGCATCCGGCCAGCGCCAGGAGGACGAGCGACACGGCGAAGTTGCGCGACAGGGCGAACGCCAGCACGCAGATCCCGAACGCCGTCCCGCCGACCGTCATCAGCCGGCCGCGGCGGACGATACGCCGGGAGTTCACCGCGATCGCCAGCGCTCCGAGCATCGCCCCCACACCCACCGCGGCGGTGAGCGCCCCGTACCCCGCCGCCCGCACGTGCAGTACGTCGCGCGCGAACACCGGCATCATGACGAGAAAGGGGAACCCGAACACGCTGAGGGTCGCCGTGAGCACGACCAGTGTCTCGACGCGCCGGTGGATGCGGATGAAGGCCAGGACTTCGCGGAACCCGCTCCAGGCCGAGGCCGTACCGGAACGCGGTTGGAACGGCGGCAGCCGCATCGCCAGGAGGCTCGCGATCACGGCGATGTAGCTCACGCCGTTCAGGAGAAAGCACATCCCGACGCCCACCAGGCCGATCAGGGCCCCGGCGATCGCCGGCCCCACGACCCGCGCCGCGTTGAACATCGACGAATTCAACGCGATGGCGTTCATCAGGTCCTCCTTCCCCACGATCTCGACGAGAAACGACTGCCGCGTGGGGATGTCGAACGCGTTGACGACGCCGAGCACCGCCGCCAGACCCATCACCTGCCAGACGGTGACCACCCGCGTCAGGGCGAGCCCGGCGAGGATGAACGCCAGCAGCATCGACAGCGATTGGGTGATGATGACGGTGCGCCGCTTATCGGTGCGGTCGGCGATCACGCCGGCGTACAGCGTGAAAGTGAGCACGCCGATCGACCCCAGCGCCGAAACGAGTCCCACGTAGAAAGGAGAGTTGGTGAGGCTCAAGACGAGCCACCCTTGCGCCACCGACTGCATCCACGTGCCGATGAGGGACACGCCCTGCCCGAAGAAAAACAGGCGGAAGTTGCGATGGGCGAGAGCGCCCAGCCCCACCTCGCGCGCGGCTTCCGTCATGGCGGGGAAAGTAGCATCTTCGCCTCCCATGACGCCCTTCGCCTTCCTCAAGCTGTACGCCGCCACCGTCCCGATCCTCTTCGCCATCGATCTCGTCTGGCTCGGACTCGTCGCCAAGGACTTCTACCGCTCCCGCCTCGGCGACCTGATGCGCCCCGATCCGCGCTGGGGTCCGGCGATCCTCTTCTACCTCCTGTATGTCGCGGGGCTGCTCGTCTTCGCGGTACTGCCCGGCCTCGAGCGCGGCGCGCTCGGCCGCGCCGTGGCTCTGGGGGCCGGACTCGGGTTCATCTGCTACTGCACCTACGACCTGACCAACCTGTCGTTGGCGAAGGAGTTTCCGACGGTCGTCGCCGTGGTGGACATCATCTGGGGGACGGTGCTGAGCGGCATCGTCGCGGCCGCGGCGTTCAAGCTTGCGACGTGGGTGACCTAGTTGCTTTCGCCCCCCCGCCGACCCCACATTCCCTGAGTCATGCGCTCCACGACCTACGCGAAGTACCTCCCCGAGCTGGCCGACACGATCAACCTCCAGGGCCTGCTCGACCAGCTTGCCGACTTCCTGCTGCAATCGGGGTTCGCGGGCGGGCCCTACACACACCCGTTCTGGGGAGAGGTGGGCGGCGACGACGCCGACCGCTCGATGGACGCGTTGCGCCAGGCGATCCTCCAGGCCCTGATGGATTCGGGCCAGCTCACGCCGGACATGCTCAAGGTGCTGCGCGGCGAGTCCACCGGTGACGCCCAGCGCGACGCCGATCTGGAGCGCCAGCTCGCCGAGCTGCTCGACAAGATCGTCCAGCGCCTCATGGACGAGGGGTACCTGAACGTCTCGGAGGCGCCGAAGATGCCCGGCGGGCAGCAGCCGATGTTCGGCCCGGGGGGCATGGCGCGCGAGGCGGCGCAGCAGGTGCAGTTCTCCCTCACCGACAAAGGCATCGACTTCCTCGGCTACAAGACCCTCAAACATCTGCTGGGAAGCATCGGGAAGTCGAGCTTCGGCGCGCACGAGACGGAGCACTTGGCCACGGGGATCGAGACCGAGGGGGCGAGCAAGGCGTACGAGTACGGCGACACGATGAACCTCGACGTCAATGCGACGCTCTCATCGGCGCTGGAGCGCGAGGGGCTGGGCGTCCCCATCAACCTCGAGTACGACGACCTCAAGGTGCATCAGGCTGAGTACCGCTCGTCGTCGGCGACGGTGCTGATGCTCGACTGCTCGCACTCGATGATCCTGTACGGCGAGGACCGGTTCACGCCGGCCAAGAAGGTGGCGCTCGCCCTCACCCATCTGATCCGCACGCAGTTCCCCGGCGATTCACTGCGGGTCGTGCTGTTCCACGACACCGCCGAGGAGATCCCGCTGGCGCGGCTCGCCCACGCGCAGGTGGGGCCGTACCACACGAATACCGCCGAGGGATTGAAGCTGGCGCGTCGGATTCTCTTGGCGCAGCGCAAGGACATGCGGCAGATCATCATGATCACCGACGGCAAGCCGTCGGCCCTGACCATGCCCGACGGTCGCATCTACGTGAACTCGATGGGACTCGACCCGCAGATCCTCCAGGCCACCTACCGCGAGGTGGCCGAGTGCCGCCGGGCGGGGATCCTCATCAACACGTTCATGCTGGCGCGGGACCGCAGTCTCGTGGAGTTCGTGAAGACCGTGAGCGCGATCTGCCGCGGCAAGGCGTATTTCACGAACACGATGACGCTGGGGCAGTTCATTCTGATGGACTTCATGCGGCGAAAGACGAGACGGGTGTCCTGAGGATGCGTTGCCGGATCGGCCTGGCCATCGTCACCGTGGTCGCAGCGTGCGCCGAGTCCATGGCGCCCGTCCCGGGAACCGTTTCCGCAGTCTCCGTGTCGCCCGACAGCGTGAGCATCCGCATCGGGCACACGCTGCAGATGAGGGCGGTGTTGCTCGACTCGGCCGGCGATACGCTCCCCGGCCGCCTCGTCACGTGGCACAGCTCCGACACGGCCAGGGCCGTCATCTCGGCCACCGGCCTCGTCACCGCGCGGAACTACGGTCCGGTGACGATCAGCGCGACGAGCGACACAATATCAGGCACTGCCGCGGTGCGCGTGCTCGTCCCGGTGGCGCGCGTGGACATCCCGCCCTTCGGCGCCACGCTCGTTCCCGGCGGCGGCATTCAGTTCACGGCGCTGCTCACGGGGGTGGACGGCAAAACACTCAGCGACCGCGATATCAGCTGGAGCAGCCAAACCCCGACCGCCGCCGGCGTGTCCGTCACCGGCGCCGTGACCGCCGCCCAGGTGGGTCAGACCGCGATCACCGCGACGAGCGAGGGCGTGACGTCTGCGCCCGCGACCGTCGTCGTCACGCGACCCACGTTCGTGACCCTCTTCGCCGGGGAATCGGCCCGGCACACGTGCGGCCTCACCACCGCCGGTGCGGCGTTCTGCTGGGGCGACAACATCGAAGGAGCACTGGGCAACGGCACACTCACCAGCGGACTCACCGGCGGACTGGCGTTTCCCACCGGCGTGCTGGAATTCGGAACGATGAGCGCATTGGCCGCGGGGGCGGGATTCACCTGTGCGGTGGCGACGCCTTCCGGGCTGGTCTCTTGCTGGGGAGCCGGAGATCACAACAAGCTCGGCAACAACTCAGTGCTCGGGCGGCCGGTTCCCGGGCCGGTTCTCGGCAACCTGTCCGCCCGCGACGTGGTCGTCGAACATCAGCGCGGCTGCCTCCTCACCACCGACAGCCTGGCCTATTGCTGGGGTGACACGCAGGGGACCCCGGCCGCCGTGCCGGGCGGAGTGAAGTTCGCGCAACTGGCCGGGGGAGAAGGTGGCCCGCTGTTCTGCGGCGTCGGCGCCGACAGCCTGGCGTACTGCGGCTTCTCCGCGTTTCAGAACCCGCAACCGGTCGCGGGCGGAATCAAATTCATCGCGTTGACCGTCGGATTCCAGCACGTCTGCGGCATCGGCGCCGACAGCCTCGCCTACTGCTGGGGCCAGAACTCGTCGGGCCAACTGGGCGACTCCACGACGACGCTCCGCCCTTCCCCCGTTCTGGTGGCGGGCGCGGTCCGGTTCGTGACGCTCGCGGCCGGCGGGACGTTCACTTGTGGGCTCGCGACCAGTGGCGCGGCGTATTGCTGGGGGGCCAACGACGTGGGCCAGCTCGGCAGAGCGGCGGGCGCCGGCAGCACGGTGCCGCTCGCCGTGTCGGGCGGCTTGCAGTTCGCCCAGATCGTCGCCGGTGAGCTCCACGCCTGCGGGCTCACGACGGTGGGCGTGGCCTATTGCTGGGGCTACAACGGCTACGGGCAGCTGGGCGACGGCACGAAGATCGACCGCGCCGCCCCCGTCCGCGTACAGGGACAGCCCTGATTCACCACTACCAACGAGGAATCGTCGACGTGCGCTGGAGCCTCCGGTTGACCCTCGCGCTCGTTCTGGGAGCCGCGCCCGCCGCGGCGGCACAGACGAGGTTCGCGATTTCGTTCCCCGCCTCGGTCCACGCCGAGGCGATCACCGGCCGCGTGTTCGTCTTCATCAGTCACGACTCGAGTCCCGAGCCGCGGCTCAACGGTCATCCGTTCGGACGCGGCACGCCGCTGTTCGGTTTGGACGTCAACGCCTGGAAGCCGGGCGACATCGCGGCGATCGCGGACACGTGCCTCGGCTGGCCGTTCAAGAGACTGAAGGATCTCCCCGCGGGCGACTACTACGTCCAGGCGCTCGTGAATGTGTACACCGAGGCGCACCGCGCCGACGGCAAAACGCTCTGGGTGCACTGGGACCAGTGGGAAGGGCAGCAGTTCAACCTGTCTCCCGGGAACCTG
>JBGQHV010000158.1:0-7627 GCA_041498155.1 Gemmatimonadota bacterium | reverse complement strand
TTACTGCTTGCGCAGCCCCACGCGGTAGAGGCCGTAGCCCAGCAGGGCGAACAGCACCAGCACCGGCAGGTTCATCGTGGTGAGGGAGCCGAGGCGGCCCGAGAGCCCGACGATCTCCGCCAGCCGGTCGGCGCTGCCCATCTTCCCGGCGATGGCCGCGATCACGATCCCCGCAATCGACCCACCCGCGATGAGGCCGCTCGCGAACAGCACGCCCGGCCCCGATTCGATCTCGGCCATGGAGCGCTGCTCGGTGCGGAATCGCCGCTCGACGAGCCAGCGGATCAGCCCGCCCGCGAACATCCCGGCGGAGGTGGTGATCGGGAGATAAACCCCGACCGTCACCGGCAGCGACTGGACCCCGGCGAGCTCGAGCGCGATGGCGAGGAACACGCCGATCAGGACGAGTCCCCAGGGAAGCCGCCGGGTGAGGATGCCGTCGGTGATCAGGGCCATGAGCGTCGCCTTGGGCGAGTCGAGCCGCGCCAGGCTGCGCCCGTTGTACTCGCGGATGCGTCCGCCGATGCCCGGGTCCACGACGTAGCGGATCTCGTGGGAGGCGGGGTCGACGAGATACTTCCCGGGGAGCACGCCGCCCGTGGCGACATACACCCGGGCGACGGGGTAGGTGTTGGCGTCGATCGAATCGCCGCCGGCGATGCGGAACCCGGACATCGTTTCGCCCGGGAGCACGATGTTGCCGTCGGCGGATCGGCCGCTGGCCGGAACCGTGAACCCGGCGTGTGCTTCGGGGACCTCGTACTGGTAGGACCGGTTGAGCAGGGTGAGAGTCCATCCCACGGCCAGCGCCGAGCCGATCCCGCCGATGAGGATCGCGATCTGCTGCAGCCGCGGCGTGGCGCCGATGAGGAACCCCGTCTTCAGGTCCTGCGAGGTGTTGCCGCCGTTCGCGACCGCCACCGCGATCACGCACGCGATCGAGATCGCCCGCACCCGGTCGTCGATCGCGGTCCAGCCGAGCAGCAGGAAGATCACGGAGATCGCGAGCAGCGACGCGATGGTCATCCCGGAGATCGGGTTGGCCGAGCTGCCGATCTGCCCGCAGATCCGCGACGACACGGTCGTGAAGAAGAAGCCGAAGATGATGATCAGGGCCGCGCCGAGCAGGTTGACGCCGATCTGCGGCAGAAACGCCAGCACGAGGGCGAGCCCGATCGAGCCGAACACGGTGACCGTGATCGGGAGGTCGTCCTCGGTGCGCAGCCGGGCGACCGCCTGGCCCACCCGGCTCTTGCGCATGTCTTCGAACGCCGACGCGAACGCACTGACGATCGTGGGCAGGGAGCGGGCCAGGGCGATGATGCCGGCGGTGGCGACCGCGCCGGCGCCGATGTAGAACACGAACGCCGCGCGGATCTGGCCGGCCGACATGTCCTTGATCAGCTTCGTCGCCGGATACATCGGCTCCGTCATCGACTCGCCGAACAGCTTGATCGCCGGCATCAGCACCAGGTAGGCGATGCACCCCCCGGAGAACAGGTAGCCCGAGATGCGTGGCCCGATGATGTACCCGACGCCCATCAGCTCCGGCGCGGCCTCGAGGCGGATCTCTGCGCTCTTGAACCACGTGAGCACCTTGCCGGGGTACTCCTGCCACAGCTTCAGCCCGGTCATGCAGAACTTGTAGAGGAACGCGATCCCGAACGCCTGGAACACGGTCTTCGCGTGGATGCCGCCCTTCTCGCCCGCAATCAGCACCTCGGCGCACGCCGTGCCCTCGGGGTAGGGGAGATTGCCGTGCTCCTTGACGATCAGCGCGCGGCGCAGCGGGATCATCATCAGGATTCCCATCAAGCCGCCGGCGATCGCGAGGATCGTCACCCGGCCGATGTCGAGGTCGTAGCCCATCAGGAGAATCGCGGGAATCGTGAACACGACGCCCGACGAGACCGAGTCGGCCGCCGAACCGGTCGTTTGCACGATGTTGTTCTCGAGGATCGTGGACTTGCCGAAGGTGCGGAAGATCGTGATCGCGAGCACCGCGATCGGGATCGACGCGCTCACCGTGAGACCGATCTTCAGGGCGAGGTACACGTTGGAGGCCCCGAAGATGAGCCCCAGGGCCACCCCCAGAATCAGCGCGCGTGGAGTGAGCTCGGCGAGCGTCTGGGAGGGAGCGACATACGGTTGATGGTCGGCCATCGGTGCCCCGGCTCGAGATCGAAAGGTGGGGGGAGAATGTGGCGCTGGTCGGGGGGTGGTGTCCAGCGTGGCGGTTGGTAGAGGGCGGTGGAGGATGGTGGAGGTTAGAATCATCCCGTTATGGACGTGCAGCGCCCTTCCTCGGCTCCCGGCGGCCTCGATCGCCTGTTCCTGGACTTCCAGTCCGCCGTGGCGGGCCGGTACTCCATCGAGCGCGAGCTGGGTCGCGGCGGGATGGGGATCGTCTACCTGGCGCGCGAGGTCCGGCTGGACCGGCCGGTCGCGCTGAAGCTCTTGCCGCCGTCGCTCTCGGCCAAGCCGGGGCTGCGCGAGCGATTCCTGCGCGAAGCGCGGATGGCGGCGAAGCTGTCCCATCCCAACATCATCCCGATCCATGCGGTGGATGAGGTCGGCGAGTACGTGTTCTTCGCCATGGCGTTCGTGGAGGGAGAAACGCTCACCGACCGCGTCCGGCGGCGCGGCCCGCTCGCGCCCGCGGACGCCACGCGACTGCTGCGCGAAATCGCGTGGGCCCTGGCCTACGCGCACGCCCAGGGCGTGATCCACCGGGACGTGAAGCCCGACAACATCATGCTGGAGCAAGGGACGGGGCGCGCGCTCGTCGCCGATTTCGGCATCGCGGCGCAGGTGAGCGGGGCCGCGGGCATGGACGGCGGCGACGTGATCGGGACTCCCGAGTTCATGAGCCCGGAGCAGGCGCTGGGGGAGGTGGTGGACGCGAAGAGCGATCTGTACGCCCTCGGCGTCGTCGGCTACTTCGCTCTCTCGGGGAAGCTCCCCTTCACCGGCACAAAGGCGACGGAGGTGCTGGCGAAGCAGATCACCGAGGCGCCCCGACCGCTCGCGACCGTCACCGACGGCACTCCGCGCCGGCTCGCCCAGACGATCGACAAGTGTCTCGCCAAGGAGCGCGACGAACGGCCGGAGAGCGCCGCCGCGCTCGCCGACCAGATGGGGCTGGCGCTGGAGCAGCGCAAGGAGCTGCCCGTGCCGCTACGCGTGTTCGCCAAGCGCGGCGGCCGCTTCGGCGGCATCGGCTCACTCGCGTACCTCTGGGTGCTGACCATGGCGACAGGTGTCGTCGCCAGCGCGGCGAGTGCGGTCGGCCTGGGGATGACGGCCGCGCTCGGGACATTCTTCGCGGGCCTCACGATCGTCCCGCTGGGGATCCTCGTCGGCCGTGCAGGACGTCTCGCCAAGGCCGGGTTCGCGCGCGAGGATGTCGTCACCGCGTTCCGGGCGGAGCTGGAGGGGGGCAGCGAAGAGCGGGCATACGAGTATGGGCGGGGACCGTCCCACCTGGAGCGCGTGCTCCGCTGGCTGACGGTCGCCGGACTCGGCACCGCCGCCGCCGCCTTGCTCCTGGGCGCCGCCATGGGCCTCGAGCCGTGGGCGGGGTTCGCGGGGTCGCTGGGCTTGATGGTTGGACTGCCCTCCGGCGGACTCGCATTGTCGCGACTGCAGCGCCGCCGCGATCTGGACACGGAGCTCTGGCTGCGCATTTGGCGTGGGCCGATCGGGCGGCTGATCTTCGGCCGGTTGCGCGTGCAGCAGGGGCGCGCCCCGTTGTCGTCGGGCTTCACCTTCCGTCCGACGGAGCTGGTCCTCGGCATGGCGGCGGAGCGTCTGTTCGAGGACCTTCCCAAGGAGACTCGAGAGCAGCTGCGCGACGTGCCCAACGTGCTACGGCAGCTGGAGCAGGACGCCGGAAAGATGCGGGCGCGGCTCGAGGACCTGAACGACGCGCTGCAGGGGGCGGGCGATCGCGGCCGGCTCTCCGGTCAGATCGACGGCGACATCAAGGCGCGGCGCGACCGGGTGGTGACGGACCTGCAGGCGGAGCGGGAGCTGGTGCAGCGCCGGTTGAAGGATGCGGTGGCGGCACTCGAGACGATCCGGCTCAACCTACTGCGGCTCCACGCGGGCGCGGGGAGCATCCAGAGTCTCACGACGGATCTGACGCTGGCCCGGGAAGCGGCGAAGGAAGTCGAGCTGCTGCTCGAGGCGCATCGGGAGATCGACGAGGTGCTCTGACCTTCCACACGCGCGCTCCCAAGAGCCCCACCAGCACCAGCGCGTGATATACCGCTGTCGGCCGGTCCCCCTTGATCTGCCACAGGTAGTGCAGCACGCCGAGCGCCGCGGCCACGTAGATCAAATGATGCAAAGCCTTCCATTTCCTCCCGAGACGCCGCACCCATCCCCGGGTCGAGGTCACCGCAAGGGGGATCAGCAGCAGGAAAGCCGTGAACCCGACCGTGATGTAGGGCCGCTTGAGGATGTCCTCCACGACGTAACGGATCGCGAAGCCTTGAATCGGGAACCCCTGGTCGATCACGAGATACGTGAGGAAATGCAGGCAGACGTAGCCGAACGTGAGCAGGCCGAGGGTGCGGCGAAAGCGGATGAGGCCGTTCCATCCCGTGAGCCGTCGCAGCGGTGACACGGCCAGCGTGGCGAGCAGCAGCCAGATGGTCCAGTCGCCGGTGCGGTGCTCGATCGCTTCGACGGGATTGGCGCCGAGATTGTCGTGCACCACATCCAGGATCAGGACCACCGCTGGCACAAGGGCCGCAGCCACGAGCACGGCCTGGAGCAGTTTGGCCGATCGCCGACGGCTGATAGCTGATAGCGCCGTCAGAAGTTCACCTTCAGATCCATCCCGGTGTACAGCGACGCGACCTGGTCCCCATAGCCGTTGAACATCAGGGTGGGCCGGCGCAGGAACTCCCCCAGCCGGCGCTCGCGCTTCTGGCTCCAGCGCGGGTGATCCACCTCGGGGTTCACATTGGCGTAGAAGCCGTATTCGTCCGGCGCCGCCAGGCTCCATGTCGTGGGTGGCTGGGTCCGGGTCAGTTGCACCTTGACGATCGCCTTGATGCCCTTGAACCCGTACTTCCACGGCACCACGAGGCGGATCGGTGCGCCATCCTGACTGGGCAACGGCTTGCCGTATAGGCCGGTGACCAGCGTGGCCAGCGGGTGCATCGCCTCGTCCAGCCGGAGTCCCTCGACGTACGGCCAGGGGAGGATGTCGGTGTTCTGGCCGGGCATCTGGGCGGGGCGGTACACCGTGGTGAACGCGACGTACTTCGCCTGGGACGTCGGCTGGACATCGCTCAGCAGCTTGGAGAGCGCGAAGCCGTTCCACGGGACCACCATCGACCATGCTTCGACGCAGCGCAGCCGGTAGATCCGCTCCTCCGCCGGATAGCGGCGCAGGATCTCGTCGATGTCGTAGGTCTTCGGCTTGTGCACTTCGCCCCCGACGGCGACGGTCCAGGGCCGGGGCTGGAAGCCGTCGGCATGCGACGCGGGGTCCCGCTTGTCGGGTCCGAACTCGTAGTAGTTGTTGTAGTGGGTGATGTCCTCGTACGAGTTGGGCTTGTCGTCATCCCGCTCCCCTCCCCACCGTTCCGGGGAGTGGGGGGTGGGAAGTGGGGTGAAGGGGAGGAGCGCGGCCCCCACCATCGCTCCCGTCGCCGCGAGAAACCGCCGGCGGCTCAGGTAGAGCGACTCCGGCGTGATCTCGGAAGCAGGGATGTCGGTCGAACGTCGGATCAGCATGAGCGCCTCGTCGTGTTCATTCTATACGTCACTAGCCCTACTACCCGATTGTTAGGGTTTCACCGCTCTCAGCCGCTGCGCCGCTTCCTCCAGCATCTCCATCGTCTTGCAGAACGCAAACCGGACGATCTTCCTTCCCAGCTCGGGCCGGCTGTAGAAGCTCGACCCCGGTACCGGGGCCACCCCGTGCTCGGCCGTGAGCAAGGCGGCGAACTGGTTGTCGGGCAGCGGGGAGAGGGCGGAGAAGTCCGCCATGACGTAGTAGGCGCCGGCCGGAGGGGTGCAGCGAAACCCGGCCGCGCTGAGCGCGCCGCACAACAGGTCGCGACGGGCGCGGTAGTCGCGCGCCAGTCCCTCGTAATAGTCCCGGCCGAGCGTCTCGATCGCCACGGCGACGGCTTCCTGCAGCGGCGCGGGGGCGCCCACCGTGAGGAAGTCATGGACCTTGCGGATCGCGTCGGTCGTCTGCGCGGGCGCCACGATCGTGCCGATGCGCCACCCGGTGATACTGAACGTCTTGGAGGCGCCGCTCACCGTGATGGTGCGCTCGCGCATGCCGTCGAGCGTCGCGATCGGGATGTGCTCGCCTTCATAGTAGATGTGCTCGTAGATCTCGTCGGTCACGGCGTAGCTGTCGAAGCGGCGGCAGCACTCGGCGATCCCTTCGAGCTCGGCGCGGGTGAAGACCTTGCCCGTCGGGTTGTTGGGCGTGCACAGGATGACGGCGCGGGTCTTCTTGGAAAACGCGGCGCGCACCCGGTCGAGGTCGAGCGCCTGGTCGGGCGCGATCGGCACGAAGACCGGCTTGGCGCCGCACAGGATCGCGTCCGGCCCGTAGTTCTCGTAGAACGGCTCGAACACGATCACTTCGTCGCCCGGATCGACGATGGCGAGCAGCGCGGAGGCCATGGCCTCGGTCGCCCCGCAGGTGACCGTGATCTCCGTCTCCGGGTTCACCGCCATGCGATACCAGTCGGCGTACTTCCGCACCAGGGCGTCGCGCAGCCGTTTCGCTCCCCAGGTGATGGCGTACTGGTTGATGTCGGCGGCGATCGCCCGGGCGGCGGCGTCCTTCAGAACCTGCGGGGCGGGGAAGTTGGGGAACCCTTGCGCCAGGTTGATCGCGCCGTGCTGGGCGGCCAGGCGGGTCATGCCCCGGATCACCGATTCGGTGAACGAGTGGGTGCGGTGGGCGGTGTGCATGCGTCAAGCAAACGGCGACGAGAGACTGCGTCAAGTAATACGCTTTCTCGTCGCATGGGCGCCACAAGGACCGGACGGACCGGCTTGACGCCCCCCGCGCCGAGGAGTCAATTCAAGCCGGATGACCCGGAGCGCCGTTCGTATCGTCCGCGGGGTCTTGGCTCTCGCGGCCATGGGACTCCTCGCCACCTGCCAGAACGAGACGGCCGGTCCGGGCCGTCGCGCCGCGCTCGCGGTGACGCCCGTGTTCCCGGCGGGAGCCAACCTCGCCGCCGTCAATCTCACGATCGACGTCGCCCGCCTCATCGTCGTCGGCGCGCCGGCGGACACGGCGTTCGACCAGACGTTCCCGTTCCCCGCCAACCAGACCTCGCTCCAGGTCACGGCCGACATCTCCCTGGACCAGTCGCCGCAGACGTTCGCGGTGACGATCCAGCTGCTGTCCGGCGCGACGGTGCTGTTCTCCGGCACTCAGAGCGTCGCGCTGTCGAGCGGCGCGAGCAGCCCGGCCCAGATCCCGGTCAGCTACACCGGGCCGGGCCAGAACGTGGCGTCCTTGACGCTCGCCCCGGCGGACTCGGGGCTCAGCTTCGGCGGCGCGCTCACCTTCCGTGTCGCGGCGCTGGACGGCCAGGGCGCGCCGGTGCCGAGCTTCTACGTCTCGTGGACGACG
>JBGQHV010000157.1:0-7903 GCA_041498155.1 Gemmatimonadota bacterium | reverse complement strand
CTTCTCCGATCACCTCCATCGATGACTCGTCGCCGATGATCTGACGCAGGCCGGCGCGGACCAGTGGATGGTCGTCGGCGATCGCGACGCGGATCATATCCGTGCCCGAGGGCTCCATCGAGCGTTGCCGGCGACAGGCACCGGCCGATCGCCGGGATGTACCTCAGCGCCGCGGGGGTGCGGGCGCGTCCAGCACTTCGCGGACCTTACGCGCCAACGATTCGGGACTGAACGGCTTCTGCAAGAAAGCGATGCCGGGCTCCAGGATACCGTGACGCACGATGGCGTCGTCCGTATAGCCCGAGACGAACAATACTTTGAGCTGTGGCAACCGCTCTGTCAGGCGGTCGGCGACTTGCCGTCCACTCAGCTCGGGCATGATGACATCGGTGATCAGGAGGTCGATCGCTCCCGTGTGCGTGTCGGCCAGCTCGAGCGCGGTGCGCCCGTCGGCGGCCGTCAGCACGCGGTAGCCGTGGCGCCGCAGGACTTCCTTGGCCACGCTGCGCACCGGGGCGGCATCCTCGGCGAGCAGGATCGTTTCGGTGCCGTGGAGGGACTGGAGTGACGCGGGCGCCGTGGGCGCCGAAACCGCCTCCTCCACCCGCGGCAGGTACACCTTGAACGTCGTGCCCTGTCCCAGCTCGCTGTACACCCAGATGAAGCCGCCGCTCTGCTTGACGATGCCGTACACGGTCGCGAGGCCGAGCCCGGTGCCCTTTCCCTTCTCCTTCGTGGTGAAGAACGGCTCGAACAGACGCGCCTTGGTGGCCTCGTCCATCCCGGTCCCCGTGTCGCTCACCGAAAGCAGTACGTACGACCCTGGCGGGACGAGCCGATGCTGCTCAGTGTACTCCTGGCCGAGATCCTGGTTGACTGTTTCGATGGTGAGCTTGCCGCCGTCCGGCATCGCGTCGCGCGCGTTGACGGCGAGGTTCATGACGACCTGCTCGATCTGGCCGGGGTCGGCCTTGACCGCCCACAGGTCCGGGGCCAGCACGGTGACCAGCTCGATGTCCTCACCGATCAGCCGCTTGAGCATCTTCCCAGCACCGGACACCACCTCATCCAGGGTGATCACCCTCGGCTCGAGCACCTGCTGGCGGCTGAACGCCAGCAGCTGGCGGGTGAGCGTCGCGGCCCCGTTGGCGGCCTTCTGGACCTCCATGAGGTCGGCGCGCCGCGGGTCCGCCGCCCCCATGTCTTCCATAACGAGCTGGCTGTAGCTCGTAATGACCGTGAGCAGGTTGTTGAAGTCGTGCGCCACCCCGCCGGCGAGACGACCCACGGCCTCCATCTTCTGGGCTTGCCGCAGCTGCTCCTCGAGCAGCCGCCGTTGCGACACGTCCCGCAACGCCGTCAAGCGCGCCGGCTGACTCTCGTGGGTCGAGTTGCGCACGATGCATTCGAGCCGGACCTTGGTCCCATCTTTGCGGAGCCCCACAACCTCGAACACGCCTTCCACCGAGGCGCCGAACAACCGCTGCACCTCCATCCGGGATTCGGGCGCCACGAACTGGTCCAGCATCCGGCCCACGATGTCGCCCCGCTCAAAGCCGAAGATTTCGGTGATCCCGCGGTTGGCATCGAGGATGGCGCCGTTGCGCGAGAGCAGGATGCCGTCGAAGGTAGCGTCCGCGACCGCGCGGTAGCGCGCCTCGCTCTCGAACAGCGCTTCGGCGGCGCGTTTCTGCTCGGTGACATCCTCCTGGATCGCCACGAAGTGCGTCACCGTCCCGTCCGCATCCTTCACCGGAGAGATCGTCGCGCGGTTCCAATAGAGATCGTGATTCTTCCGTCGGTTTTGAAACTCCCCATGCCACACGGATCCCGAGAGGATCGTGTCCCACAGCTCTTGGTAGACCGGCAACGGCGTCAACCCCGACTTCAGGAATCGCGGATTGCGGCCGATGACCCCCGCCTGGGGGTGCCCGGTGATGTCGCTGAACTTGCGGTTCACGTACTCGATCTCTCCGGCGACGTTCGTGATCACGACCGCCGCGGGACTCTGTTCGACGGCGGTCAGCAGCCGCTGGATCGTGGCGTCGGCGCGCCGGCGCTCGGTGATGTCCTTCGCCACACCGATCACGCCGATGACGCGGCCGGCGGCGTCCCGATACGGTGACTTGGAGACCAGAAACGTGCGCTCCCCCGCCGCCGTGGGGAGCGTCTCCTCCTCCGTGCTCGGCTCGCCCACGCGCATCACCCGGAGATCGCTCTCCCGCACGCGGCGGCCGGCGTCGCCGGCGAACTGCTCCGTGGGGCTGGTGCCGATCACCTCGCTCCGGTCCTTGCCGAACACCGCCGCGCTGGCCGCGTTGATCAGGAGGTAGCGACCGTCCGCGTCCTTGACGAACACCGGGTCGCTGATCCCCTCCACCACGGCCTGCAACAACGCGCGGCTCGCCCGCAGATCCCCCGCTACGGGCTCCGGATTGGTCACAGGCATTCCCGCTGAGCAGTGGGGTGCAGATAGGACGCGACCATGTCGGGGAGCGCGCGCGTATCGATCGGTTTGGCCAGGTAGCCGTCGCACCCCGCCGCGAGGATACGCTCCACGTCACCATTCATGGCGTAGGCGGTGGGGCCTTCGAGCCGGCCGGGCTCGTCTCGTGGGTCTCGTTTCGAGGACATGGGGCGGGCGCCTCCCTCAAGGCACGCAGGCAAGGCCTAATGCATAGGGAAGCAGGCACATACTGGCTATCAGCCGCAACCGACACCTCGTCGGCATTATCCCTACATCAGCAGATTCCTCAGGCGCTCAGACCATTCTGGAGCGCATAGCGGATCAGCTCGGCGCTCGTCTTGAGCCGCATCTTCCGCAACAGCCGCGCGCGGTGCGTACTGATGGTCTTCGGCGACAATCCGAGATCCTCGGCGATCTGCTTCACCGTCTTGCCGCAGCCGATCATGCAGAGCACTTCGTACTCGCGCCGGGAGACGCGCTCGTGCGGCAGCCCCGCGGCCCCGGGGTCCAGGGCGGCGGCCGCGCGCAGCGCCATCGGGGTGGTGAGATAGTGTCCGCCCGCCGCGATCTGCTTGATCGCGGTGATGACCTCTTCCGGCGCCTCGCCCTTGGTGAGGTATCCGGAGACGCCCTCCTTCAAGGCACGCACCGCGAACTGCTCCTCGGCGTGCATCGTGACCACGAGGACGTGTACCTGGGGGAAGGCGGTACGCAGCAGACGCAGCAGTCCCGGAAAGGGCGCACCGGGCATCGTGATGTCCAACACCAGCACGTCGGGCTCGCTCGTCCGCACGAGCGTGATCGTCTCGTCGCCGTCGGCCGCCTCGCCGACCACGGTGAGCGATGGATCCTCCGCCATGACCTGCCGCAGACCCGCGCGGACCAGCGGATGGTCGTCGGCGATCGCCACGCGAATGCTCTGGCTCATGCGGCCCCTCCCCGGCGCGGGAGCGGGAGACGAACCGTGACGCAGGTCCCACCCGCACTTCCGGCCTGCACGTCCACCGCGCCGTCCCACAGCAAGGCCCGCTCGCGCATGCCGAGCAGCCCGAGCGAGCGCGGGTCGGTGGCTTCAGCAGAGGTGATGCCGCGGCCGTCATCCTCCACATGCAGCACCAGCTCGCCCCGGACCACCCGTAATCGCACCTCGACGCGTTGCGCCCCCGCGTGCCGGGCCACGTTCGTCAGCGCCTCCTGAAGGATGCGGAACAGGTCCGTCGCGCGGTCGGCATCCAAGGCGGCGAGCTCTGCCGGCAGCTGGAGCGTACAGGCAATCCCGCTGCGACGGCCGAATTCCTGGGTCTCCCACTCGATCGCGGCCAGGAGCCCCAGATCGTCGAGCACGGCGGGGCGGAGCTCGGCCGCCAGCGTGCGGACCCGCCCGATCGTGCCTTCGATCACCTTCGCCATGGCGCCGCACTTGTCACGCAACGGCTGCTGATCTTTCGGGAGCCGGGCCTCGAGCCACGCGATATCCAGCCGGAGCGCCGTCAGCACCTGTCCCAGCTCGTCGTGAATGCGGCGGGCGATCTGCGCTCGCTCGCTCTCACGCGCCTGCCGCAGCCGGCCGGCGAAATCGCGCAGCTGGGCCCGGGACTCCTGGAGTGCCGCGGACACCCGCTGGCGTTCGGAGATGTCACAGAGGAAGGCCCCGAAATACCAGTCATCGCCAACCTGGATCGGAGAGATCGACAGCTCCACGGTCAACTCGCTCCCGGCGCGACGACAGGCCGTAACCTCCACCCGCTGGTTCACCATCGGCCCGGCGCCGCTCCCCAGGAAACGTGCGAGCCCGTGCGCGTGGCCGTCTCGAAACCGCTCCGGGATGATCGTCTGAGACAGCGAACGCCCCACCGCCTCCGCTTCGGTCCAGCCGAACAGCGCTTCCGCTTGCCGGTTCCAGAAACGAATGATTCCGTCCGCGTCCATGAGCACGAAGGCGTCGAGTGCCGCGTCGAGGATCGCTCGGAGCAGCGGTTCCAGCTCCCCAGGGGGGAGGAGATCAGGACGGCGGCGCGGCACGGCGGTCATGACGGTCCGGTGAGTGGTTCGCTCACTCACGATAGGGCCGGCCGCACTACTCGCAAGGGGTCGTGCCAGACGATGAGCAGTTTGCCGATGGTTTTGTTCTCCTGCATCCGCTGGAATGCCTGGGCCGCCTGCTCCGGCGGGACGACGGTGTCCACGTTCACCTGCAGCCGTCCGGACTCGAATCCAGGGAGACATTCACGGTTGAAGCGGCTGACGATGGCGGCCTTCTCCGCGCGGCTGCGCGCGCGTAGCGTGGAGCCGACCAGCCGCGCCCGCTTCCGCATGAGCAGCGCGAGATCGACCTCGGTGCGGGGCCCACCCATCGTCGCGATCACGACGATGCGGCCGCCGGTGGCGAGGAGACGGAAGTCGCCCGCCAGCGTGGCGCCCCCGACGGGGTCGAGAACGACGTCCACGGCGTCCCGACCCCACTGCCGCTCTATCTCCAACAGGGAACGTTCATCGGCGGAGACCAGCGCGATGTCCGCCCCGGCCGACACGAGCGCGCCGGTCTTCTCCGGCGTCCGGGTGGTCGCGGCCACTTGCGCCCCCGCCAGTTTCGCGAGCTGGATCGCCGCCAGTCCCACACCGGAGGCGCCGGCATGGATCAGCACCCGCTGGCCGGCCGAGAGGCCGGCTTCGACGACCAGGTTCACGAACGCGGTCAGGAAGGCCTCGGGGATGCCGGCCGCCGTCACCAGATCGAGCGGCGGCGGGGCGGGAAGGATCTGCCCGGTGGGCACCGCGACCAGCTCGGCGTGTCCCCCGCCGCCCAGCAGGGCGCAGACCGGCGCTCCCGTCTCGACGACGTGCCCGGACACTTCGAGCCCCAGGATACTCGATTCTCCGGGCGGCGGCGGATAGCGCCCGGCGATCTGCGACAGGTCGGCGCGGTTCAGCCCGGACGCGGTCACGCGCACCAGCACTTCCCCGGCGGCCGGTACCGGATCGGCGGTCGTGGCGATCCGGGCGACAAAGCGCCCGTCCTGCTCCGTTACTTCCAGGGAGCGCAGCGCTAACTCCGCAGCGCGGCGAACGCCCCGATCACCGCGATCGCCAGTCCCAGGGCCATCTTCAAACCTGCGGCCGCGGCGCGGCCCAGTACCGCCCCCCAGCCCGCCCGCAACGCGACGCCGGCCGAGAGTTGCCGCGTGTATTCGAATACGGCGGCGCCGATGAACGACCCCACGAACGCGCCGATCACGCTGCCGATGACCGGCACCGGGACACCCACGATCGCCCCGACGATGCCACCCACCAGCGCGCCCCACCCGGCGCGCCGCGATCCGCCGTAGCGCTCGGCGAACCAGAAGCCCAGCCACCACTCGATGACTTCCCCGATCAGGGCCAGCCCGACGACGATGGCAATCGTCGCCACACCCACGGTGCGGAACCCGGTGAGCCAGCCGTACCCGATGACCCCCAGCACCATCACCCACAACCCCGGCAGGCCGAGGGGGACGAGCAGCAGGCCCACCACGCAGCACACCACCAGCAGCACGGCGGGGAGTATCGTGGTCATACGGCCCGGCCGTTAGCGCCCGGCCTGCGGCGCCGGCGGGGCGGAGAGGTCGTGTTGCGTCAGCACGTAGAAATTCTGATCCACGTGGAACGTGGCCGGGTCCTTCAGATGAATGGCCATGCGCTGCCACGACTCGGTCGGGTGAATCAGCGTGAACCCCGAATCGGTGGCGGTGACCTTCACGGGCATGTCGAATCCGGTCACGACGTGAGTCCACCGGTAGGACAGCGTCGAGTCGGCGATGGCGTACTCCAGGGCCGGCACCTGCGTGGTCGTGAGGTACTGCTGGAACACCTTGCCCAAATCGATGCCGGCCTGCCGGCTGATGTAGTCCTGCACCTGCTGGCCAGTGACCGTCTGGTGCCAGAACGTCTGATTCAGGCCGCGCAGAATGGCGCGCCATTTGGCGTCGTCACCGATGATCTGGCGGATCGTATGCAGCATGTTGCCGCCCTTGTAGTACATGTCGCCCGAGCCTTCGTCGTTGACGCCGTACGCTCCGACGATGGGGCGGTCGTTGCGGATGTTGCGGCGTGTCCCGATCGCGTACTGGGCTCCCGCCTCCCGGCCGGCGAGGCACTCGGTATACAGGTTCTCCGAGTAGTTGGCGAAGCTCTCGTGGACCCACATGTCCGCCTGGTCCCGCATCGAGATGCTGTTCCCGAACCATTCGTGCGCGCTCTCGTGCACCACGATGAAGTCCCACAAGAGGCCCAGCCCCGTGTGCGACAGGTCGCGTCCCAGGTACCCGTTCTGGTAGTGATTGCCGTACGCCACCGCGGTCTGGTGCTCCATGCCGAGATGCGGCGCTTCGACCAGCTTGTAGCCGTCCGCGTACCACGGGTAAGGCCCGAACCACGATTCGAAGCACTTCATCATGGTTTGCGCCTGCGTGAATTGGCGTTCAGCCGTCTCGAGGTGGGACGCCAGCGGCCAGAAGTCCATCGTGAGCGGGCCCGATTCACCGGCGTAGATCGTCGTAAAGTGGGCGTAGGCCCCGGCGTTGATGGCCACGTCGTAATTGTTGATCGGGCTCGTGACGAACCACTCGTACGTCGTCGTGCTGTCAGGATGCGGCGTCACGCTCCGCAGCCGGCCGTTGGAAACGTCGAACAGCGGGTTGGGCACCGTGATCGCGACTCGCTGGCTGTCCGGCTCGTCCGCCAGATAGTCCTTGTTCGGCCACCACACGCTTGCGCCGGTGCCTTCGTTCGCGGTCGCGATCCAGGTATGCCCCGCACTGTCCTGGGCCCAGATCAGCCCGCCATCCCACGGGGGGCGCTTCGCGGCGACAGGCGCGCCATGGTAATAGACGGTGATCGTGCGCCGGTCGCCCGCCCGCAGCGGCGTGGTCAGTGTGGCGAAGAACGCGTTGCCGTCCCGACGGTAAGCAATGCGCCGGCCGTCCTGGAGCATGCTGTCGACGGTGAGGGGGACCTGCAGGTCGATCTGCATCTCCTGGGCGGGTCGCAGCACGCGGTAGGTGATGCCGGTGTAGCCCGCGATGGTGCTGTCGGCGGGGTGCACCGTAACGTGGAGGTCATAAAAGGTCACGTCCCACCAGCTGCGTTGCGGCGTGTTGGCGCCGCGCAGCGTGTCGGCGTGAGTGAAGGTCCGTTGGGTCGGTTCCTGGGCGGCGCCGCTCGCCAGCGGCCAGAGGAGCGCGCATGAGCACACCAGCCAGCGTCGCATAACGAATCGCTTTCCGTGTGAGAGAAGGACGAAGCCCCGCGAGCGTAACCGCTCACGAGGCTTCACCACCGTCAGTGGGCCTGGGTAGAGTTGAACTACCGACCTCACGCTTATCAGGCGTGCGCTCTAACCACCTGAGCTACAGGCCCCGTCCTCAATCCCATTCCCGCTTGGGCCCTTTCTTCGGCTTG
>JBGQHV010000156.1:0-7945 GCA_041498155.1 Gemmatimonadota bacterium | reverse complement strand
GTGGCGGCCGACTTGAGGTGGAGGCACCCGCGCACCGCCACGGGCTCGACCCGATAGCCGTGCGGAGCCAATGCGGCGCCCAGCTGGTCGATCGCCGCCTGGTTGGTCCGATCGGTCGCGCCGACGAAGACGGTCCGCCCGATGACCAGGACGTCGCCTCCGTCCATCGTCCCGGGCGCCGCGATCGAGGTGAGCGGCCGATACTCCCCGAGAATCGCGGCGACCGCGCCGGTTTCCGGACGGCGCGACTCGGCGCCCGGCCGGGTGATGACGGCGACCTCATCGAGCACGACGGCCGTGTCCTCCACGAAGACCGAGTCCGGCAGCGACGCCTCGGCGGGCAGGGTGCGCACCTGGCACCCGGCCCCGCGCAACGCCGCCTCGTACGCGTGGTGCTGCGCCCGCGCCAGCTCGACGTCGATGGGGCGCCGCTCGAGATGCACCAGCTCGCAGCGCCTGATGGCGGGACTCACCTCGCGGGTGAGCGCGAGCCGGCTCACTGCACGCACGGCGCGTGCGGATCCCCCTTGGGATGATCGAGTGCGGGCCGGTGATCGAGGTTGGCGATCCGCAGCGCGGCGTCCCGCACCAGCCGGGCCACACGGGCCAGGTCGTCGTAGTCGATGTACTGCGCCTCGTCGGTCACCTGGTGGTAGTCTTCGTGCTCGCCGCGCGACAGGGCGACGCTGGGAATGCCGTAGCGCGCGTAGCTGTAGTGATCGGCCCGGCAGTAGTACTGCAGTGGATGGCCGGGCACGTCGAACGCGTAGTTGAATTTGAACGGCTCGGGCTGCGCGGCGTTGGCCGCCTCGAGCAGGTCGCCGAACTCATTGGACAGGCGGCGGGCGCCCACGACCTCGAGGTAGGTCGACCCACCATCGGGGAGATCGGCCGCCGTCCCACGCCCGACCATGTCCTCGTCGATCTCCGCGACGATCGAGTCGATGGGGACCGTGGCGTGATCGGTGAACCAGCTCGACCCGACCAGGCCCTCCTCTTCCCCGGTGTGCGACACGAACAGGACAGAGCGCCGCGGGCGGTCCGGCCCCTTGGTCAGCGCTTCGGCGATCTCGAGGATCGCGACGGTGCCCGAACCGTCGTCGTCAGCCCCGTTGCGGATCGAGTCACGGCGGGCCGGCCGGACCTTCCGCAGACTATCGAGAATCTGAGCGACCCGCGCCTGCTCTTCCGCCGTCGCCGGCCGGTCGGGAGAGTCGGCGCCCATCGGCCGGACCACCTGGTTGTGGGCACGCAGCGAGTCGTGATCCACCGGACTGTGGTCGAAGCCCACGTGATCGTTGTGCGCGGTGAGGGCGACGTATTCGCCACGCCGCGCCGGATCGGTGCCGGGCAGCACGGCGACGACGTTGCGGGCCGGATACGGTACCGCCGTGAATCGCACGCCAAGATCACCCGCCACCGCGCCGCCCCCGGCCCCTGGGGTCAATCCCGCCGTGGGAGCACCGAGCAACCGCTCAGCCGCGCCCGGTGTCACGAGCAGCACGACCGGCTGGCCGCTCACGCGGGTCGTATCGGACGTCAGGCGACGCTCGCCGATCTGTGCCACGATTTCGGGCGCCAGGAGATCGAGCTCCGCCACCGCCAGCACCGCCGCGTGGGCGAACCGCGCGCTCGTCGCAAGCCCGCGCAGCCGCGGCACCAGATGGCGCTGGCCGTCCGGGCCGGGCCGCACGTCGAACACGACAACCTTTCCGGCCGCCTGGTCGGCGCCGATCCACCCCGAGGAGTCGGTCGCGGATCCCCCATAGACGGCCGTGGCGCTGGTCAGCGGTGAGCTCGCCACCGGTCGGCCGACGAGGATGTAGTCCACGCCGGCGGTGAGCGTCGCGCCGCCCGCCGCCAGCGAGGCCGCCGCGGGTTCAGCGAAGAAGAACGGGACCGTCTGGAACCACGTCCCGCCGTCCCCCGCGGGCCGCAGGCCGAGGCGCCGGAATTCTGAGGCGACGTAGTCGGCCGTCTTGGAATCTCCCACGGAGCCCGATCGGCGCCCCCCCATCGAGTCGTCCGCGATGGCGGTGAGCCGCTGCCGCAGATCCTGCGGCGTGATGGGGGGCGCGGTGGTCGTCTGGGCGACCAGTGGCACGGCACTGATCAGCGCGGCGGCGATGAGGCAGCAATGGCGCGACACGGACACGGGGTCTCCTCGAACGGGTGGCGACGGACGTGAATAAAGTAAGCCGCGGAGCGCCGCCCGCCCGTCAGACCTCCGTCAGCGCCCGCCGCAGCGGAGCCGGCAGGGAGTCGAGGTCGGAGGCTTGTGGAAAGGCGGCGGAGTTGAAGGTGTTCCAGAACAACACCGGACGCGCCCCCGCCTGCGCGGCGTTCGCCAGCCACGCGGCCATGGTCTTGCCGGTATAGGTCGTCTCCAGGCGCAGTCGCGGCGCGGCCCAGGCAACGGCGGATCGGGCCGCCGGCGTCGGATCGCCGTAGCCCCGTCCCAGGAAGCCGGTCAGGAAGTCGAAGTCGCCGTCGGCGATCGGCACGTCCGGGACGGCCGGCTCCAGCGCCCGCAACAGGGCCATGGTGCGCCGCGCGAGGCCCGCGATCGACCAGCGGTTCGCCCGGAAGGCGCCCAACACCCGCACGGCGGTGACGCGCGTCGGCAAGCGGGCGAGCTTGCACCCGGCGACGAGGCCGGCGGCGGTGCCACAGGTGCCTGCCGCGACGAAAATCCGGTGCGGCATCGGCAGCACGCCCTGCTCGATCTGCGCCGCGAGCTCGAGCGCCGCCGCGACGTACCCGACGGTGTTGAGCGGGGTTGAGGCGCCGGCAGGGATGAAGAAGGGGCGCTCGCCGGCCGCGCGTCGCGCGCGCACCGCACGCCACGCACCCCACAGCGCGCCCAATCCGGTGCGCGCGAAGCGCAATGCCGCACCGGCGGCCACGAGACCGCGCAGGTTGTCCCGCACGGCCGTGGTGATCGGTTGCGGCGCGAGCGATACCTCCACGGTGAAGCCCGCGGCCCGGCCGTGCAGCGCGAGCGCCAGGCCCTGGTTCGTCCCGATCCCGCCGAGGGTCACGAGGGCCCGTGCCTGGCGTTCCCGCGCCAGGGCGAGTGCGAACTCGAACTTCCGGATCTTGTTGCCGCCGTAGAGTGGCGATGTGAGATCGTCGCGCTTGACGAACAACCCTCCGGGGAGCTCAGCGGAGGGTGGCCAGGCGTCAACGGGCGTCGGGAGCGTGGCGAGCGGAGTCCAGGGGAGCCGGTTCCGCAGGCCGGGAAAGCGGTCGAAGAGGGCGCTGCCGCCCGCGGTCATCGTCGCGGGATGCGCACCAGCTTCCGTTGACGCTCGTCCCACAGCGCGAGCCGGACGCAGCGGAAGCTCTCCCACAACGTCAGGGTCGTGACACGCTGCAGCTCGGGAATCGACTCCAGCACTTCCTGGAGGCGGTAGTTGGGGATGCGGGCGCTGAGATGGTGCACGTGGTGCAGGCCGATGTTGCCGGTGGCCCACTGCAGCAGCCGCGGCAGCCGGTAATACGAGCTGCCGGTCAACGCCGCGTCGTTATAGGCCCACTGCTCGTCGTGCTCCCAGTAGGTCGGCTCGAACTGGTGCTGGATGTAGAACAGCCACACACCGATCGAGCACGACAGGGTCATGAGCGGGAGATGCACGAGCAGGAATTGCCGGAACCCGACCAGCAGGCCCATCCCGACGACGAACGCGGCGATCCCCACGTCGGTCCAGAAGATGCTCCAGCGCGCGCGCGTCCAGGTCCGCGGCACGATGGTGGGCAAGCGGTGCAGCACGAAGAACTGCAGCACGGCGCCGACGCCGAACAGCACCACCGGGTGGCGGTACACGCGATACTTGAACCGCTGCCAGGGCGTGCGGGAGCGGTACTCCTCCACGGTGAGGGTGTCGATGTCCCCGAACCCGCGGTGCTCGAGGTTCCCCGAGGTCGCGTGGTGCATCGCATGGGCTTTGCGCCAGTAGTGGTAGGGGGTCAGCGTGAGCACCCCGATCGCCGAGCCCACGAAGTCCGCTACGCGGGGCGAGCGGAAGAACGAGCCGTGGCCGCAATCGTGCTGGACGATGAAGAGCCGCACCAGGAGGAACGCCGCAGGCACGGCGAGCAGCAGCGTGAGCCAGTAGCTCACGCGCAGGCTGAAGTACATGAGCGCCCAGGCCACCGCCAGCAGCGTCGCCGTGCTGACCAGCTGCCACACACTCCGGGCCGTGTCCGGACCCCGGAACGGCGCCAGTCGTGCATCCCAGCGCTCACTCATCGCGATGCTCCCGCCTGGCCGCCGGTTTCGCCGGCCCGCATGCGCACGAGCGCGTAGTAGCCGCACCCGCACGACTCCGTGGTCCGCCCCAGCCGGTCGGCGCCGAAGACGAGCCGATCACCACACCCGGGGCACTCCAATGGGCCGCTCCCCAGCACGAGCCCTTTGCGCGACAGCGCGAACTGCGAGCGGTTCACTTGTGCCGGAACGTGATGCGGCCCCGCGTGAGATCGTAGGGCGACAACGCGAGGGTAACGCGGTCGCCGGCGAGAACCCGGATGCGGAAACGGCGCATCTTGCCCGCCATCGTGGCGAGCACGTCATGGCCGTTGGGCAGGTGAACGCGGAACGTCGCGTTGGGCAGCACTTCCGTCACGGTCCCGTCTGCTTCGATTGCTTCTTCCTTCGCCATTAGCGCTCCCGGCTCCCGCGGCGGCGCTCCGCCTTGCGGCGCCGTGCGGCCGCCGCCTTGAGACGCTTGGCGGTGCTCGGCTTCACGTAAAACCGCTTCTGGCGCAGCTCCTTCAGGACACCCGATTTCTGGACCTTGCGGCGGAACGCCTTGAGCGCCCACTCCAGCCGGTCGTTGTCGCCGATCACGATCTCGCTCATCTGCGCCGCCCGTGTGAAGGTGCCGGATACAAAGGGCCACCCCGAGCGTGGTCGGGATGGCCCACATCCGGAAAACCAATTGGTGCCGGGGAGCTGCTCAACTCAGCTTTACCACGTTCTGCGCCGCCGGCCCCTTCTCGCCCTGCACCACGTCAAACTCGACGCGATCGCCCTCGGCGAGTGTCTTGAACCCCGTGGCCTGGATCGCGGAATGATGGACGAAGCAGTCCTTCTCCCCGTCCTCACGGCTGATGAACCCGAACCCTTTGCTGTCGTTGAACCACTTCACCTTGCCGGTGATGCGCATGGCCCTACTCCTTGGGATTTAACGAGGAAGGCGAGACCGGCGCTCTGGCCGAATCCCGCCTTGCCGTTCGCTGGAAGCCGGCACGCAGAAGGCGCGCCCGTCGCTCCTCGAACCCTAACAGCATGGGGCGCCGAAGTCAAAACCCTCTCAGGCCCTAGAGAACTCGGCCCCGTCGATGGCCACCCGCTCGGCCGGGCTGAGGTCTATTCCGGCCGCCGTAAGCGAATCCACGGCGTGCCCTACGGTGCGCGCGCTCGGAATGGGGATCACCGTCGTCCCCTGCGACAGCACCCAGGCGAGCACGATCGCGTGCGGGGAGACGCCGTGCCGGCGGGCGATCGGTCCGAGCACCGGGTGCGCGGGCAGCTTCAGGTTCAACCGCCCACCGCCCGCGGGGCTGTAGGCGAGAAACCCGATCCCGTGTCGCTCGCAATGCGCGACGACACCGCTCTCGAGCGCTTCCCGGAAGAACGGGTTGAGCCGGTTCTGGACCGTGACGACGGTGACGAGGCGGGATGCCTCCGTGATGTCGGCGACCGAGACGTTCGAGAGACCGATCCACCGGACCTTCCCCGAGCGCTGCAGCTCGGCGAGCGCGCCGATGCTCTCGGCGAACGGCACTTCGGGATCGGGAGTGTGGAGCTGATAGAGGTCGATGCGGTCGACGCCGAGGGCCTTGAGCGAGCGGTCGCAGGCGCGGCGCAGATGCTCGGGGCGGCCATTGCGTCCCCACCGGCCGCCGGGTCGGGTCATGCCGCCCTTGGTCGCGACGATCACCTGCCCGCGCGCCCCCGCCCACTCCCGCAGCGCCGCGGCGACCAGCCGCTCGTTGTGGCCCAGCTCGCCGTCGTCGAGGCAATACACGTCGGCGGTGTCGATCAGGGTGACGCCGTGCTCGAGCGCCGCCCGGATGACGCCGACGCCGGTCGCGTCGTCGGGGCGCCCGGAGATCGACAGATGCATGCCGCCGAGTCCGACGGCCGACACCGCGGGGGCATCCGGGCCCAGGGAGCGCGTGGCCACGCTAGAGATACTTCGCCTTCAAGATCTCCACGTGGTGGCGCTCGTGCCCCGCGACGATGTACGCGAGCGCGCGCGGCGTGATCGGATTACCGCTCGCCGTACCACGGCGCTCCAGCGCCTCGGGGTCGAGGTGCCGGAACAGCTGGAGCGACGCCTGGCGGACCGCCGCCAGCTCCTCGCTCAGATCGGCGAGGGTGCGCTGGTCGAATCGGCCCGTGGGGACGTAGTCATCCTGCTCGAACCCCGGGAGCGGCGTGGCATCACCCCGGGCGATGCGCAACGCCCGATAGCTGAAGATGCGCTCGCTGTCGCACACGTGGCCGATCACCTCCTTGATGCTCCACTTCCCCGGCGCGTAGCGGTGCGTGCCCCGGGCCTCCGGAATCGACCGGATCAGGGCGAGGGTTTCGGCGAGCTGATCGGTGAGAATCCGGCACAGGTCACCCTCGGGGACCTTGACGATGTACGTCCCATAGTAGGGTGCGTGCTCGTCCGCGGCGGGTCGGGGAATCACACAGCTGGTCATGTCGCCTGCTCCTTCATCGCAAAGGGGTGCCGCTCAGCACGGAATCGATCTGTCGCCAGGTGACGAGGTGCACGCGCTCTGCGGCGAGCAGCCGGCGGAATCGCGGATTCGCCACGAACGCCCAGTCGCGGGCGCGCCAGGCGGCGCCCCAGTTCACCCGATCGCGCGTCAGCGCCTTCATGGCGGTCGAGTCCGCGGCGGGGTGGACGATCAGCTCCGACACGCCCGGCGGCAGCGCCCGGACCTGGGCGTCGTAGAACGCGCCCCACTCCGCCGGGGGCACGTCGGGCGCGATCGCCACGACACGGGCCAGCTGGAGCGGACCCGCCGGCAGCTGCCGCATCGGCTCCCGTCCGGCGATCCATTCCCGCGCGCTCAGAAACGGCACGCCGGCGTCCTGCGCCACCCGGCGCAAGATCTCGAACAGCACCGGGCCACGCGTGAACAGCACGTACTCGTGCACGTCCAGGTGACTGGGCCGGATGCCCGCCGCGCGCGCCGCGGCGACCTGCGCCCGCAGCTCCTGCTCCACATCCTGCCAGCGCACGGCCGTCGTATCGGTCCACGCGCGGCGCAGCAGGGAGTCGGCGTCGAGCAATGTGGGGACACCTGCACGCGTCGCGATCGGTCCCCAGCGGTAGCCGGGCCACTCGCTGGTGAGCGCCAAGTGGACGCCCAGATCGAACTCCGGATGGGCGCGCGCGTAGGCGGCCACCTCCTGGAACTTCGGTCCCGGCACGATAACGCTGGCGGAAATCACGAGTCCGGAATCCCGCGCCGCCCAGGCGCTGCGGTTCTCCGGCCCGGCGACCCCAAGATCGTCGAAATGCAGGATGAGGAGCCTCGAGCCGGCGGGATAGCCGAGGCGCACCTCCAACGGAACCGACGCCGTCGCCGCCGGTGGTACGGGGCCAGGCGTGTGCCCACCCGCTGCGGCGCAGCCGAGACTCAGTCCGGCGATGAGCGCCGCGGCGCGCGTCACCGCTCTCCGGCCACCTGCGGCGTGCGGTCCACGACTCGCGCCATCACCGGGGCGCCCGGGAACAGCAGCTCCAGCCCACCCACCACGACCTGCTCGCCGGCGTCCACGCCGCTCGCGATTTCCACGAACCCGGGCGTGCGCACCCCGATCCCGACCTGGCGCCGATTGGCCTTCCCCTCCGTCACCACCCAGACGAAGTTCGCGCCCTGCACCGGGACGAGCGCGTCCTCGGGTACGACGACC
>JBGQHV010000155.1:0-7983 GCA_041498155.1 Gemmatimonadota bacterium | reverse complement strand
GAGCTGGGCAGCCACATCGAGCGCGCCATCGCCCGGCTGCGCCCCGAGTACCGGGCCTGCATCTTGCTGCGACACGTCGAGGGACACAGCTACGAAGAGATCGCCCAGATGCTCGATTTGCCGCTCGGCACCGTGAAGACCTACATCCACCGGGGTCGCAACGAGTTACGTGTCTATCTCGAGGGAGTGAACGAATGAAACCGGTATCCGGAGGGGGCCGTAAGGCGGGCCATGGCTGAACTTTCTCGCAATCCGCACCTCACCCCCGACGAGATCGAGCTGTGGGCCCAGGGGCTCCTCGGCGCGACGCGGGTCATGCATCTCGCCGATTGCCGCGAGTGCCTGACGACCGCGGAGCGCGAGCGCAAGCTGCTGCGTGACCTCGTGCAGCTGCCGCGCTTCGGTCCCGAGTTCGGCTTTGCCGAGCGGGTGATGGCCCACGTGCGGATCCCGACACCATCGGGCGACTTCGGGCGCTGACTCCAGCACCGCACATCGCAACGGACGGCGACTGGTCGACGTGACCCTCGCCGTCCGTTTGTCTTACCGGCCCGCACCCTCTCCGGCGGCGGGCGCCGGCGCGTCGAGCACGTCGCGCACCTTCTGCGCCAGCACCTCGGGCGTGTACGGCTTCGGCAGATACGCCACGACGGCCTCCTGCACTTCTTCCTGGAGTCCGGCGGTATCCGGATATCCCGACGTGTACAGCACGCGCGTCGTCGGACGCTCGCGCTTCAGGATCTGCGCCAGCTCGCGGCCGCCCATTTCGGGCATCACGACATCGGTGAGGAGCAGGTCGATCGCGTTCTCGAACTGCCGCGCGACCATCAACGCCTCCTGCCCGTTGCCGGCCTCCAGCACGCGGTAGCCGAACCGCTGCAACGCGCGACGCGCCAGGCTGCGGACACCCGGTTCGTCCTCCACCAGTAAGACCGTTTCCCCGCCGGCGCCCGCCGGCTCCGCCGGCGGCGTCTCCTGGGGCGCCGGGACGCCATCCATCACGCGCGGGAGGTATACGGTGAAGACGCTCCCCTGCGTCGGCTCGCTGGAGACGTCGATATAGCCGCCACTTTGCTTTACGATCCCGTACACCGTGGCAAGCCCGAGGCCGCTTCCCTTGCCAACCGCCTTGGTGGTGAAGAACGGCTCGAACACCCGCCCTCGCGTCTCGGCGTCCATTCCCATCCCCGTGTCGGACACCTGCAGCAGGATGTGCGGTCCGGGTTGTGAGCCGGGGCGGGCGACCACGAACGTCGGGCCCAACTCGACCGCGGCGGTGGCGATCGTGAGGATGCCCCCCGCCGGCATCGCGTCGCGCGCGTTGACCGAGAGGTTGACGATGACCTGCTGGAGCTGACCCAGGTCGGCGCGCACCAGCATCGGCTGGGGGTCGAGCGTGGCGACGAGCGTGATGTGCTCGCCGATCAGCCGCCGCAACAGGGAGCGCATCCCCTGCACCACCTCGTTGAGGTCGAGGATGGCCAACTGGAGCATCTGCTTGCGGCTGAACGCCAGCAGCTGCTGTGTGAGCGACGCCGCGCGCCGGGCGGCCTGCTCGATCTCCTCGACGTCGCTGCGCGCCTGTTCGGACAGTGTCGCGTCCTTCAGCAGCAGCCGGGTGTAGCCGAGCACCGCCGTGAGCACGTTGTTGAAATCGTGTGCGATGCCGCCGGCGAGCTGCCCCACGGCTTCCATTTTTTGCGCCTGCCGCAGTTGACTCTCGAGCTCCTTGCGATGCGTGATCTCAGTCGCCACGCCGAGCACCTGCGGCTCGCCGTCGGCGGAGCGGAGTGGGACCTTGATGACCTGAAACCACCGCCGGCGTCCGGTCCGCGCATCGGTGTTGGTTTCCTCCAGGATGAACTTCGGCCGGCCGCTCGTCATCGCCTCGCGGTCGTCCCGGAGGTATTGCTCGACTTCCTCGCTGTTGGGGTTGAAATCCGAGTCGCGCCGCCCCACCAGATCCTCGGGGCTCGTCCCGTACAGCTCGGCCAACGCCCGGTTGACCAGGGTGAAGCGACCGTCCCAGTCCTTGACGAAGATCAGGTTGGGATTGAGATCGATCACCTGTCGCAGGAATTCCTCCTGGCCCCGACGCTCCTCATCGATGCGCTTGCGCTCGATGGCCATGGCCACCTGCGTCGACACGAACTGCAGAATGTGCTTCTCGTGCTCCCCGTAGCGCACGCCGGGGGAGTAGCTCTGAACCGCGAGGACGCCCAGCGTGCGCTCCCCCACCTTGAGCGGCACGCCCAGCCAGTCGAGTGAGGGCGTGCCGATCACCTCCACGTGGCCGGAGCGCTCGAGCTCCTGGGAGTGCTCCGGCGTGACCAGCAGCGACTGGCCGGTGCGCAGCACGTACTCGGTGAGCCCCTTTCCCAGTCGCTTGGGGTCGCCCGCGGCGTCGTGCTCGTCCACGAAGTACGGAAAGCTCACCGTGTCGGACGCGGGATCGTACAGCGCGATGTAGAGGTTTTTGGCGGGCATCAGCTCGCCCACGATGTCGTGGATGGCGCGGAACAGCTCCTGCGGGTTCTCGGTGGAATTCGCCGCTTCCGAAATGAGGAACGTGGCGCTGCGGATCCGTTCCGAGCGGCGGTGCTCGGTGATGTCCCGGTTCACCGAGACACGGCCAATCGTGCGGCCGCGCGCGTCGCGCAGCGCGATGACGATTGCCTCGACCTCACGCTCGGTGCCGTCCTTGGCCTGGACTTTGATCTCCCCGGACCACTGGCCGCCCGAGCGCATCCCGGCCTTGATCGCTTGCGTGAGGGCCGGCCCCTCGCCGGCACGGTTCAGGATTTCGGCGTTCTGCCCCAGGGCTTCGGCCCGGGTGTAGCCGAACATCCGCTCGGCCGCCGGATTCCATTCCAAAATCGTCCCGGCCGGATCGGTGACGATGATCCCGTCGTAGAGGTGCTCGACGATGAGCGCCGAGCGGCGCAACGCTTCGGCGACGGGATCGGCCGCCGGACGGGCCACGGCCCGCTTGCGCGGGGTCACGGACGGCACCCGAGCTGAATCATGAGAGGCCCATAGAATGGGACGGCAGATCGGGGCGCGCCAGCCTTCAGCGCGTCCGGCCGCGATCCGCGGTCACCAGGGCCCCCACGCCGACCCCGAGGACGCTCGCCGCACTGCCGTCCCGCACCGCGATCTCCACGGTGCCCCCGCTCCCGACGTACGCCACCAGTTTGCCGGGCGCGACATCGCCGAACGTGCGGCGCAGCGGGCCCACGGCCGTGTCGGCGACCTTGATCGGCGCGCCGGACCGGATCAGCTCCCGCGGAATGTTGCTGATCAGCGTGCCGAAGCGGTCGCCGTAAACCACCTCTCCGACCACCACGGTGTCCGACACCCGGGGCGAGGGCATGGGCCTGCGAACCACATCGGACACGACCGTCCCCAGCTCGTCCAGGCGCGCCCCGGCGGCGAGCCGGGCGGCGGCCGGAGCGAAGACGTCGCGCGCGTGAAACGTGGGCGACGCGTCCCGCAGGATCGGCAGCGCCACGAAGCGCGCGTCCTCAGGGAGCGGCGTGAACACGCCGTTGTCCGGCCCGACGAATCGATGTCCGCCCGCTTGCGCGGCGAGCGCCCGGCGGTCGGTCCCCACGCCGGGATCCACGACGACCAGGTGCACGGTCCCGGCCGGAAATCGCTGCCACACCCGCGACAGGAGGTACTGGCCCGCGCGCACGCTCCCCGGAGGCACATCGTGCGACACGTCGACCAGTGTGGCCATGGGGGCGCGAGACAACAACACCCCTTTCACCTCCGCGACGTAGTTGTCGGCGGTGCCGAAATCGGTCAGCAGGGTGATGATGGACATGGCTATCAGCTATCAGCTATCGGCTGTCAGCGCTACACAGTGGCGCGGCGCCACGTGCCCGACAGCCAAAAGACGGTATTCGCGAGGCCTCGAGCGATCGCCGTGAGTGACAGCGCCAGCCAGATGCCGAACAGTCCCAGCGGCCCGGACCACAATGCCGCGAGCGGCACGCGCAACGCGGTGAACACCGTGCCCACCAGCATCGGCCAGAAAGTGTAACCGGCGCCGGCCAGGGCGCCCTCGAGCACGATTTCGAAGGTCTGACCGATCTGCGCGAACGCGATGATGCGCAGGTAGAGACTGCCGTCCTCGATCACGCCGGGATCGGTCGTGAACAGCGCCACCAGACGCTCGGGGATGGTCACGAACGCCAGGGCCGTGGGCACGGTGACACAGAGGCAATAGAGAATCGTGAGCCGCGCCGCCCGACGAGCCCGGTCCTCCCGGCCGGCACCGAGGTTCTGCCCCACGAGCGCCGCCGCCGACAGGGCGAACCCCGAGATGGCGATGAAGCCCAGCCCTTCGACCTTGTGCCCGATCCCCAGCGCCGCCAGTGCCGGGGTCCCGAACCGCGCGGTGAATCGGGTGAGCCACATGTAAATGAGCGACAGCAGCACCCCGGCGAGCGACAACGGCGCGCCGACCCGCAGCATCGTTGGAACGGCGCGCCAATCGGGGAGGTCGAGCCGGATCAACCCGCGCCGGAATGCGATCACGACGCCGATCAGAAACCCACTGCCGCGGATCATGACCGACGTGAGCGCCGCCCCTTCCACTCCCAGGCGTGGGAACGGACCCAGCCCGGCGATGAGCAGCGGGTCGAGCACGAGCGACAGCAGCACGGATCCCGCGAGCAGCCACATCGGCGTGCGCGTGTCGCCCGACGCGCGAAACGCGGCCTCGATCGCGAAGAACCCGAAGACGAGCGGTCCGCCCAGGAGCCAGGTGCCGAGGTACGCGTGCCCTAGCCGCGCGACCTCGCTCGGCACCGTCATGAAGCGGAACAGGGGGCCGGTGAGCGCCAGGCCGATGGCGCTGACCGTCACACCGGCGGCGAGGGCGTAGAGCACCGCGGCGCCCGCGACGCGGGCGGCCCGGTCGGGAGACCCTTCTCCGTGGCGCCGGGCCGCGACGGCGATCAGACCGACCTCCACCATCTCGCCCAGGTTCAACAGGATCCAGACGTAGAACCCGGCGGTCGAGACGGCCGCGAGCGCCGCGGGGCCGATGATGCGGCCCACCCACATCGCGTCGATGACGCCGAAGGTGAAGTGGCACGCCATCATCGCGACGGCGGGAAGGGCGAGACGCAGAATCACCGGCCGGAGTGGGCCGGTCGTCAGCACCCCCGGGGTCCGGACGGCGGCTTCGGTCACGGGGGCACGTGCGCCATCTCGTGGAGAAAGCGCTGGAACACCGGATTCGCCGGATAGCGGACGGCGAGCGCCTCCACCAGGACCACAGCCTCGTTCCGCAGCTCGGATCGGCGGCGATCGTCGCGGTCGGCTTCGCGGATCAGGGCGGCCGCCAGCACCCAGGTGCCTTCCACGCGCGCCAGGTCGCCCTCACGGGCGACGCGTCGCATCATCGCGAGCCCTTCTTCGGCGTTCCCGCCTCCCAACCCGATGATCCGGGCCACGAGCTTGGCGATGGTGCTCGCCCGGGCCAGTCCATAACTGTAGAGGCCGAGGCCGAGATAGCAGTCGGTGCAGGACGAATCGGCGGCGAGGACGCGACGGTAGGCATCGCGCATCGCCTTGGCGTCCTTCGCCGCGCCCCAGGCGTGGCCGTGCAGGTCCCGCTCGCGCGCGCGGTACCCGAGCGCGGTGGCCAGCCAAAAGTCGCGATCGATACCGGGCACCCAGGTCTTCGCCAATGCGATGGCGTGATCCAGCAGCGAGTCGATCGTGTCCGCGGCGAAGGCGTCGGAGTCCTTGGCGGCGGCCCACCAGATGAACGCGCCCGCCTGGAAGATGAGGGGCGCGGGATCGGCGGTGTCCCGCGCGGCGAGGTCCGCAAACACGCGCGCGGCGGTGGCGAACTCGCCAGCGTACAGCGTGTCGAGACCGGCGCGAAGATCGGCGCGCGCGGGGCGCGGCGTGCCCTCCGCGGTCTGCAGCAGAAACACCGCGGCCGCGACGAGCCGCATGTTCAGCGCGCGATGGGCAGCGGCCCGGAGCGTGCGGTCTGGAGCAGCGCCGCGACCTGGCGGGCGGTGTCCGTCAGGGCCTGCCCGGCCGGGGAGTCGGGCTGGGAGACGACGATGGGCTGGCCGCCGTCGGCGAGCCGGGCGAGTCCGGCCTGGAGCGGAATCTGACCCAGCAGCGGGACGCCCAGCTCGGCCGCGAGGCGCTCGCCGCCCCCCGCCAGAAACAGCTCGCTCCTCTCACCGCAATGCTCGCAGACGTAATAGCTCATGTTCTCGACCACTCCCAACACTTTCGTCCCTACCCGCTCGAACATCTTGCCGCCGCGCAGCGAGTCGCCGGTCGCGACCTGCTGCGGCGTGGTCACGATCAGGGCGCCGTGGAGGTGAATCGTCTGGACGAGCGAGAGCTGCGCATCGCCGGTGCCGGGGGGCAGATCCACGAGGAAGAAGTCCAGCTCGCCCCAATCCACGTCGCGCAGGAACTGCTGGATGATTTTCATGATGATCGGCCCGCGCCAGATGGCGGGCTGATCGCGCTCCACAATGAAGCCGAGCGACATCAGCTTCACGCCGTGCGCTTCGAGCGGCTGGATTTTGCCGCCGATCACCGGCGGCTTCTCGTCCACGCCCATCATACGGGGGATGTTGGGGCCGTAGACGTCCGCGTCCATCAGGCCAACCGCGTGCCCAGCGCGCGCCAGCGCGGCCGCAAGATTGACGGAGACGGTGGACTTGCCGACGCCTCCCTTGCCCGACGAGATCGCCAGGACGCGACCGAGGTGCGGCATCTCGGCGGGGGTCGGGGGGGGAGGGACGGAGGAAGGAGCCGCCCCTGCCTGACGCGCTGGACCGGGGCCACTGAGCCCGGCGGGGCCCGCCGCGTCGACGACGCTGATCTTCACGTCCGCGACGCCGGCAACGGCCTGGACGGCTTTCCGGGCGTCGCGGACCAGGGTGGCAGGGTCCTCGCGCGTCAGGTGAAACGTGAACGAGACATGGCCGGCGTCATTGACCGCGAGATCATGAACTTTGTCCGGCTGCGCGAGAGCAGCGAGCGCGGCGGCGACACGATCCTGGATTGCGTTGAGCACAGCCGGAAGATAATAGAGGCGTCGTCCCTAGTGCCGCAGACCGGCGGCGATCGCGAGCGGCACCAGCACGTAGAGCACGAGATCGCGCACCAGGTAGCCCAGGACGACCAAGGCCACCAGCACCCACCCGCGCCGCCTGAGCAATCCCTTCCAGCCCAGGCGCCTGCGCTCATCACGCAGGGTACGGACGTAGCTGAAGAGAGACATCGCCTGGAAGCTTGAGACCCAGACGCCTTCGCCGCAAGAGCTAGCGGCGCAGCTGCGCGATCCGGGTGAACGCCGCGAGCGCCCGTCGGGCCCGTGCCCGGAGAGTCGCAAAGAGCCGCCGGTCGCTGCTCAGCACCCGCGTCGCCGCAGCTGGACCACGCGCTTCGCCTGCTCGACGCGCGGCAGGCCCGCCTGCGGCGTGCCTCCGAAGTAGCGGCTCAACGCGGACGCCCGGGCGTAGCCCACGCGCTCGGCCGGCGTGGCGTCCGTCGCCAGGGTGGGGCTCAGGACCTCGTCGATCCATTCGTAGATCCCGCCGCGCAGGTAGTACACGTGGGAGTGACCGAGCGCCCGCAGAAACACCCAGGCCTGGGCAGCGTGCGCTCCCGCCTCGGAATAGAGAACGACCGTTTCGCGCTGCCGCAGCTGGAGCGACACGAGGGAGTCGAGCGGGACCCGCTCGGCGCCCGGGATGTGGAGGCTGTCGTATTGGGCCGGTGGGCGCAGGTCGAGGATCCGGAGATCCGCCCGCCTCGCCTTGATCCACTCCGCCAGCTCGAGCGCGGTCACGTGGTCCTCTTCCCCCTCGACTTGATGGGCGAGCTGAGCGACGTCGACCCGCGCCCGCGCGGCGGCGAACGGACTCTCCGCGAGCGGCGCGAGCGCCGCGAGGACCACCGCCGCCCAGGCGAGCCGCCGTCGCTCGG
>JBGQHV010000154.1:0-8157 GCA_041498155.1 Gemmatimonadota bacterium | reverse complement strand
GCGACGGCCGCGCGTTGTTCGCCGATCGCGACGGGTATGCCATCGCGACCGCGATCGTGGCCGCCGACGGCCTGCGCGACTCGCTGGCCCAGCGCCGCGCGGTGGCGGCGCTCGACACGCTGCTGCGCCTCGTCTACGCCCAGCGCACCGGCGTCCGCCACACGGCCACCGGCGCCCTCACGGGGCTGCTGCAGGATCAAGTGCAGGTGGCCGACGCCTGCGTCGCGGCCTACACCGCGACCGGGCGGCGACACTACCTGGACGTCGCCAAGGACCTGGCGGCGGTGCTGGACCGGGAATTCGCCGATGCCGACGGCGGCTACTTCGACATCGCGGCCCGCGATGCCCCCGCCGCTCCGTTCGACGATCGCGTGAAGCCCGTGCTCGACGACTTGTTGCCCGGCGCCAACGCCTGGGCCGCCCACATGCTGCTCGGCCTCGCCGCGGCCACCGGCGATGCCGACTACCGCCGCCGCGCCGAGGCCACGCTCGAAGCGTTCGCCGGCGCGGTGCAGGGAGAAGGCCTTCGCGCCGCGAGCTTTCTGCTGGTCGCGCAGGACGCGCTGGCCGCTGCGCACGCTCGACAGTGACCGAATGAACTCCCCGCGGGTCTTGCCAACGGACCGGGAGCTCTCCGATCCGGAGGTCGTGGCGCGCATATTATCCGGTGACGTCGAGGCGTTCGGCCTCGTGATCCGCCGGTACGAATCCGGCCTGCTGCGCTATGCCACCCGGATGCTCGGACACCCCGACGCGGCGGCGGATGCCGTCGCTGAAGGTCTGGTCCGGGCGTACCGACATCTGGCCTCCTGCCGGGACCCCGCGCGGCTCAAGAGCTGGTTGTACCGGATCGTGGGCAACCGGTGCCGCAGCCATCTCGCACGGCGATCGGCGTCCGACATTTCACTCGAGGATGCGCCGCCGCTTCAGGACCCGGCGGATACCGAGGCGGCCGCAGAGCGGGCCGAGCAGCTGGCGCTCGTCCAACGGGCCCTCGAGACGATCTCGCCGGAGAAGCGTGAGGCGTTCGTGTTGAAGCACGTGGAGGGGCTGAGCTACGAGGAAATGGCCGAAGCGACGGGGGAGAGAATCCCGACGCTGAAGATGCGGGTGCATCGCGCCCGCGCGGCGCTGCTGGAGGCGCTGAAGGAGGAGCCGTGAGTAACATCGATCCACAGGTGCACCGGGTGCTGGACGGGGAGATCCCGCCCGACGCGCTGACCCCGGCCCAACGGGAACAGCTGGCCGCGCTCACGCGCGCCGCGCACGCGCTCTCCGCGCTGCCGCGCGCCAGCGTGGCGGCGCGGGTGATGGCCGAAGTGCGCCGGCCCCCCGAAGGTGCGGGCGTGCGGCTCGCCCACTGGCTGACCGAACGGCATGCGGTGACGATCAGCTTCCGCCCGGTCTGGAGCCTGGCACTGGCGGCGGCGCTCGCCGCGATCGCCGTGATCCCGGGGCACGGCCCGGGCCCGGTCATCGGCGACCAGGAGGGCATCGCCCAGTTCGTCGGTCGCTTCCCCGGCGCGAAGTCCGTCGACGTGGTGGGCTCGTTCACCGACTGGCGCTCGGGAGCCGTCGTGCTGCGCGACGACGACCATGACGGCATCTGGCGTGGGACGGTGGTGCTCCCCGTCGGCCAGCACGAATACATGTTCGTGGTGGATGGCGAACGCTGGGTGACCGACCCGCTGGCCGGACGCTACGTGGACGACGGGTTCGGCCGGCAGAACGCGCTGCTCTTCGTACGGTCCATCCCCCGGTGAATCTGCGCCGCAGTATCGGCCTGCTGCTGGCCGCGGCCGGGCCACTGGCTTCGCAGGGGGTTCACGACCGGCTCGCTGGTCGTGTGCCGCCCGCCACCCTCGCGGTCCTCGATTCGATCGTCCAGCAGGCCGCCCGTGCCGGTCTCCCGACCGAGCCCCTCATCCAGAAGGCGCTCGAAGGCGGCGCCAAAGGCGTCGCGCCCGACCGTATCGTCGCGGCCGTCGGCGCCTCGGCCGATCTGCTGCGCAGCGCCCGCGCCCTGCTCGGCTCGGCCGGCGAAGCGCGCCCGAGCGACCCCGGCGAGGTCACCGCCGTCGCGGCCGCGCTGTCGCGCGGCGTGTCCCCGCAGCTGGTTGGTCGCTTGCGTGCGGCGCTCCCCGGGGAGCCCACCGGCCCGGCCCTCCATGCGGTGGCCGATCTCGTCGGCCACGGCTTCGCGGAGGATTCCTCCGTCGACCTCATGGTCGAAGGGGCGCGGCTCGGGTTGCGGGGCCTGCGCTTTCTGGACGTCGCCGCGGCCGCCGTGCAGGAGCTGCAACGCGGCCGCAGCCACGCCGCCGCGCTGGCCGCCGTCCGCGCGCTGCTCCCCCACGTGCCCGCGCCGCCGCGTCCCGCGCCGGCCGCCGTCTCGCGCGCCCGTCGCGTCCAGCCCAGCCACGAACGCCCCTGAAGTCCGGGTGTGACGGCCCCACCACCCGTGGGGTCTCAGGGCCGGAGCGGCCCATGGTGGGTCGCCCGGTCCAACTTTGGAGGCACACCAGTATGCGGAAGATGCTCATCACGCTGGCGCTCGTCGCGGCCCCGGCGCTCGCCGTCGCCCAGACCCAGACGCCCGCGCAGACCCCGGCGGCGGCTCACGACACGACGAAAGCGAAGCCGAAGCCGAAGACGACGCACCGCGCGACGACCCGGAAGCCGACGGGTGCGGCGCACGACACGTCGAAGGCCAGGTCCGCGACGCCGCCGGATACAACGAAGAAGCCGAACTGAACGACACGGTGTCAGGTGTTGGGTGCCGGGTGTCAGGTGTCACCCGACACCCGACACCTGCCGCCCGATACCTGCTTGTGTAACTCACCGCCTTTTCGTATCATAGCGCAACCTTCCAGGGGGCAGCGCTCGAATGCCTGGGGAACCGTTCCTCAGCTCCGACGAATACGACGACCGTGCCCATCAGCTGTACAACGAAGGACAATACGACGATGCCATCGAGGTGCTCCGCGAGGGCTTGAGCCTCTACCCGGCGGCCGTGGAGCTGCACGTCGGGATGGGGTACGCCCGGCTGGCCCGCGACGAATACGTGTGGGCCCGGCGGTCCTTCGAAGAAGCTCTCACCCTGGACCCCGATCATGAAGACGCGCTCGCCGGCCTCGGCGAGGTGCTGCTGAAGTTCGGAGAGCGCTCGGGAGCCGTTGCCTGCTTCGAGCGCATTCTCGGTCTCGGTTTCCGGGACGATCACGACCTCATGCTCCAGGTGGGACGCGCGCTGTTCCGCGAAGGCGTGTTGGACCAGGCGCGGCGGTTCTTCGAAGTGGCCCTGGCCGCCCACGGTGACTCGGCGGAAGCCGCCGCCTGCGTCGGGTACGCCGCACACCGGCTGGGCGATGAGTCGGGCTCACTCTACTGGCTGCGACGGGCTCTGGAGCTCGATCCGTCCCAGGCGGAGGCGCGCATCTACCTCGCGAACCTGTTGTACGACCGCGGGGAATACGAGGCTGCGCTGTTTCACGTCGAGCGCACGGAGCCCGACGACCACGTCGATACGCTGGCGATCTGGCGGCTGCTCGAGCTGAAGCGGAGTGTCTACAAGCTCGCCGATGACGATCCCGAGTTGACGGCGTGGCACGCCCGTTTGGGTGAGCTCACCGCCGAGGCTTCGCCCGATGACCTGCTGCTGGCGGAGATCGAGGCGATCGGGTCCGACGGTCAGGTGCGCGACCCGCGGCAGCTCGAGCTGTTCGGCACGCTGCTCACCGAGCTGCAGGGGATGCGCAAGTGCGCCGCCGGGATCGATATCCACCGGATCGGCACGCGCGCGGGTCGCATCTACGTGGGAACGTGGGAGGAGATCGTCCGCCAAATGAAGGACGATGCGGCGGAATGGGCGGGCGGATCGGTGGAAGACTACATGGCCGCCAGCGCGCGACTCGGCCGTCAGGAGACCGGTGTTACTATTCCCGCGACCGACGCCGAGAGCTTCATCCGTGGCAGCGCAGAGGCGGGGTTGCTGCGGATCCTGCTCTAGCTCTTTTTCAGCTTCATCCCCAGCGCGAGCGGTCCGTCTCCCAGGGCCACCAGGCTCAACGCCCCCGCCAGCAGCAGCGCTTCGAGCTCGAAGTTTCCGCCGGCGGGCAGCTGCACCCGCAGGATCACCACGACCATCTCGACGACGAAGCAAATCGCCCAGGCTCGCGTCAGCAAGCCGAGCAGCACGCAGACCGCGCCGACCGTCTCCACGCCGATCAGGATCACGGCCCAGACGTTGGCAAACGGGAACCCCAGGCCGTGCAGGTACGCCGACAGTCCGGGGAGGCCGCCCTCGAGCTTCATGATCCCGTGTCGCAGGAAGACGCCGCCGACTGCGAGGCGCAGCGGCACGGCCGCGTAGGTCGGCAGCGCGTTCATACCCGCTCCTGCTGGGTGACCGGTGCGGGCTCGCGGTGTCGGGTGTCGCTGCGCACGTCGCGCGGCGCGAGCCGCCGGACGATGACGTCGAGGGCGCGCTGCGGTTGCGACGTGCCGACCGACGCCACATCGGCATAACACAACCCTTCGTCGGGCAGCGCATGGATGGCCACGTGACCGCCATGACAGGCGAGCACCGCCGAGGTACCGCGGGGGCTCGCCTGGACGAGCGGCGGTGAGGCAGGGTGGAGCCCGGCGGCGTTGGCGGCCGCAAGCGCGAGCGCACCCAGGTCCTGCGGGTCGGTCAGGCGGCTGGGGGCGACGCCGCTCAAGTCGACGAACAGGTGCTCGCAGCTCATGGCATGCAGCGGCTCGTGACCGTGACGAGCGGGGCGACGAAGGTTCCGCGTACGGGCAGCGCGCCGAGCGGGTCGGCGTAGAGGTCCAGGCGCTGCGCCGTGAATGTGAAACGGCCGCCGATCGCCAATCCGTTGGGCACCGGGGCGGTCCGGGTGATCGTGATCTGCCCGCTGGGTCGCGACACGGCCTGGATCTCGGGGCTCGTCGCGATGGTGGACCAGGTGGCCCAGTTCCGGGGCGGCTTGCAGAACGGGTCGGCCGGGCCGATCCCCAGTGCTTCGAGACCGGAGATCGAATCGATCGCGAAGGCCCCGGCGGCGGTCACCTGGGCCCGCACCGTGACCACGACAGCTTCAACGGTCGTGCTGCCTTGCACGATGAACGCGCGCAGCCGGAAGGTGAGCGTGTCACCGTTGCGCGGGTAGGTGATCGCCTGCACCGAGGCTTTGGCGCTGCGGACCACGGTGCCGAACAGCGTGTAGGCCGCCTTGCCCCCGGTGGTGTCGGTCAGGCTCACGACTTCCACCGTGCCCGAATCGGACACCGTGTCGGCGCCGAGCGCGGCGAACGCGATGAAGGGGAGCGGTCCACCCGGCGCCTTCGCGCTGTCGCGGCCGGTGGCCGAATCGAGCGTGAACACGGCGTTGGGAGCGGCGCGGAACCAGACGGTGGGCGAGCCGGGCGCCTGGTGCAACACGGCGACCGGCGCGGTGATCGTGTCGCCCGGCATGAGATAGAGGGTGTCGAGCAGCAGCGTCACCGACAGCGAGCGCGAGACGACAACGAGCGAAGAAGCGGCGAGTCCGTGGACGACCGCAACCTGCAGGGCGAGTCCCGGCTTGAGCCCGATCGCCCGTCCCGTCAGGCTGTCGACCTGGAGCAAGGAGGTCTCGCTCGAAGACCAGCGCACGACGCCGGGGTCGAGCGGCGCCCCGTTGGCGTCCGTGTAGTGGACCGTCGGGGCGGGCTGGGTGTCGCCGACGAATATGGAGTCGAGGACCGGCGTCAGATACAGGCTGGGCGTGGGACCCGAGTTGTTGCCGCACGCGATCGCGAGCGCCGCGCCGAGCGCGAAGACGTGTCGAATGCGAACCTCAGAACATCGACATGGCCAGGAACGAGCGCAGATTGTCGTTCGTGACCCGAAGGCGGGACGAGAGCAGCCGGACGACCGACCACAGCACCTTATAGGCGATGTCGCGGTTGAAATCGAGCAGCAGCTCGAAGTCCGAGCGGGAGATCGTGATCAGGGTACAGGCGATGTTGGCGATCGCGTCGGTCGACCGCTCCGAGCGGTCGAAGATCGCCATCTCGCCGAAATTCGCGCCAGGCTTCAGAATGGCGAGGGCTTCCTCACCCGAGCCGGGGATGGTGCGGGAGATCCGGACCTCGCCTTCGGCGATGATGAAGAGACGGTTTCCCGGCTCCCCCTCCTTGAAGATGTACTGGCCAACGGTGAACTTCTGCTCGCGACATACCTCGGAGACGCGCGCAAGCTCGCCTTCGTCCAGATCCTGGAAGATCGCCGCCTGCTTCAACAGATTCAGGTCCACGCGGTGAAGGTATCGGCCAAGCGAGGGTGGCACAAGTGAAACCGCTTCTGGGTCCGGCGGATGTGTTCACGCTGCTGCGCTTTCCACTCGCGGCGGCGTTCCCGTTCGCCCCGCTCCCGGCCGAACAGCTCGCGATCGTGGCCGTCGCCGCCGCCACGGACCTCGCCGACGGCCTCGTCGCGCGGCGGACGGGCGGATCCCGCTGGGGTACGTGGCTCGACCCCGTGGCGGACAAGGTCTTCATGGCGAGCGCCTTCATCACGCTGGCCGGTCACGGGCTGCACCCGCTGGAGGTCGTGGGCGTACTGTCGCGGGACATCGTAGCTGCGCTGGGATTCACCGGCGCGCTGATCCTGCGCCGCCCGGTCGCCCTCCCCGCCCGGGCAGGCGGCAAGGCGGTCACCGTCTGCCAGGTGCTGACGCTCGTGGCGCTGATCGCCGCATCGACCCTCGCCCGCCCGCTCGCGTGGGCCACCGCGGCGGTCTCGGTGTATGCCATCTGGGATTATGGACGGGCCGCCACACACCGGGGCGAGGGACGGCCTCCGACGGCACCTGGGGAGGGCGTGTGACGGCAGTGACCGCCAGCGTGTCAGTGCAGTGGCGCGACCAGCTCGTGTTCGAAGGGGGTGGCGCCGGGCGGCCGCCGCTCGTCGTCGACGGCGACGCGAAGATCGCAACATCCCCGGTGGAGCTCCTGCTCGTGGCCGGGGCGACCTGCACGGCGTCCGATATCGTCGGGATACTGGAGAAGATGCGCGTGACCCTGCGTTCGCTGGAGATGGACGTCGTCGGCACCCGGCGCGAAGAGCACCCCCGGCGCTTCACCGCCATCCACTTCCGCTTTCGGGTGAGCGGACCGGGCGCCGACGAGAGCAAGGTGCGCCGCGCGGTGGACCTCTCGCTCGAGAAGTACTGCTCGGTGATGACCTCCCTCGCGCCGGACATCCGCGTCAGCTACGACGTTGCCGTCACGTAGCGCGCTGGCCGCGCTGCTCCTCGCGGCGGTCACTGGTCCTCTGGCGGGTCAGCAACCGACGGCCACCGAGCTCGATGTGGGTCCGGTCGCGACCTGGGCCCGCCGGGCGTTCACCGGGGCCGGGCTCGGGATCGCGACACGTCCAGGAGAAAGCCGCGTGGCGCTCCTCGCGGCGGTCGGGTCGGCGGACGGGCACGCGGCGCTGCGGCTCGAAGCCACCGCTCAGTTTCTCGTCCTGCCCGGGGCGCTCAGCGGTTTGTCTCCATATGCAGGCGTCGGGGTCGCGTATGTGGGTGCGCACCCCTACCGGGGCGTCGGCGTCCTCGTGGCGCTGGTCGGTGTGGAGGCCGCGGCCGGGCGGCGGCGGGGGTGGTTCGGCGAGCTGGGATTCGGCGGCGGGCTCCGGGTCCGGGCGGGCTACCGCTGGCGTCGCCTTCCGCCCTGGTGGTCCTGAACGACACGGGCGCCCGTTCGGGGCGCCCGGCTCACACGGGTGCTGCGGCTGGGCTCAGGTACTCGCCCCGACCGGGGTCGGCCGGGCGACGACGGGCTGGCAGTAGCGTTCGCCCAGGGTGCGGAGCTGATCGAGCTCCTGCTCCGTCAGGTCCTCGTACCGGTCCGACAGGTACAGCATCGTATCGTCGAACCATTCCTTCTGGTGTTCGAGCGTGGCTTCGAGGACTCCGCAGCGGAGGATGTGGGAAAACAGCTCGTCACGGGCCTGCTCGAAGGCCGTCGGGGTCGCCAACTTTCGGGGCTCACGTTTTTTCGCCATTCGGGGGCTTCCTTTCTCGATTGGGCAGCTGTCGGGGGCGCAATCTAATGGGGCCCTCCATTCCAGGCAAACCGGAGTGGTATAATCCAAGGGTGAGCATG
>JBGQHV010000153.1:0-8183 GCA_041498155.1 Gemmatimonadota bacterium | reverse complement strand
GTAATCCGCGCGCCACGACTCGGGGATGTGGGCGCGGAAGTACGCCGCCGTCATCACCTCGCCCTGCGGGGCCTGCTTGGCTCCATAGCCCACTTCGATCACGTCTCCCAGGAAGCAGGTCGAGCTCCCCGTGTCCATCGCGTTGGCGACGCGGCACTCGAAGTGGGCATGACACTCGTCGAGCACCGGCGTTCCCAACCGGCCCGGGTGGTGCGGCACCGCCGCGAGCTTGTGCTGGTCCCGGCCGTGGACGAAGCCGAGCTGGTGAATCAGGTCGAATTGGTCCTGCCGCAGCAGGTGCAGCACGAACCGGCCGCTCCCGAAGATCATGTCGTGGCTGGTGTTGAACTTGTGGATGAACATCGCCAGGCGCGGGATCGTGGGCACGATGGAGGCTCGGATCGCGCTGTCGATGATCATCCCGTTGCGTCTCCCGGCGTGCTCGGCGGTGATCGCCACCACCGGGGAGGTGAGGTTCCGCAGGAGCTGGTAGGTTTCGTCCGGGCTGACCATGTATAGTAAGGTAAGGCCCATGCCCACCCTCGCCGAGCGCTTCCGCGCCCACCTCAAACGCCGCCGTCTCTTCCCCCGGGTCGGGACCGCCCTGGTGGCGGTCTCAGGCGGGCCCGACTCGGTGGCGCTGCTCGATCTCCTGGTCAGCGTATCCAGCGCCGGAGAGGGGCCACGTCTGGTGGTGGCCCACGTCGATCACGGTATCAATGAAGAGAGCGCCAAGGTGGCGGGTCTCGTGCGGCGGCTCGCCGCCCACCATAGCCTGCCGATCGAGTCCGTGCGGCTGGAACTGGGCCGGGGGGCCACCGAAACCGCCGCGCGCCGCGCCCGCTACGCCTGGCTCGAGGCGGCCCGATCCCGGGTGGGGGCGGATTGGCTCGTCACCGCCCACCATCACGACGATCAGGTGGAGACGATCCTGCTGCGGGCCCTGCGGGGCAGCGCGCCGGCCGGCCTCGCGGGGATCGCGGCGCGCACCCAGGGCGGCATCGTGCGTCCGCTGCTGCCGTTCACGCACGCCGAGCTCGTAGCCCATGTCGGTGAGCGCGGGCTCGTGTCGCACGACGACCCCGCCAACCGTGACGCCCGGCACCTGCGCTCGTGGCTGCGGCACTCCATTATCCCTGTGCTCGAAGGCCGGTTCGGCGCCCGGCTGCGGGACGACATCGGGCGGCTCGGCAAGGCGGCGGCGCGGGACCGCCGCGCCTGGGATGCGGCAATCAAACGACTGCCGGGACTGGACCTGCGTATCTCCGTTGGGGCGTGTGACGTTGCCCGGGCTGCGCTGCGGGAGTATGATGACGCCTTGGGCGTCGCGGTGCTGCGCGCGGCGTCCCGGCGCGTCGGGCTCGTGCTCGGGCCGCGGCGCGCCCGTCGTCTCCTGGACCTGGCGCAGCGGCCGTCGGGCCGGCGGTTGGAGCTGGGGGGTGGATGGGAGGCCGAGGTCTCCTTCGACCGCCTCAGGCTGTACCGCCTGGCCGGCGTGGTGCTCCCCGTCGCGTCGCGCAGCAACCGGGGTGACGCGCAGTTCGGGGACTACCTGGTCCACTGGTCGCCCTCCCGGGCGCCCCAGAAGATGGCGCGGGCTACCTGGCGAACATGGATCAGCGGTGCGGGGTGGGAAGTGCGCGGCCCTCGGCCCGGCGATGTGATCGAGCCGCTGGGCGGGGTGGGTCGTCGCCCGTTGCGACGCGTCTTGATGGACGCCCACGTGCCACGCAGTGAGCGACTGCGGTATCCGGTGGTGGCGGTCGGGGAAACCATTCTCTGGGTTCCCGGCATCTGTCGTAGTGCGGCGGCGCTGCCGCGACCGGGAACTCAAGCCGTGAGGGTGGATGTTACGGGGCACTGAGACGCAACGGCAGACCGGCGGGACCAAGCTGGCCCGCATCGTGTACGACGCCGAGACGATCGAGCGGCGGGTGTCCGAGCTGGGGCGCGAAATCACCACGCTCTACCCGGATGGTGAGCTGCTCGTGCTGGGACTGCTGAAGGGGAGTTTCATCTTCCTGAGCGACTTGGTGCGCCGCATCGACCGGCCGCTGCAGGTGGATTTCCTGGTCGCGGCGAGCTACGGGACCGGGACCGTTTCGAGCGGTGATGTCCGGCTGCTCTACGACCCCGAGACGGTGCTCGCCGGCCGGCATATCCTGCTGGTGGAGGACATCGTGGACACGGGCCGAACGCTCAATCGGCTGGTGGACCTGTTGCGGGAGCGCCGGCCGCGTAGCCTCGAGATCTGCGCGCTGCTGCACAAGCACGTGGCGGATAGCCTGGTGCTGGATGCCAAATTCGTCGGTTTCGACGCCCCGCGAGCCTTTCTGGTGGGGTACGGACTCGACCACGCGGAGAATTTCCGGCACCTGCCTTATATTGCGAGTCTGACCTGATATGACGAATCGCGTGCCCCCGCCGCCGCGGGAATTCCAATGGAGCCGCATGCTGCGGACGCTCTCGTTCTGGGCGTTCCTCATCGTGGGGACCGTTCTGCTGGTGCAGCTCGCGGCGCGCACGCGGCAGGACTCGGTCGACATCGGCTATTCGGAATTCACGGCGCAGGTGGACGCGGGCAACGTCAAGAAGGTGGAGATCACCGAGCGAACGCGGATCAAGGGCGAGCTGAAAACCCCGATCACGGTGAACCGCCAGCGTCCGGTCGATCACTTCACCACGCTGCTCCCGTTCGAGTCGAGCGACAGCTGGGTGGCCACGCTGCGGGACAAGGGCGTGGATGTGAGCGCCAAGGACATGCGGCCGTCCTTCGGCGTCATCTTCCTCAATTTCCTGCCGTACCTCCTGATGCTGGGGCTGATCCTGTTCATGGTCCGCCAGATGCAGCAGGGGGGCAACCGCGCCTTCGCGTTCGGGAAATCCAAGGCCAAGCTCCTCTCGGGTGACACGCCCAAGATCACGTTCACCGATGTCGCCGGGTGCGACGAAGCGAAGCAGGAGCTCGAGGAGATCATCGATTTCCTGAAGGATCCCCAGAAATTCCAGCGGCTGGGCGGCCGGCTGCCCAAGGGCGCGCTGCTCATCGGACCGCCGGGCACCGGCAAGACGCTGCTCGCCAAGGCGGTGGCGGGCGAGGCGGGCCGGCCCTTCTTCTCGATGTCCGGCTCGGATTTCGTCGAGATGTTCGTGGGTGTCGGCGCGTCGCGGGTGCGCGACCTGTTCGAGCAGGGCAAGGCGCACGCGCCCTGCATCATCTTCATCGACGAGATCGACGCGGTCGGCCGCCATCGCGGCGCCGGCCTGGGCGGCGGGCACGACGAGCGCGAGCAGACGCTCAACCAGCTGCTCGTGGAGATGGACGGGTTCGAGTCGAACGACGGCGTGATCCTGCTTGCGGCCACCAACCGACCCGACATCCTCGACCCGGCGCTGTTGCGCCCGGGTCGCTTCGACCGCCAGATCGTCGTCGACATGCCGGACGTGAAGGGCCGCGAGCAGATCCTGCGCGTGCACACCCGCAAGATCCCGCTCGCCCAGCAGGTCGATCTCGAGCCGATCGCCAAGGGCACGCCAGGCCTTTCGGGCGCCGAGCTGTCCAATGTGGTGAACGAGGCGGCGCTGCTCGCCGCCCGGCGCAACAAGCAGGCCGTGGACATGCAGGATCTCGAGGACGCCAAGGACAAGGTGATGCTAGGCCTCGAGCGCAAGAGCATGGTGCTCTCCGAGGAAGAGCGGAAGCTCACGGCCTATCACGAATCCGGTCACGCCCTCGTGAGTCTCCACGTGCCGGGCGCCGATCCGATCCACAAGGTGACGATCGTGCCGCGCGGCCGCTCGCTCGGCATCACCCACTGGCTGCCCGAAGAGGACCGCCACAATTACACCAAGCAGTTCATCCTCAGTCACCTGGCCACGGCCTATGGCGGCCGCGTCGCCGAGGAGCTGGTGTTCGGTCCCGATAAGGTGACGACCGGCGCGGCGCAGGACATCCAGCAGGCGACCGACCTGGCGCGGCGGATGGTGACGCAGTTCGGCATGAGCGAAATCGTCGGCCCGATCGCCGTCGGCGACCGGGAGGCCGAGATCTTCCTCGGACGCGAGATCATGCAGCGCCGTGAGATCTCCGAGCACACGGCCGAGCTGGTGGACGAGGAGCTGAAGCGCATTCTCGGGACGGCCTTCGAGCAGGCGCGTCAGATCATCCTCGAGCACCGCGATGCCCTCGACCGGTTGGCCGCCGCGCTGCTCGAGCGCGAAACGCTCGACCGCGAGCAGGTGCAGCTGGTGGTGGACGGCAAGCCGCTGCCACCCCGCGTGGCCCCGCCCGCCGCGCCGCTCCCCGCCGATCCCGGCACGCGCGGCAAGCCGGCCGCGCAGCCGCTGCGCGGTCCGGTGCTCGGCAACCCGCCCCCGGAGCCCGCCGGGGCGTGAAGGTCACGGCGCTCGCGACGCACGGCCCCTCTCAGGCGGTGCGCGCGGCGCTCACGGCCCGCGGTTGGGACCCCGAACGGTCCCGCTTCGCGGCGGCCGGTCTCCCTGCTCTCGTTCTCCTGCTGGATGGTGTCGGCGAGCCCGCGCGCGAAGGACTGGTGCGCTGGGGCGCCCGCGCCGGCGCCGACGTGCTGACCGGCGACGGCTGGGCGCTGGTGAGCGCGGCCGCGAGCCGGCTCGCGGTGTTGGCGCGGCCCGACCGCGCACCGGCCGACCTCGCCGAGCTGGTGCCCGAGATGGCGCGCGTGCTGGTGGCCTACGCCGATCCGCCGCGTCGCTGGGCCATCGCGGGCGGTGAGCTCGCGCTCGACCAGCCGGTGCTCGTCGGTATCCTCAACGTGACGCCGGATTCCTTTTCGGACGGCGGCCGCTTCACGACGGTGGAGGCCGCGCTCGACCAGGCCGCCCGGCTGAAGGCTGACGGCTGCCAGGTGCTCGACGTCGGCGGCGAATCGACGCGCCCCGGCGCGCGCCCCGTGCCGGCCGCCGACGAGATCGCGCGCGTCGTTCCGGTGATCGAGGCGCTGGTGCGGCGCGGGCTCGGGCCCCTCTCGGTGGATACGCGCAAAGCGGCGGTGGCCGCCGCCGCGCTGGCGGCGGGGGCCGCCGCGGTGAACGACGTTTCGGGTCTCGCGTTCGATCCCGCGCTCGGTGGAGTGGTCGCGGGAGCGGACGCCGGCATCGCGCTCATGCACATGCGCGGGACGCCGGAGACGATGGACGGCCTGACGCAGTACGGGGACCTCGCCGTCGACGTCGCCGACGAGTTGCGGGTCGCGGTCGCCCGTGCCGAGGCGGCGGGGATCGCGCCAGAGCGGATCGTGCTCGACCCCGGGCTCGGGTTCGCCAAGACGCCCGAGCAGAGTTTCCGGTTGCTGGACGATCTGGACCCGATCCGCGGTCTGGGCTATCCTGTGCTCGTCGGGCCTTCGCGAAAGCGGTTCCTCGGCGCGGCCCCCGACCGGCCGCCGGAGGATCGCGATCGCGCCACGGCCGTCGCGTGCGCCCTCGCCTGGCAACGCGGGGCCCGGCTGTTCCGCGTGCACGATGCTCGCCTCGCGCGTGAGGCGCTCGCGGTGGCCCGCGCCCTGGACGCCGAGCCATGAACTTCGACGCCTACCGCTTTCTCATTCCCCGGCCGTGGCCGGACGCGGTCGAGATTCTCCTCGTCGCGTACGTGATCTACCGGTTCCTGCTGTTCCTGGTGGGGACGCGGGCGCTGCAGATCGTCGTGGGCCTCGTCATCCTGTCGCTCGCCTACTTCGCCGCCGTCCTCGCCAAGTTCACCATGGTGAGCTACCTGCTCGGCGTGATCTTCACCTTCGCGCCGTTCGCCGCGGTGGTGATGTTCCAGCCCGAGCTGCGCAACGCCCTGGCGCGTCTCGGCCAATCCCGCCTGATGCGCGCGTTCTCCCGCGGCGACCGACAGTCGGTGGCCGAGGAGATCGCCGAGGCGCTCGATCGACTGGCGCGCGCGGGGACGGGCGCCATCATCGCCGTGGAGCGCGACATCGCCCTCGACGAATTCCTGCCCTCGGGCGTCCCGATGGAGGCGAAGGTCTCCGCCGCGCTGCTCACCACGATCTTCACGCCCTACTCGCCGCTGCACGATGGGGCCGTGCTGGTGCGCGGGGACCGCATCATCGGCGCCGGCTGCGTGCTGCCGCTCACCCAGTACAAGGTGGCCGACAAGTCGCTGGGGACGCGCCACCGCGCCGCCCTCGGGCTCTCCGAGGAGACCGACGCGACCGTGTTCGTGGTCTCCGAGGAGACGTCCACGATTTCGATCGCCTCGGCGGGCCGGCTGTACCGGCCGCTCACCGCCGATCAGGTCCGGGACGTGCTCTCCGGCGCCATCGGCCGCCTCGAAACCCTCGTCGCGACAGGCGTTTCCGGCCCCTGACCCCAGCCGCTTCGGGCCCGACGATTGTTTCGGGTCCCGCTCGGGGGTACTATATCCGGCTATGAATTTTGCCGGGCTGCCGGAGCGGCTCGCCGTCATTCGGGCCGAGATCGCTCGACGGCAGGCCGTCGGCGGTTGGACCCATCCCGTCACGATCGTGGCGGTGACCAAGGGGTTCGGACCGGAGGCGGTATCGGCGGCCCGGGCCGTGGGACTTCCCGACGTGGGGGAGAACCGCGTGCAGGAGGCGCTCGACAAGATGGCCCAGGTGAGCGACCCCGGCGTCGTCTGGCACCTGATCGGCCACCTGCAACGCAACAAGGCGAAGCTCGTCGCGGGTCACTTCGCCCTGGTCCATTCGATCGACTCGGTCGAGCTGGCGGAAGAGCTGGCCCGGCGGGCGGCGGCGCAGGGCACGCGCCAGCGGGTGCTGGTGCAGGTCAACGTCGCGGGAGAAGAGCAGAAGAGCGGCTGCACGCCGGCGGACGCGGTTCCGCTGGCCCGGCGCATCGCGGCCTTGGACGCGCTGGGATTGGAAGGATTGATGACGATCGCGCCACTGACCGACGCCGTAGAGGTGCAGCGTACGACCTTTCTCGGACTTCGGCAGCTGCGAGACGCACTGCAGCAGGAGGGTGTATGGGTACCGACATTGTCGATGGGGATGTCCGGCGACTTCGCTACAGCGGTCGAGGAGGGAGCAACGGTGATCCGATTGGGTACCGCCCTGTTCGGCACGAGGATGACGTGACGGACGCCAGTTTTCACTTGACCCCGCTCGACGTGCGGCGGCAGGAATTCCGCCGCAGCCTGCGGGGCTACGAGCCGCTCGGGGTCGAAGACTTCCGCATGCGCGTGGCCGACGAGCTGGAGCGCGTGCTGCGGGAGAAGTCCGTGCTGGAGGAGCGCGTGGCGGCGCTCACCGAGCAGCTGCGTGTGTTCCGCGAGCGCGAGACGGCCATGAACGAGGCGCTGGTGGCGGCGCAGCAGCTGCGGGAAGAGACGCGCAGCGCCGCCGAGCGCGAGGCGCAGGTGATCGTGCGCGAGGCGGAAGCCGAGGGCCGCCGGCAGCTCGATGCCGCGCAGCGCGGCGAGCAGGACGCGCACGCGCGGCTGGGTGAAGTCGAGCGTCAGTTCGCCGGGTACTTGGCGGGATTCCGGGCGTTGCTCGAGCGGCAGATGGCCGAGCTGCGCGCGCTGGAGGGCGATCGCGGGTGACGGTGGAGGAAACGGTGCAGGCGGTGCGCGCGCGCACCGGCCTGGCGCCGGAGGTGGCGATCGTCCTCGGCACCGGACTCGGCGCCTTGGCCGAGGCGATCCAGGCCGAAGCGGTGATCCCGTACGCCGAGCTCCCGGGGTTCGCGGTCCCGACGGTGGAGAGTCACGCCGGGCGGTTGCTGCTGGGCCGCCTCGCCGGCCGGCCCGTCGCGGCCATGCAAGGCCGCTTCCATCGCTACGAGGGATACGCGCTCGACCGGGTGAGCTTCCCGGTGCGCGTGCTGCACGCGCTCGGCGCGCACACCCTGATCGTCTCCAACGTGAGCGGGGGGATGCACCCCCTGTGGGGTGCGGGGGATCTCGTGCTCCTGGCCGACCACATCAATCTGCTGGGCGACAACCCGCTCACCGGCCCGGATGACGGCAGCCGCGGCCCGCGCTTCCCCGATCTCAGCGCGGCCTACGATCCCGCGCTGCGCGCGCTGGCTCGCGGCGTCGCGCTGGAGCAGGGGATCACACTGCGCGAAGGGACCTACGTCGCGGTGACGGGTCCGAATCTCGAAACGCGCGCCGAATACCGCATGCTGCGCGCGATGGGCGGCGATGT
>JBGQHV010000152.1:0-8199 GCA_041498155.1 Gemmatimonadota bacterium | reverse complement strand
GTCGCGAGGTTGAAGTTCTCCTCGTCGTAGGCGGCGAGCCCGCTGAAGCTGGTGCTCTGCGCGCGCAGGTCCAGCAGATCCGCGTAGGGGAGCGAGCCCCGGTCGAACCCCCGCTTGATGTTGGTGCGGTACACGACGTCGACTTGATCGGCATTCGCGAAGGGGAGCGGCCGGATCACGAGGCCGTTGACGACGCTGAAGATCGTGGTATTGGCGCCGATGCCGAGCGCCAGGGTGAGCACTGCGATAGCCGTGAATCCGGGGCTCTGCCGCAGCGTCCGGAGTGCATAGCGGATGTCCTGGAGCAGGGTGTCCATGAGCCTCACCTATTCGTGTCGCAATGCCACCATCGGATCGATCCGCGCCGCCCGGCGCGCGGGGAGATAACAGGCCAGCAGCGCGACGCCCGCCAGCAGCGCGGCGATCGTCGCGAGCGTCGTGGGATCGGTGGGCCGGACGCCGAGCAGCTGATGGCGCAGCAGCTGCGCCACGCCCAATGAGGCGACACTGCCCGTGAGGAGGCCGACGAGCGTCATCCGGGCTCGCTGGCCCAGAATCAGGCCCGCGATCTCGCGCTGCCCCGCTCCCAGAGCTGCCCGGATGCCGAGCTCCCGAGTGCGCTGGGCGACGCCGTACGCCACGACGCCGTAGATCCCCATCGCGGCCAGGACCAGCGCGAGCACGCCGAACGCGCCCAGCAGCCACGCCACGGCGCGTTGCACGAACACGGCCGCCCCGGTGAACTCTTCGAGGGTCTGCGGATCGAGGAAGGGAACTCCCGGGTCGGCGGCGGCGAACTCGTGTCGGATCGTCTCCACCAGCGTCGGGGCAGGGACGGCCGTCCGGATCACGAACGCCACACCGCCCGCGTACCGCTGGGCCAGGGGCAGGAACACGAAGGGCGTGGGCGGCTCGTCGATCTCGTGGTACTTGCCGGTGGCGACTACGCCCACGACAGTGCGGACCGCGCCGGCGATTTCCACGTGTCGGCCGATCGGATCCAATCCCCTCCAGTAGCGGTCGGTAAACGCCTGGTTCACCACGGCGACCGCGGGCGCATCCGGCCGGTCTTGGGAGGTGAATTCGTGGCCGGCGATCAGGCGAGTGCCCAGCGTCTGAAAGTAGTCCGGGCCCACGCGGTTCATCTGGATCGACATGTTCTCGCCGGGCTGCGGCGTGTAGCCCTCGATCGTCGCGCCGTTCGAGTTCCGGCCGCCGAACCCCAGGGGGATGTTGGCCGCGAGACTGGCCGAGCGCACGCCGGGTGTCGCCCGCAGCCGCTCGAGGATCTGATCGTAGAACGCGAGGCCCCGCTCCCGCGAATAGCCGGCCAGCTGCATGTCGGTGCCGATCAGCAGCACGTGCGACGCGTCGGTGAAGCCGCGGTCGATCCCCTGCGCGTAGCGGAGGCTGCGGGCGAACAACCCCGCTGCCACCAGGGCGATCATCGAAAGCGCCACCTGCGCGGCGGCGAGCGCGTTGCGCAGGCGCGAGCGGCTGACGCCGCGGCTCACGGCCTCGTCCTTGAGGGCCGGGACCAGGTCCGGACGGGAGGCCCGCAGGGCGGGGAGCAACCCGAACAGCATGACGGTGGCCGTGGTGACCGCGGCGGCGAACGCGACCACGCGCCAGCTCACGGGCAAGCCCAGAGCGATCGGCATGGGGACGGAGTGCGGGACGAAGGCGCCGAACAGCCCCTTGCTCCAGGCGGTGATCGCGAGTCCGGTCGCACCCCCGGCGGCGGCGAGCACCGCGCTCTCGAGCAGCAGTTGGCGGACGAGGCGCAGCCGTCGCGCGCCCAGCGCCAGGCGGATGCCCATTTCCTTGATCCGCCCCGCCGCCCGCGTCAGCAGCAGGTTGGCGACGTTCGCACAGGCGACGAGCAGCACCACCCCGGTGATGCCCAGCAGTCCGAGGAACGCCGGCCGGAACCAGACGACCGGCGGAGCGGAGCCGAACCCGTCGGCGGTGGCGGAGAGGTCACGGTCGTCGGGGTACGTCGCGGCGAGCCGGGCCTGTAGGGTGCGCATCTCGCTGCGCGCCTGCTCGAGGGTGACGCCGGGCTTGAGACGCGCGAAGGCGTCCAGCCACTGGTTACCGCGCGCCGAGAGGCGGTCGCCGCCCCCTGTGAGGACGGGTTGCATCGTGAGCGGCGCCCAGAAATCGAACGACAGGCCCACGAAATTCCCCACGAATCTGGGCGGCATGACGCCGATGATCGTGAACGGTTGCCCATTGAAGAATGCCGCCCGGCCGACGATGCCGGAGTCGCTGCCGAAACGCCGGCGCCAATAGCCGGCCGAGAGCACGACCACCGGATGCGCGCCGGGCGCACTGTCCTCGGCCGGCAGGAACCCGCGTCCCAGCACCGGCCGCACTTCCAGCACGTCGAAATAGTTCGCCGTCACCAACATGCCGAAGGCGCGCTCGGCCTGATCCGACGTGCGCACGCTCGCCTGGATGATGTCGTAGCCGGCGATGCCCGTGAACGCGTGAGCCTCGCGGCGCCAGTCCTGCAGATCCGGGTAGGACGCGCTCCACACGGCGCCCTGTGGTCCGAGGGTATGCAGGTGGACGATGCGGTCGAGCGCCGGGACGGCGGGGAGCGGGTGCAGGACCAGCCCGTCGAGCCAGGTGAAGATCGTGGCGTTGGCCCCGATGGCGAGGCCGATCGAGAGCACGGCCACAAGGGACACGCCCGGCGCCTTGCCGAGCGTCCGAATCGCGTAGCGGAGGTCCTGGAGCAGCGTCTCCATGGGACCGGAGTCGCCTTAGCTCCGGGCCCCGGCCGCCTGGCCGGCCCGCTCTTCCACGACGCGTCCGTCGAACAACTCGATCGTTCGGTCGGCGTGCGCGGCGTAACGCGGATCGTGCGTCACCATGCAGATTGTGGCGCCGCCGCGGTGCAGCTCGCGCAGCAGCTCCATCACCGACTCGCCGTTCGACGAATCGAGGTTGCCGGTCGGCTCGTCGGCGAGCAGGATCGCGGGGTCGCCGGCCACCGCGCGGGCGACAGCGACGCGCTGCTGCTGGCCGCCCGAGAGCTGCGCGGGGTAGTGCTTCACGCGGTGGGACATCCCGACGCGCTCCAGCGCTTCGGTCACGCGCCGCTTCCGCTCGGCCGAGGACAGGCCCCGGTACGTGAGGGGCAGCTCGACGTTTTCGTAGACGGTGAGATCGCCGATCAGGTTGAACGCCTGGAAGATGAACCCGATCTGGCGGTTGCGGACGCGGGCGCGGTCGGCGGCCGACAGATTCACGACCGGGCGGTTGTCGAGCACGTACGTCCCGTCGGAGGGCGTATCCAGCAACCCGAGGATCGAGAGCAGGGTCGTCTTGCCGCACCCCGACGGGCCGGCGATGGCGACGTACTCACCCTGCTTGATGTCCAGATGCACGTCCGAGAGCGCGTGCGTCTCGACCTCGTCCGTGTAGAAGACCTTCTTGATTCCCTGCAGCTGAATGAGGGACGTCCCGTTGGTCGGCATCCGATCTCCTTGGTTGGACGGCGGACCTCAGCCATCGGACATCAGTCCTGATGTCTGAGGTCCGATGTCTTACTTGATTTTCACTCGATCCACGTTGTCGTACTGCGACATGTCCGACAGAATGACCAGATCGCCCTTGTCGAGCCCGCGAATGATCTCGATCGCGTTCACCGAGGTGCGACCCACCTGCACCTGGACCCGCACGGCGTAGCGGCCACCCTCGGTGACCTTGAACATCCCGATCGTGCTGTTCGGCTGCCCGTACGCGGGACGCCCCGTGTACAGCACGTTGCGCAACCGCTCGACTTCGATCGTCCCGTCCACCGAAAGGTCGGGGCGCGCCCCGTTGGGGAGTGGTCCGTCCAGGGCCACGTCCACCGTGACGGTCCCGTTGGTGGCATTGGCGTCGGTGCGGCTCACGTGCCCGCGAATGATGCCGTTACGCGTGTCGATCGACGCCGGCTGCCCGATGGTGACGTCCTTCGCCTGCGTCTCGGGAATCTGCAGCACCGCCTTCAACTTCCCCGGCTGGACCACCTTCGCGAGGATGGTGCCCTCGGTGACCCACTGGCCGGGCTGCAGCGAGAGGTCGGTGACGATGCCGGGATCCCCCGCCCGCACCTGCAGCGAGCGCACGCGGCCCTGCTGGAACAGGGCGATGGCGCGGAGCCGCTCGATCTGGGATGCCTGCACCGCCACCTGGGAGTCGATGGTCGAGGTCATGAGGTCGAGGCGCTGCTGCTCGACGCGGTAGCGGGTCTCGAGCTCGGCGGCACGGTCCTGGGCCAGGGCAGCGTCGTTGCGCGCCATCAACCCGTGCGCGACCAGCGTGTCGGCGCCCTGGGCCTCGCGCTTGACCCGCTCATACTCGGTGCGGGTGGTGGCGACGACGCCTTCCTGGGTCAGCCGCGCGTTCTGGAGATTGGTGCGCAGGCTCACGAGCTGGGCCTGCGCCTCGGTCAGCTGCTGCTCCGCCTGCAAGGCCTGGATCTGCACGTCGGGGTTGGACAGCTCGAGCAGCTGGGTCCCGGCCTGCACGATCGCACCCGGCTGCGACAGGATGCGCTCGACCCGCGCTGAGGCGAGGGCGGTGATGTAGCGGATGTGCTCGGGGACGAGTGTTCCGGGGCCGCGCATTTCGCGCAGCATTTCGCCGCGCCGCACCGAATCGATCCAGGGCGTGCCGCCCTCGATCGTGGGGGCCGCGGGGCTGAGGCTCGAGAGGACGAGCGTGATGAGGATGATCGCACCGAGGCCGATCCCGGCCTGCCACAACCGACGGCGGTTTTTTACGGGGGCGCGCGGTATGTCCACGACGGTCCTCTATAAGAAGGAACAGATGTGTCGCCGGCGAGCCCCCTGGCGAAAAGCACGGCACATGCCAGGGAGGGCGGAGGCAACTGGTTTGCGGGAAGCGGGTTACGAAGTGGTCCGAGGGGCGTGCAGCGCGGTTTTGGCCGGATGTGGGAAGGGGAGTCCCGAAAGCGGACAGTCCACCCTCCCACATCCCGCCGTTTAGAAGTGGTAGCCCGCCGCCAGGTTGAGGTGACTGGCCGAGAAATCTCCGCCCTGGTAGCGGGTGGAAAAGTGACGGTACTCGAACCCGAAGACGAGCGGGCCCGGCGGCCGCCACTCCGCATGCCCTTCACACACAAAGTTGCGCAGCCGCCCGTACGCGGGGACATCCGCGTCGTTCGGGTCGTCGAGCCCGCAGCCGCCGCCGAGCATGAAATGCCGCACGGGACGGAGGTTCAGCTGTCCCCACCCGCCTTTGGTCCGAATGGGCACGCCGCCGACGCCCGTGTTCTGTCCGATCCCACCTCCGCCGAGCCCGGCGAGGGCCTGTCCCGTGTATGCCTCACCAAGCAGCTCGGCGATGCCGAACTTGATGCGGGCATCCACCGTCACCGCCTTGGAGACGAGCAGCGTGTCGCCGCTCGCTGAGTCCAGTCCTTTGATCCAGCCCAGGTGTCCGCCGACCGCGATCTCGCTCGGGTCGTCGCTCGGGCCCCAGCCGAGGCGCAGCCGACCCTCGAGCGCGGGCCGTTTGGTGCGCTCGGCGGAATCGAGCTGGGTGGCGAACGTCGACTGCGCCGAGCCGGCCGTGGGCGCCAGGACCGCGGCCTGGAGCGCGAGCCGCAGGGTGAATCCGGTCTCGATCGTGACCCGGCCCTGCGGCGTCCACAGCCACAGATTGCCGGCGCCCGCGAAGTCGGGGAATCCCACCGAGGCGAGGGAGCGCGGCGAGCGCTCGGCCACGAGCGGCGACTCCTGCCCGAAGAGCAGCTGCGCATGGGTCCACTGCACCGTGCCCACGGCGCGCCGCATCCGGAGCAAGGGAAACGTCCGACCGCCGGAGCTCGGCTGCTGACCGCCGAAGAAGTCCACATCGACTTCTCCCGAGAAGCTGCCCCCCAGCACATCGGGCTCGTTCACGAATACGCCGAGGCGGGTCTGGCGAATCGATCCGCCCGTGCCCGCGAAACCGGTCGTGTCGGCTTCCGCGAACTGCGGCACGTCGCTGTTGTTCATCCGTGCGTTCGTGAAAAAGCCGTTCACCAGGACGAAGCCGGAGAATTCGACGGTCCGGCGCGCGGCCGGGTGCGTGGTATCGGCGGGCGGGTTCTGTCCCGAAACCGGGTGCGTGAGGACGGCGAGGGCGACGAGCGGCACGAAGCGGCGCATGCGGATCATACTCCTGGCGAGATCGATGGGATTAGACTAAGCTGAGCGCCCGTGGATGCAACAGGGAGCCGCTGCGTGAGATGGTGGTTGGCGGTCTGCGCCGCTCTCGGGGCAGTCCGGCCGGCCCCCGCCTTCGCCCAGGCCGGGCGGGTGACCGGCCGCGTGGTGATCCTCGAGAAGGACAACAAGCCCTCCCCCGACCTGGGAGACGCCGTCGTGTACCTCGAGGGCCACGGCATCACGGCTCCCACGGTCCGGTTCGACATCACGATCAGCGACAAGACATTCTCACCGCACGTCCTGGTCGTGCCGATCGGCTCGACCATCGCCTTTCCGAACCACGACCCGTTCGACCACAACGTATTCTCGGTTTCAGATTCGAACAGCTTCGACCTGGGGCTGTATGGTCGTGGCGAGGGCAAGACGGTCGTCTTCAAACATCCTGGGCTGGTGCGCGTGTTCTGCAACGTACACCCCCGCATGGTCGCGCTGGTTCAGGTCATGGCCACGCATCACTTCGCCCAGCCGGGCGCCGACGGCCAGTTCACCGTCACGGGCGTGGAACCCGGAGCCTACCGGCTGCACGTGTGGCACGAGCGCGCACCGACCGAGGTCGTCAAGGACGTCACGGTCGGGCCCAGCGGGCTGACCGACCTCGTCATCACGCTCAATGCCCGCGGCTTCCGCCCGCAGCCGCACAAGAACAAGTTCGGGAAGGACTATCCCACGAATGCCGGACGCGAGCGCTACTAGAGGCGTCCGCTTCGGACTCGCCGGGAAGATCTTCCTCGCGTCGGCCCTGCTCGTCGCGGTGGTGCTCGGCGTCACCTTCGGCGTCACCTCGTTTCAGGCCAACCGCACCGCGGATGCCTCGATCCAGCGCGCTCTGGCCGCCACCCGCATGGCCGTGGAGGATTTCCTCGCCGCGCGCACCCGCACGCTCGCGCGCGCCAGCACCGTCGCCACCGACGTGCCGCAATACCGCGAGCGGCTGCTGAAGCGCGGGAAGGACCGCGCCGAAGCGCTCGATCAGGCGAACGACGTCCGCGACCTCATCGGCGGCGCCTGGCTGCTGGTGACCGACAACGAGGGAATTCTCATCGCCCGGACCGATTACCCGGAGCAGTTCGATCGCGATCTGTCGGGCGCCCCGCTGGTCGCCAACGCCCTATCCGGTGAAACCTCCTCCGGCGCGTGGCTCGACGACGTGCGCAACAAGCTGTTCATCGCGGTGGGCACGCCGCTGCGGGCCTCCCCCGAGGCGGCGCCGCAGGGGTCGCTCGTCGCGACCTACGAAGTGAACGACAGCCTGGCGCAGGCGATTCACCAGGCGACGGGCTCCGATGTGGTGTTTTTCGCGCTCGACACCCTCGACCACCCCTACGTAGTGGGCAGCACGCTGCCGCGCGAGGAGATTACCGCGGCGCTGCAGCAGGGGATGAACGCCGAGGAGCTGGCGCGGGACTCGGCGGGGGAAGCGATGACCGCGCGCTCGGGCGGCGAGCACCTGATCGGGCTGGCGGGCGCCATCCGTTCGCCCGCCGGGGACCTGCGCGGCGGCTTCGTCGCGTTCCGCTCGCGCGACGCCGAGCTGGCGGCGTTCCGGACGCTGCAGCGGACGATTCTCGGCGCCATCCTGTTCGGCATCGTGCTCGCGCTGGCGTCGGCGTTCGTGCTGGCGCGCCAGATCGCCCGGCCGGTGCAACAGCTCGCACGGGCGACGCGCCGGGTGCAGGACGGCGACTACTCCGTCGAAATCCCAGTGACGAGCCAGGACGAGATCGGCGTGCTATCGCTGGCGTTCCGGAACCTGGTGGAGGACCTGAAAGAGAAGGCCCAGCTGGTCAACTTGCTGCAGGCGGCCGGCGCATCGGCCACGCAGCCGCTCGCTTCGGCCCCCACCGCCATCCGGCAGGTCGCCGACCGGCCGTCGCTCGGCTCGGGTGGTGAGGCGCTGCGCCCCGGCTCGATCTTCGCCGGCCGCTACGAGGTGAAGGAAGTCCTCGGGGCGGGTGGCATGGGGGTG
>JBGQHV010000151.1:0-8354 GCA_041498155.1 Gemmatimonadota bacterium | reverse complement strand
GGTCGCCCAGCACCGGGAAGCGCAGCAGCAACCGGTCGATCTGGAGACGGCCGCCGGGGGTCTTGTAATAGCGCATGATGCCGAACACGCTCACCACCACGACCGCGATCATCGCCCACCAGTAGTGTTTGAGCAGGTTGGAGAGGCCGATCACGACCCGGGTGGGGAGGGGCAGCACCAGGTTCACCGACGCGAACATGCTCTGGAACGTCGGGATGACGAAGATCAACAGCACTGTCACGGCGATGGCGGCGACCGACATGATCACCGCCGGGTAGACCATGGCCCCCTTCACCTTGCGGATGATGGCGTCGTTCTTCTCCAGAAACTGGGCCAGGCGTTGCAGGATGGTGTCGAGGATACCGCCGGCCTCGCCCGCCGCCACCATGTTGACATAGAGGTCGGAGAACGCCCGGGGATGTTTGCGCAGCGCGTCAGCCAGGGTCTGGCCGCTCTCCACGTCGTAGACGACCTGGCGGGTGACATCGGCCAGCACCTTGTTCTCGGTCTGCTGGGCCAGGATGTCGAGCGCCTGCACCAGCGGCAGACCGGCATTGATCATGGTGGCGAACTGGCGAGTGAACACCACGACGTCCCGGGTCTTGACCCCCGGCTTGAAGAAATTGCCGAACGACACCGCTTGGGGCGCCTGCCGCACCTGCACCACCACGAGGCGGTTCTTGCGCAGGTGGGCGATGACGTCGTCTTTGCTGGGCAGGTCGACCTGATCCTTGACCAGGTCGCCCTTGAGATTGCGCGCCGTGTATTCAAACAGTGGCATGGATCATCCTCCTGCCGGTCTCTTAGCGCCGGGCTGCGACCTTGGAAGCTCCCGCGGCCGCTCCCGCGCCTCCGAGCCCCTCGTCGACCGGCATCTCGCCGATCATGCGGAGGAACTCGTTGGAATCCGAGGATACGCGCAGACATTCCTCCTTGGACACGTCGCGCTGCATGTAGAGCTGATACAGCGCGTCGTTGAGCGTCTGCATGCCGTGCTTCTTCCCCGCCTGCATCGAAGAGTAGATCTGGTGCACCTTGTCGTCGCGGATCAACGCGCGGATGGCCGGCGTGCACACCATGATCTCGGCGGCCATCACCCGGCCCCGCCCCTTCGCTTTCTGCAGCAGGGTCTGTGTGATCACGCCTTCGAGCACGAAGGCCAGCTGAGCGCGGATCTGGGACTGCTGGTGCGACGGGAAGATGTCGATGATGCGGTTGATCGTCTCAGCCGCCGAGTTGGTGTGCAGGGTAGCAAAGGCCAGGTGACCCGTTTCGGCGATCGTCAGAGCCGACTGCGTGGTTTCCAGGTCGCGCATTTCGCCGATCAGCACCACGTCGGGGTCCTGCCGCAGGGCGTATTTCAGCGCCGCGGCGAAGCTGTTCGTGTCGGTGCCGACCTCGCGCTGGTTGACGAGGCACTGCTGATGCCGGTGGATGAACTCGATCGGGTCCTCCACCGTGATGATGTGCCCCTTCAACTCCTTGTTGATCTTGTCGATCATCGCGGCGAGGGTCGTGCTCTTGCCCGAGCCGGTAGGGCCGGTCACCAGCACCAGGCCGCGCGGCCGCTCGGCGAGCTTCGCCACGATCGGCGGCAATCCCAGATCGTCGAAGGTGCGCACCGTGAACGGGATCTGCCGGATCACGAGCGAGACGCAGCCGCGTTGCTTGAAGCAGTTGCCGCGGAACCGCGCCAGGTTCTGGATCCCGAACGAGAAGTCCAGCTCGTTCTCGGTCTCGAAGCGCTTCTTCTGATTCTCCGTGAGCACCGAGTAGGCGAGGGACAGGGTGTCCTTCGGCGTCATCACGTCTTCGGTGGAGGCGCTGGTAATGTCGCCATCGATCCGCAGCTTGGGCCGCTCGCCCGCCACGATGTGCAGGTCGGAGGCGTCCTTCTCGATCATCTCCTCGAGCAGTGCTCGAAGGTTCACCGGCATCGGACGTTCTCCTTCACGCAGCGGTTTCCTTCACGACCTCTTCCAACGTAGTCACCCCCCGCTTGACCTTCACCATCCCGTCCATGCGGAGCGTCAGCATGCCCTCGGACACGGCCACCTCCCGCAGCTCCTCCGTGGAGGCGCCCTTCAGAATGTAGCGCCGCAGCTGTGACGTGCAGGCCATCACTTCGTACAGGCCCTGGCGGCCCTTGTAGCCCGTGCCGTTGCAGGTATCGCAGCCGGACCCCTTGAAAAACGGGCCCTGATCGCGGGTGATGCCGAAGGCGTGCATTTCCTCGTCGGTGTACTCGTGCTCCTGCTTGCAGTCCACACACACGCGGCGCACGAGCCGCTGCGCCACGATGAGGTTCACCGCGCTCGCCACGTTGAACGGCTCGATCCCCATGTCGATCATGCGGGTCACCGTGGACGGGGCGTCGTTGGTGTGCAGCGTCGACAGCACGAGGTGGCCCGTGAGCGCGGCCTTGATCGCGATCGAGCCGGTCTCCAGGTCGCGGATCTCCCCCACCATGATGATATTGGGATCCTGCCGCAGGAACGCCTTGAGCGCCGCCGCGAACGTCATCCCCACCTCGTTGCGGACGAGCACCTGATTGATGCCCATCAGGTTGTACTCGACCGGGTCTTCGGCGGTCATGATGTTCACTTCGATCGTGTTGATCTTCGACAGCGCCGAGTAGAGCGTGGTCGTCTTGCCCGACCCCGTCGGCCCGGTGACGAGCACCATGCCGTAGGGGTTCAGGATCGCCTTCATGAGATCGGCGTCGGCCTTCGGCTCGAACCCGAAGCGCGAGAGATCGAACGTCAGGTTCCCCTTGTCGAGGATCCGCAGCACGATCTTCTCGCCGAACAGCACCGGCAGTGTGGACACGCGGAAGTCGATCACCCGGGCGCCCATCTTGAGCTTGATGCGGCCGTCCTGCGGCACGCGGCGCTCGGCGATGTTCAGCTGCGCCATGATCTTCACGCGCGAGGTCAGCGCCGCCCGCATCTTGATCGGCGGCTTCATCACTTCCTGGAGCGCCCCGTCCACACGGTAGCGCACGCGCATCTCGTGCTCGAACGGCTCGATGTGAATGTCGGAGGCGCCCCGCTTCACCGCGTCGGTCAGGAGGCCGTTGATCAGCTTCACCACCGGCGCGTCTTCGGCCAGCTCCGAGGCTTTGACCTCTTCGTCCTGCTGCTCCTCGACGACCTCGAGGTCTTCCGCGTTCTCGTCCTCCACGCTCTTCAGGAGGCTGGCCAGCTGCGCGTCCGACTGCTGGTAGTAGCGGTCGATGGCGTTGCGCAGCGTGTACTCGCCCGCGATGACCGGGAAGATGTCGCAGCGCGTGATGAATTTGATGTCTTCGATCGCCGCGACATTGTTGGGGTCCGCGATCGCGATCGTGAGCGTGCGCCCTTCCCGCTTGAGCGGCAGCACGGCGTATTTGGCGGCGATATCGGAGGAGATCAGCTTGAGGATCTTGGGATCGACTTCGAAGCGCGACAGATCCACCGCCGGCATGCGGTACTGCCGCGCCAGCATCTTGGTGATCTCCGTCTCATCGATGAAGCCCAGCTTCACGAGCGTGTACCCGAGCCGCATGCCGGAGCCACGCTGCTCGGCCAGGGCGCGCTTCAACTGTTCCGCGGTGATCAGCCCATCGCGGACCAGAATTTCACCCAGCTTGTCAGGGGTGAGTGCTGCGGTCGTCGTATGCAACTCGTTGAAATTGAATGATCTAAACTAGTTGGGCGCGGTGGACTGTCAAGGCAGTGCGCCCGAAAAAGTGACGTAAGGCCGGATCGCGTCGAGCAGCTTGGGGCCGATCCCCGACACACTATCCAGGCGGGCGATCCCCGCGAATGGCCCATGGCTGTCCCGCCACGCGACGATGCGCTGGGCCAGCGCCGGCCCGACGTGCGGCAGTCGTGTGAGTTCGGTCACATCGGCGTGGTCGACGTCCACTCGCTCGCCCGGGGTGAGCGGGCGGGCCAGCAAGGCAGCGCGTCGGGCAGTCTGCTGCAGCGCCGTGGCGGGCGGCGTATCGACCGAAACCAGTCGCACGTCGCCGGGCGCGCGGGTAGGAGCCGGCGCGAGCGCGAAACGAACGACGGCGCCGGCGAGAGCGAGACCGGCCAGCATGAGAGCGGCCCGTTTGTCGTCCATTGCGGGACAGTAGGCGTCGAACGCCGGCAGGCGGGGATCGGAATCGCGCGGCTGGGATCGAAACAATTCAAACTAGGTGTACGGTTGGTCAGACAGGCGCTCAGATGCTCAGTCGCATAGCGGTCCCCAGTGGCCAGCGGCTCAGGAAAGGCCTGTCCTGAGTCGCTCCGGACTGAGCACCGCTATGCGACTGAGTGCCTGAGCGTCTTACTGTCCAGCTGTCCGCACTAGCGCAACCGCAACATCTCCTACTATCTGCAATGACTGTGCGCTGACCTTGTCCAGTGTGTCCTCTGTCGTGTGCCAGTAACTGTTCCCCGGTCCATAACTGAAGTCCACCACATCGATGGCATGGATGCCGGCGCGTTGCAGCGACACGTGGTCGTCGATGAGGGTACTGCCGAGCTGCTGGACGAACACACTCCGATAGCCGAGGTCAGCCGCGGTCCGCCACACGAGATCCACGACCTCGGGCGCGAAGCCCTGGGAGTTGCCCTCGTAGCCGATGTGCAGGTCCTTGTCGCCCACCATGTCGAACAACACCGCATAGAGCGGCGGGTAGCCAGCGGGTTGGTGGGCCGCGAACCAGCGCGAGCCGATGAGGACCGCGTTCGAGTCGGCGAAATCGCCATAGTCCTCACCGTCTACGAACAGCAGGTCCACCCCGACGGCGGGCGGCTTGGCCTTGAGCGCGTCCGCCACCCCCAGGAGCACCGCTACGCCGGACGCCCCGTCGTTGGCACCGGGCACGGGCAGGCGTTGCGCTCCCAGGTTGGCGCTCTGGTCGGCGCGCGGGCGCGTGTCCCAATGCGCGAGGTAGAGGACCCGCTCGGCGTCGGCCGGGCGAAAGCGCGCCAGGTAATTGTGGAGGTGCAGCGATTGCCCTGCCGCCGTGCGATACGGGATGTCCTGCACGATCACCGTATCGGCGCGCTCGCGCAGCCGCGCCAGGATCCAGTCCCCCGTCGAGTCGTGCGCCGCCGTCCCGGGGATCCGCGGGCCGAACCGGACCTGCTGCTCCAGGTAGGTGAAGGCCCGCGCGCCGTCGAACTCGGGCGACGCGGGCTTCCCCCGCGCGCCGCAGGCCGTCACGAGCAGCCCGGCCAGCGCGGCGCCAAGCCGGAACCGGGCGCGCCGGCTCATCGCACCTGTCCCACGCTGGTGTTCAGCTGCACGAAGGCGGTGAGCACGAGCTGCGATGTCTTCCGGCTGATCTGCCGCTCGTCGTTGAGCACGTACGCCATTTGGAACCCCGCGGTGAGAATGGGCGGAAAACTCGTGTCCATCGTCAGCTGCGCTTCGGTCTGGCGACTGTCCACGAAGGGCACGCACGTGTCGCGCCCGATCGACTGTAGACAGGTCGCATTGGTTATCTGGGAGTAGCGCGCTGTGGTGCGGATGTCCGACTTGAGCCGCAGCAGCGCCGCGGGCGGCCGCCAGGCGAAGGACAGGTTGGCGTTGCGCTGGCCGCGCGTGGTGCGGAACAGGTTCCCCGCCGTCTGCTGCTCGGTGCGGGTCTGGGACCCGTCCACCGACGTCACGACGCCATGGATCCAGAACGCGGAGAGCCCCGGGTTCACACTGTGCTCCTTGGACTGGCTGAGCGTCGCTCCCCGCCCCCCTTCACCGCCCAGCACCTGTTGCTCGGCGCTGGTCCGGCGGACGTGCAGACCGACCTGGGCGGTGAGGCCCAGCAGGACGCGGCCCAGCGTGCTCCGGGGAGGCGTGAGGGTCCAGGCCACGTTCCCCGACGGCCATTCGCGTGTGGTGCTGTGCACGGGGACGAGGGTCCCGCCCCGGATCAGCCAGGTTCTCCCGTCGGTCCGTTGGAATGTCGACGTAAGCCGGATCCCCAGAGGAAAGCTGAACGCCGCGGACGCATTGTTGCTGACAGTATAGCTGGCGCTGGCGGCGAGAAACCCACCCTGGCTGAGAAATCCCGCGAAGCCGGTCGAGGCCAGCTGATACCCCAGGGCCGGAGCCGTCGGGATGCGGGAAAAGGTGGACAGACGGTCGCGGTGCGCCCCCACATCGAGCGTGGTCACCCGTGCGAGCACGCGGGCCACGCCGGATGAGTCCCCAAACAAACCGCGAGCGAAGCGGCCGAGGTCGACCTGCGTCCCCAGGTCGATCGTCTGGTGATTGCTGAACGCCGTGGGGAGGTGGAACGATCCGCCGTGGGCCGTGTCCTGCACGGGGACGCTCGCGTTGGGATCCCGCGCCAGCGCGAAGGTCGTGGTGACGGTCGCTCGAGGGCGCAGCCAGGAGGCCAGCGTGGGCGTCAGGCCGAAGAACGTCGTGATCGTCCGTTGGGATTCGAAGCCCACGTCGAGGCCCAACAGCCCGCGGCGTTCCAGCTGCGCCACGCGGGCGATGCTGGAGGAGTCACCGTAGTCGCGGAGGTCGCGCTGCGACGAGAGGTTGGCCCGCAGCTGCAGGCCCGACATCGGGCTAAAGTCCAGCGAGGCGCTGTTGCGCCACACCCGGGTTTGCGACCGCGCGGGCAACAGGGTGAGGTCGCTCGTATCGGCGATCGGAATGCGGAAGCTGGTGCGCGCGCCGTCGGTCCCGGCCACGGAGGACCGGAGCCGGATCGCCACCGGGCTCACGCGCCACCGGGCGCGCTCGAGATCGTCGGCGAAGCCGCTCTTCCCGATGAACGCGGGGAGTTTCCGCACCAGGTGCACGAGGAACCGTGGCGCGGCGGGGATTGTAGTAGGCCGAGGAGACACCCCGTAATCCAGCGAAATCCCGTAGCCCGATGATGTCGCCTGCGTGAGGGATCCCCGATCGCCGCCGGACACGTAACTGGCGGCGAGCGCGACGGGATCCACCAGCCACCGCGCCAAGCCGTGCTGCGCGTGGCCCACGCGGCGCAAGGAAAACGAGTAGCTCCGCGTCGTCGACAGCGGCGTGCGCAGGCCGGCGAGCGCGCCGGCCAGCAGGTCGGTGCCGTTCAGGTACGACGGCGTGCCGGCGAGGTTGGCGTAGCGAACCGAAAACGGCGCCGCCAGGCCCCAGCGCGCGGGCAGGAACCGCTCGAGATGCACGGTCGCGCCGACGCTGAGGGCGTCGTTCGTCACATAGCTCGGGTCCTCGTCGAGCTGCCGGAAGTTGCCGTCGCGGTGCGAGACGTCCAGCGTCAGGTCCGCCAGATCCGCCGCCGTGAGGGCGACGTCGAGCGCCGCGGCCAGCCCCGCATTCTGGACGACGTCACTGAGACGGATGTCGTCCACCCACAGCTCGGCCTGGTCGATGAACGAGCGGTCGGCCACGCGCAGCATGCCGACGGCGATCTCCTGCACGGCGGCGAGATTGGGAGGCGCGGTCGCCGGATCGCGTACGTGGACGATGTAGGGCCCGTCGCACATCACGTAGGCACTGTCGAAGGGGACGATCGTCGAGTCGGGGCAGCCAGGGTAGACCTGCGGCGGCTGGCCGCCGAGCCACGCCTGCTCGATCCGCGCCCGCAGCGAGAGCCATCGGGCCAGGGAGATGGCCACCTCCGGCTCCCAGGAGCTGGTGCGCGCCGGCACGTGGTACAGATAGAAGTTGTCGACGTCCTTGCCGACCTTCGCGAAAAACTCCAGATCGTTGTCTTCCCATCCCGGCCCGCGGCCGCGCGCCCACACGCGCAGCGTGCGGTACTTCAGGAAGTCCTTGTCGCCCTCCGCATCGAACCGGGTGAACGCCTCGGCCCGCGCCCCGCGCTGCAGACCGGTCGCGAGCAGCCGCAGCGACTGTTCGTTGATCTGCGTCGCGCCGAGCTGCAGCCCGCCGTTGACGTTCGCCGACTGATCCACGACTCCGGGGGGCGGGCTGTAACCCAGGTCGCGGTTCTCGGTGCTCACGACCGATGCATTGACCTCGCCCAACCCCGTGCCGATGTCTCCCGCGAGACCGGCGATGGGGGTCTCGGCCCGCTTGAGCCACGTGCTGCCCACCAGGCGCACGCGCGACAGCGCGAAGTAAATCTGCGGATCCGGCTGCCCGGGAGCGGCCGTCTCCGGAGCGAGCAGCGTGATCCGCACCGCCTGGACCTGCCGGAGATTGGGCGATCCTATCTGCAGCGTGTCGCTGCGGAACGGAATCCGGTACAACCGCCACCCGGAAGCACCCCCGCCCTCGCCGGGGGCGGCCGGGAGCATGCCGCCGTCGCGCACGTAGGTGCGGTCATCGCCGATCGGGAACACGAAACGGACGAAGTCTTCCTGGGTCCGCGCCCCCACCTGGACGTCGAGCTG
>JBGQHV010000150.1:0-8374 GCA_041498155.1 Gemmatimonadota bacterium | reverse complement strand
TCCTCGGCGATCTCCAGCACCGCGATCAGGTCGCCCGGCGGCCCGTTGCGCGGGCCCGGCACACCCTGGCCGCGCACGGTGAGGTAGTGGTGATCGGCGACGCCGGCGGGGACGTCGAGCTGCACCGTCTTCTCCGCTTTGACGCGACCGTCGCCCCGGCAGGTGGCGCAGGGCTCGCGCACCACGGTCCCCTCACCGGCGCAGGCGGGACACGGCGAGACCGACACGAACTGCCCGAACATCGACTGCGCCGCGCGGCGCACTTCCCCGCTGCCGCCGCAGGTGGCGCAGGTCGTGGCCTTGGTCCCCGCCTTGGCGCCGGTGCCCTGACAGACGGTGCACGTGTCGAGGGTGCGCAGCTTCAGCGCCTTCGTGGCCCCGGTCGCGACCTCGGAGAGCGAGAGCTTGATCGAGACCTTGAGATCCGGCCCGCGGCGGCGGTCGCGCCGGCTGCGCTCGCCACCCCCGAAGAACGCGTCGAAGCCCCCCAGGCCGCCGAAGTCGCGCATGAAGATGTTGAGCGCCTCGGAGAGATCGAAGTGCGCGAAACCGCCGGCGAAGGGACCGGCCCCGCCGCCCTTGAGTCCCGCTTCGCCGAAGCGGTCGTAGCTCGCCCGCTGATCGGGATCGCGCAGCACTTCGTAGGCTTCCGTGATCTGCTTGAACCGCTCCTCGGCCTCGGGCGCCGGATTGCGGTCCGGGTGGAATTCCATGGCCAGCTTGCGGTACGCCTTCTTGATCTCCGCTTCCGACGCATCGCGCCCGACGCCGAGCACCGAGTAGAAGTCCCCGCGACGGCTCATTGCAGCAGCTCCTGCACCAGACGGCTGGTGTGATCCACCAGCGCCACGATCTTGTCGTACGGCATGCGGGTCGGCCCGAGCACGCCGATGACGCCCGACAACGGGCCCGACCGGTAGGACGAGGTGACCAGTGTGAACGTGGCGAGCTTGGGGTCCGCGTGCTCGCTGCCGATCGTGATGGTGAGTCCCGGCGAGGTGCGCTGGGCGAGCGCCTCGCGCAGCTGGTCGCGGCGCTCGGTGACCTGCAGCAGGCCCTGCAGCCGCTCGGCGGACGCGAACTCCGGCTGGCCCGCGAGCAACTGGGCGGACGACAGCAACACGCCGGTCGCCGGCACCTCGAACAGGTCCTCCGCTTCCTGGATGAAGATGTTCAGCAGGTCGCTTGACTCCGGGCTCGGCGTCGCATCGCGCAGCCGTTCCGACAATGTCGCGCGGATTTCCTTGAGCGTGAGTCCGGCGAGGCGCTCGTTCAGTACGACGGAGACCTGCACCACCGCTTCCGACGCCATGTGCGACGGCACCTCGACGAAGATCGTGCGCACCGCCCCGCTCTTCAGCGTCAACACGAGCAGCAGGCGCTCGGTCGACACGGCGAGCAGCTCGAGCCGCTCCAGCACGGCTTCATCGAGCGAGGGGCCGACGGCCATCCCCAGCTCCTGCGTGAGCACGCCGAGCACTTGCGCCGCCCGTGCCAGGATCTGGTCCACCGCGTTGCGCGGCCCCGCCAGCTCTTCGCGGATCTGGTGCGCCTCATCCAGCGAGACCGCCGGCAGGCTCGTCAGCGCATCCACGTACATGCGGTAGGCCTGATCGGTGGGAATGCGACCGGCGGAGGTGTGGGGGTGATAGAGAAACCCCTTCTCCTCCAGATCGCTCATCGTATTGCGGATAGTGGCGGCCGAAAGGCCCAGCCCGAACCGTTTGGCGATGGTCCGGCTGGCCGCCGGCTCGGCGGTCTGGACGTAGGTCTCGATCACGGCGCCCAGGACGAGGCGCTCGCGCTCACTCAGCTGCGATGTGGCCAAAGACTTCCAACCCCTTTCAGGGAAACAAATTACGAAGTTGCCACCGAACCGGTCAAGGCACCCACCAGGGCGTCGAGGCGAAGCCAGCCCTCCGGAGTGCAGCGGATCCGGCCGTTGTCCACCACCACCCAGCTTTTGGCCAACATGGACTCGAGCAGTTGCGGAGGTTGGTGGAGGAGGGTTGAGACGACACCCTCCACCGTACGCAAACCCAGATACAGGCGTTCCAGGTCCTGTTGCTCCTCGCTGAGCGTTTCCTCGGACTCGACCGGCGAGCGTCCTTCCGTCAGCGCGCGACGATACGCCTCCCACGCCGCGAGATTCCAGCGACGCGTCCGCCCGTCGTAGGAGTGCGCGGCGGGTCCGAGCCCGCGATAGGCCCGACCGCTCCAGTAGGCGCCGTTGTGCCGAGAGCGGCGACCGTCGCGCGCGGCATTCGAGACTTCGTAGAACGCATACCCCGCCCTCGAGAGCCGCTCGTGCGCCAACAAGTACTCCGCGGCGTAGCACTCGTCATCGGTCGCGGAAGCGGCACCGCGCGACACCCATCGCGCCAAGGGCGTCCTTGGCTCCACAGTGAGACCGTACAGGGAGAGGTGCGCGGGCTCGAGCGCGAGCGCGCGGTCCAGGTCCAGGGACCAGTCCCGCTCCAGCTCCCGGGGCAGCGCGAAGATGAGGTCGAGGGAGATGTTATCGATGCCGGCGCGGCGCAGCGTCTCCGCGGCCACCCCGATCCGGCCGGCATCGTGCGAGCGGTGCATCCACTGAAGCACAGGGTCCTGGAACGACTGCGCGCCGAGCGAGACCCGATTGACGCCGGCGGAACGCCAGCTGCATGCGGCAGCGGGCGTCACGTCTTCAGGATTGGCTTCGAGCGTCACTTCAACGGCGTGCGGAGGAGACGTATGGTCGAAGACGTATTGAAGAAGCGTCGTGATGGCATCCGGCGGGAGCAGCGATGGTGTTCCGCCGCCCAGGTAGATCGTCTCGAGCGGCCCAATCGGCCCGGCGGATTCGAGCTCGGTGCGGATCGCGGCGACGTACTCGTCCGCCGGGATCCGCTTCCGCACGGCGATCGAGAAGTCGCAGTACGAGCAGCGACGCACACAGAATGGAACGTGAAGATAGAGGTGGTGCACTCCTGACAATCTAAGCGGATCCAGCATCACTCTGCGCTTGGAAGATCATCCCCGGCCTTTGCACCACGAGTCCCCGCAGCTCGAGCTCCGTCAGCGCGGCCAGAACATCACCGGAATCGAGTCCCGTCACGCGCACCAGCGCATCGACGTGCGCGGGGGCGGCGCCCAGCGATTCGCACAGCGAGCGCTGCGCCGCGCTCAAGTCCGACGGCCACGGCGCCGCGGGCGCGCGCGCGAGCGGCGCCGAATCAGGGGCAGGCGTCGCGAGACCGAGCTCCTCCAGCACGTCGGCGACGGCCAGGGCCGGCTTGGCCCCCTGCTGGATCAGCTTGTTGCAGCCGGTGGAGGTCGGGCTCGTGATGGGACCCGGCACCGCGAGGACGCTGCGCCCTTGATCGAGCGCGCAATCCGCCGTGATCAACGCCCCCGAGCCCACGGCCGCCTCGATCACGACCGTGACGCCGGCGAGCCCGGCGATGATCCGGTTGCGCCGCGGAAACGTGCTGATCCGTGGGCGCTCCCCCGGCGGCAGCTCTGTGAGGAGACAGCCGTGCGCCACCACACGCTCGTACAACGGCCGGTTGGCCGCCGGATAGATCACGCCGAAGCCGTTGCCCAGAACGCCGACGGTGGCTCCGCCCGCATCGAGCGCGGCCTGGTGGGCGACCGCATCGAGACCGCGCGCCATGCCACTCACCACGACCGCGCCGGCGCGCGCCACGCCCGTGGCGAGCAATCGGGCGGCCTCGGCGCCGTAGGACGAGTGATCGCGGCTGCCGACCAGCGCCGCGGCTGGACGCGCCAAGAGGCTCGCGTCGCCCCAGGCGAACAGCACGGCCGGCGGCTCGCCGATCTCCGCCAGGAGCGGCGGATACCCGGCGTCCCCTGGCAGGATCACGGTGGCGCCCATGCGCTCGAGCGCCTCCAGGATCTCGATTCCTGTGCGGCGCCGCGCGCCGCGCACCGCCGCGGCGGCGGCGGGCCCGAATCCGGGAAGGGCCGCCAGTGCCCCCTGCGGCGCCACCAACGCGCCGCCGGCACTGCCGAACGCGGCCACGAGCGTGCGGAGGCGCACGGCCCCGATGCCCGGGACCTGCGACAGCGCCAGGTAGGCGGCTAGCTCGTCGTCACGGGGGCGCGCAGGCGCTGCCACAGCGTCTCCAGGAGCGAAGGGAGACCGGCGCCGGTCACGGCCGAGATGAGGACGACCGGGGCGTCGTCGACGGCGCGGATCGCCGGCGGCACCGCGTCCGGCGGCAGCAGATCCGATTTCGTAATGATGACGACGTGCGGTTTGGTGGCGAGCTCCGCGGCGTAGAGCCCCGCCTCGCGCCGCAGCAGATCGTAGGTGGCTTGCGGGTCCGGGCTGTCGGCCGGAATCAGGACGGCGACGAGCCGGGTGCGCTCCACGTGCTGCAGAAAGCGCAGCCCCAGACCCTTGCCGGCGTGCGCGCCCTCGATGATCCCCGGAATGTCGGCGATGACGAAGGAGCGCTGTCCGGACAAGCCGACCACTCCGAGGTTGGGCTCGAGCGTCGTAAAGGGGTAGTCGGCGATCTTGGGCCGAGCCGCCGAGACCACCGAGAGCAACGTGCTCTTGCCGGCGTTGGGCTCGCCCAGCAGGCCGACGTCAGCGATGAGCTTGAGCACGAGCTCGATGCGCTTTTCTTCCCCGAATTCCCCGGGCTCCCACTCGCGCGGCGACTGGTGGGTGGGCGTGGCGAACCGCGCGTTGCCGCGCCCGCCCCGCCCGCCCTTGGCAACGAGGAGCGAGTCGCCGACCTGCAGCAGCTCACCCATCAAGGCGCCGGATTCCGCGTCGTGGATCTCCGTGCCGGGCGGCACCGGCAGAATTAGATCCGTGCCGGACTTCCCCGTCATCTGCTTGCCCTTGCCGTGTATGCCGCGCTCCGCCTTCCACAACGGGTGATAGCGGTAGTCGAGCAGCGTGGCCAGGTTCGCATCGGCGCGCACCAACACACTCCCCCCCGAGCCACCGTCGCCGCCATCCGGCCCACCCTTGGGAACGAACTTCTCGCGCCGGAAGGAGGACGCGCCCGCTCCACCCGCCCCGGCAAACACCTGGACAACAGCTCTGTCGATGAACATCAGAGTTTCCGCTCACGCACATCGGCCCACTGCTCCCACAACTTCAGGGCCCGTTGGGATCCCAGTTCCTGCTCCGCGAGCACGAGCACGGCGTCCACGTCCTCCTTCGACCATCCGAGATTCAACGCGCCCCGCAGGTGCGCGTGCAGCTGTCGCGGCGCCTGGAGCATCGCGATCGCCGCGAGCGTGCAGAGCTCACGACGGGCCGAGTCGAGACCCGGCCGGCCCAGGATCTTGCCGTAGGCGTCCACGATGACCAGCGACTCGACCGCGGGGTGCAAGGCCCGCAGGTTGAGCAGGAGCTTGTGGTAGGTACGTCCGTACACTTCCGCGCACCGCGCCTCGCCCCGCTTCGCCCAGCGGCCGTGCTCGCCGTGCAGCAGCGACTCGCCGCCCTCGGCGGGCGTCGGACCTGCCACGTCGCGCCAGATGGCGAACGCCGCGAGCGTGAGCGGATACCCGACGTTCAGAAAGCTCTGGAGCAGCAGCTCTTCCATCCAGAGCGCCGGGACTCCCGCCCCGCGCGCCGCCTGCATCCGGTCGCGCGTCGAGGATTCGTCGCCGCGGCTCACGGCCATCGCCACGCGCACGAGGGTCACCGTCCGCGGATCGAGCGTCGGCGACACGGTAGCGGATGTCCCGGGTTTGCCCGTCATCGTTCTAGCGCTCCAGGGAGCCCAAAACGCGCAGCTCGCCGACCGGCTCGCCCCGCGTATTGTGGATTGGCCGTGCGCTCAGGGAATCCGGCTGCGGTCGCAGGCTCAGCTCCTCGAGGGTGCGCGCGATGGCGAGGGCGGCGGCGGGCCCGTGGCCGTCTTCCACTTTCAGGGCGACGCCCAGTCGTTCCTGTACCAGCAGTGCGCAATACACGCCTTCCGCTCCCACTTTCGTGATCACCCGCCCGGGGAACGCCGTCATCATTTCGGTGCAGGGCCGCCGCTCGCCCGCGATCAGCTCGGGGTGGCGAAGCATGGCTGAGACGATGCGGGAAGCGCCCTTCCCCGCTCCCTCTTCCCCCGTCCCCAGCCTCGCATACGCAAGCGCCATGTTGCGCAACGGCAGCGCGTAGCAGACCACTCCACACCCGTCCACCGCCGTGCCGATCTGGTCCGGCGCCATCTTCGTCCACCCGCTGACCACTTCCAGGCAGCGTTGCTGCACCGGGTGGGCCAGGCGGTGATAGTCCGCCGTCGGCCATCCGTGGTGGCGCGCCAGGGCCAGCATCCCGGTGTGTTTGCCCGAGCAGTTCGAGAACACCGGCGTGAGGCGCACGCCGCGCGCCTGGTAGTCCTTGGCGATGTGCTCGGCGAGCGGGGTGTGCGGGCCGCAGCGCAGATCGTCTTCGCTGCACCCGATCTTCCGGAGAAACGCCCGCACCAATTCGACCTGCCCCGGCTCGCTCGAATGGGACGCGCAGCACAGCGCCAGCTCGACCTCGGTGACGTCGAATCGCTCGGCCGCGCCGTCCATGACGAGCGGCAGGGCCTGGAATGGTTTGGCGGCCGAGCGCCAGAACGTCACGAGCCCGGGGTCGCCGGCGCGGGCCACCAGCGCGCCGGCGGCATCGACAACGGCGACGTGGACGCGATGCACCGTCTCCGTCTGATCGCCGCGGCGCAGCTCCACGCGCATGCTCGTTCCCGGAAAGAAGACAGCGCCAATGATAACAGGTAGATTGCCGCCCCATGGACCTGACGCGCGATCGGGTGGAGGCGCTGCTCGCCAGGATGCACGCCCGGCGCATCGTCGTGCTGGGCGACGCCATGCTCGACGTGTATCTGGCGGGCGACGTGGACCGGATCTCACCCGAGGCGCCGGTCCCGGTCGTGACGGTACGCCAGCGTCGCACCGCGCTGGGCGGGGCTGCCAACGTCGCGGCCAACGTGTCGGCGATCGGCGCCGAAGGACGCCTGGTGGCGCCGATCGGCGATGATGCCCGCGGTGACTCGCTGCGCGGTGAGCTGGCCCAGCACCGGCTTGCCGACGCCTGGCTCGTGGTCGTGCCCGAGCGACCCACCACGTCGAAGACGCGCGTCGTGGCGCGCGGCCAGCAGGTGGTGCGCATCGACGAAGAGGTGGACGAACCCATTCCCGACCGTTCCGCCCAGGCGCTCGCCGAGGCGCTCGAGCGGGCCATGGCCGATGCCGATGCCCTGCTCATCGAGGACTACAACAAGGGGGCGCTCACCCCGGCGGTGATCGAGCGCGCCATGGCGACCGCGCGCCGGCGCGGCGTGCCGGTGGTCGTCGATCCCAAGTTCCGCCATTTCTTCGCCTACCGCGGCGCCACCGTGTTCAAGCCCAATCGCCGCGAGCTCGAGCAGGCGATGGGCGCGGCGCTCGATCTCGCCCACCCCGATGCGCTCCCGGAGGTCCTCGATCGCCTCGGCGTCGACAATCTGCTGCTCACGCTCGGCGACGATGGGATGGGTCTCCTCACCAAGGACCGCCAGCTCACCCGGATTCCGGCGCTGGCGCGCGAGGTGTACGACGTCTCCGGGGCGGGCGATACCGTCACGGCCTGGGTGGGCACCGCCCTGGCGGCCGGCGCGTCCGTGCGCGAGGCGGCCGAGCTCGCGACCTACGCCGCGGGGATCGAAGTCGGCAAGGCGGGCGTGGCCACCGTCACGCCGGCCGAGGTGGTCGCGGCCTACGATGCGGCGCAGGATCAGGTGGGGCGGTTGCGAAGGGGCGGATTGCTATGATTAGATTCTCTGGATCGTTCCGGGCCCTTAGCTCAGTGGTTAGAGCAGCGGACTCATAATCCGTCGGTCCCAGGTTCAAATCCTGGAGGGCCCACCAGCTGACATCCTCGCGCCACACCACGGTTCCATGAGAAAGCCCGCCAGTGAAGACGCTGGCGGGCTCTTGGTGCACTACCTGTTCGTGCCGTCTGGTCTGCTTACATCCAGGTGACGGGGATGTCCAAGCTCCCAATCGTGTAGCTCGTCTTTGCCGAGTTGAAACCGGTGCCCGTCAACGTACCCGTGATCTCCCGAGTCAACCCAATCGTCCCCGGGCCTGCCTTGAGGGAAGAGGCGTTGAGCCCCGTATAGGTGCCGTTGTCCGGCTCCACGTTACCGCCCGATGCCGTGGACCCGTCGCTGGCACTCGCCCGAACGCCCGCGCTGGTCGCCGGAACGTACGTGACGGTGACGTTGGCTGAACGACTCACCGTCGCTCCCGCCGCGGGCAAAAGAATCACTGGTCTCGGCGGCACGACGAGCGTTGCCGTTGCCGTCACGGCCGCCCGCACGTGACGCACCGTATACGTTCCCCCAACGGCCACTAACGGCAC
>JBGQHV010000149.1:0-8409 GCA_041498155.1 Gemmatimonadota bacterium | reverse complement strand
CGGCGCGCGAGCTACACTCGCACGACACCGTTCTTCAAGGAATCTTCATGCGTTCGTTGACAGAATCTCAGGGCCACGTTAGCACATATCGGGCCCAAGTATCAGGCAACCGGGCGTTTGCAGCCGTCCACACCAAGAGGGAGATGCGTATGGCACGAGTACGGGGTTTGCTCGGTGCGCTCCTGGCAGTCATCTGGATCGCGCCACTTCGCGCACAACAGCCCACCGGCACCATCCGCGGCCGCGTCACCGACGCGGCGTCGCAGGAGCCGCTCGCGGCGGCCACCCTCACCTTCGGCACGCGCGGGGCGCTGACCTCGGCCGACGGTCGGTACGTCATCACCGGCGTCCCCGCCAGCAGCGACTCGCTGCGCGCCAGGATCGTCGGGTACGCACCGGCGTCCCAGTTCGTCACGGTCGCGGGGGGTGATACGGTGACCGTCGATCTCACCATGACCCGCCAGGCGATCGGCCTGTCGGAAATCGTGGTGACGGGCTACGGCGAGCAGCGGGCGGGCAACATCAGCGGGGCCGTGAAGCAGGTCACGTCGGCGGAGTTCAATACCGGCCGCATCGTCACGCCTCAGGCGCTGATCCAGGGCAAGGTGGCGGGTGTGCAGGTGGTGGACAACAACGAGCCGGGCGGCGGCCTCTCGATCCGGATCCGTGGCGCGACCTCGGTCAACGCCAGCAGCGACCCGCTCTACGTCATCGACGGCATGCCGGTGAGCACCAGTCTCTCCGCCGGACGCGATGCCCTCAATTTCCTCAATCCCAGCGACATCGAGAGCATCACGGTATTGAAGGACGCGTCGGCCGCGGCGATCTACGGAGCGAATGCCGCCAACGGCGTCGTGCTCATCACGACCAAGAAGTCGCGGCAGCACGGGCCAGAGATCGAGTTCACCACCAGCGTATCCTCTTCATCGGTCACCCGGGTCCCCTCGCTGCTCAGCGCGGCGCAGTTCAGGACCGCGGTGGCGGCGCAGGCGCCGACCAGAAGCGCCAGCCTGGGGAGCGCGAACACCAACTGGTTCGACCTCATCGAGCGCTCCAGCTTCGGCCAGCAGCACGACGTCGTCGTCTCGGGCGCGGGCGTGAGCAGCAACTACCGGTTCTCGGTCGGCTACCTCAATCAGGACGGCATCATCAAGAGCAGCTCGACGGACCGGCTCTCGCTGGGCATGGCCTACCAGCAGACGCTGCTGAACGACAACCTGGACGTCTCGACCAACATTCGGGGATCCCGGACGTTCGATCGGTTCCAGGCCGGCGACGTGCTCGGCAACGCCGTGGGGATGGCGCCCACGCAGCCGGTCTTCGACCCGACCAACCCGACGGGGTACTTTGACTGGCCGACGACCGGCGCCTCCGCGAGCAACCCGGTGGCGAGCCTGAACCGGTCGGTGAGCCAGGGCACGACCTGGCGCAGCGTGGGCAACATGCTGGGCGCCTATCACCTGCCGTTCCTGCGGAGCCTCACGGCCAACGTCAACCTCGGCTACGACCTGACGCAGGCCAACAACCAGACGTTCCAGCCCAACGACCTGGCCGCGCAGATCCGCCAGGGCCAGGGTTTTCTGAATCTGTCGAATCGAAACCAGACGACCTTTGTGGGAGAGACGTACCTGAATTATTCGGCCCCGATGCGCGTGGTGGCCGGCAACATCGACCTCACCGGCGGCTATTCGTACACGCGCTCCCACGCGGAGAATCCGTTCTTCCAGGCGACGGGGCTGACGAGCAATCTGCTCGGCATCAACGGGTATCCCGGCTCCACGACGCCTCCGATCGGGAACACCACCGTCATCGACTACAAGCTGATCTCGTTCTTCGGGCGCTTCAACTACAACCTGAATGACCGCTACCTCCTGTCGGCGAGCCTCCGCCGCGACGGATCATCGCGCTTCGGGCCCGGCAATCAATGGGGTACGTTCCCCTCGGTGTCGCTGGGCTGGCGGATCTCGCGGGAGCGGTTCCTGGAGAACGTCACGGCGATCTCGGACTTGAAGCTCCGGGCCTCGTGGGCGAAGACCGGCAACCAGTCGTTCGGGGACTACCTGCAGTACCCCACGTATGCGTACAGCAACAACCTGGCGGAGTATTACTTCGGTGGGCAGTTCATCCCCACCATCCGGCCCAGCGCGGTGGACCCGAATATCCACTGGGAAGGCACCAAGTCGTACAACGTCGGCGTGGACTTCGCGCTCTTCGATCAGCGGATCAGCGGGGCGATCGACCTGTACACCAAGAACACCAGCGACCTGATCTTCACCGTGCCGGTAGCCGCCGGCACCAATTTCTCGAACCTCGTCACGACCAACGTCGGCAGCATGCGGAACCGGGGTGTCGAGTTCGCCCTCAGTGCGAAGATCCTCGAGGGGCACGGGACCGGCCTGGGCTGGACCGCCGACTTCGCGATCAGCCACAACGCCAATACGCTGCTGAGCATCAACCCGAACCAGAGCGTGTCCCAGATCAACGTCGGCGGCATTGGCGGCGGCACGGGCAACACCATTCAGGTGCTGATGCCGGGCCAGCCGATCAACTCCTACCTGGTCTGCCGGCAGTTCTACCAGGGCGGGAAGCCGGTCCAGAACCTCTTCTACAATGCGGCCGGCACGGACACAGTCCGGAACTGCACCAGCAACGCCCGGCCGTTCCACTCCCCCTGGCCGGCGCTGGAGCTGGGGCACACGTCCAACTTCACGTTGCGCAACCTCAGTCTCAACTTCACGTTGCGGGCCCAGCTCGGCGCCTACGTCTACAACAACGTGGCGGCGTCCAACGGCTCCTTCCAGAACATCACGCAGGCGAACGTGACGCCGACGAACATGGACGCGTCGGTACTTCAGACGGGCTTTACGGCGCCGCAGTACCTGTCGGACTATTATGTACAGAGCGCGTCGTTCCTGCGGATGGACAACATCACGCTGGGCTACGCGTTCCAGTACGGTGGCCGGCCGTGGCGCGCGTATGCGACGCTCCAGAACGCCTTCACGATCACCGGCTACAAGGGAGTGGATCCGACGGCAGGGCTGAACGGCATCGACAACAACATCTATCCCCGCTCGCGCACCTTCAGTGGTGGCCTGAGCGTCCGGTTCTGATACAGGCTTGGATAAGACCATTTGCGAAGGGACCACAATATGAATCGCAACACGCTCACGGCGTTGCTGATCGTCCCGGCGCTGATCGCGGCCGCCTGTACGGACCCGACGGTCGCGCCAAAGAGCACCGTCACCGGCGCGAATATCTGGAACGACCCGAACGCCTACGCGCAGTTCATGGCGAAGTTGTACGCTGGGCTGGTGGTGACCTCACAGATCGGCCCGAATGATCCCGGGTTCCAGAACGGGGACATCAAGCAGATCGACGAGGGGACGTCGGAATTCCTCCGTCTGAACTGGTACATGCAGGAGCTCCCGACCGACGAAGCGGTGATCGGCTGGAACGATCCCGGCGTCCCGGATCTGAACAAGTGGCAGTGGACCTCGACGAACACCATTACGCAGGCGATGTACTACCGCGTCTATTTCCAGGCCGTGATGGCGAACGAGTTCCTGCGTCAGACGACCAAGGCCTTGCTGCTCTCGCGGGGTGTCAGCCCGGCGCTGCAGGCGCAGATCCAGAACTACCGCGCCGAAGCCCGGTTCCTGCGGGCGTTGGCCTACTGGGTCGGGATGGATTTCTACGGCAGTATCCCGCTCGTCACCGAGGCCAATGCGATCGGCGGCCCGCCGCCCAAGCAGGTCACGCGTGACAGCATGTACCACTACGTCGTGAACGAGCTGCAGGCGATCGTGGACTCCCTGCCGGCCCCGGCCGGGGCGAGCACCTACGGCCGAGCCACACCCGCGGCGGCGAACATGCTGCTGGCCGAGCTGTACCTGAACGCCGGCGTCTACACGGGGACCGACGACTACGCCGATGCGCAGACCGCCGCGGCCGACGTCATCAACTCGGGACTGTACACCCTCGAGGCGAACTATCTGCACAACTTCACCTCGGACAACAACACGTCGACGGAGGTCATCTTTGCCGCCATTCAGGACGGCAGCCACACCCAGACGTGGGGCGGCATGACCTTCCTGGTCCACGCCGGCTGCGGGGGCAGCATGCTTCCCGCCGACTATGGCATCGATTACTGCTGGGGCGGCTACCGCATGAAGCAGCAGGCGTCTCGCCTGTTCTCACCGGGAGATGCGCGGGGCTCGTTCATCTACACGAACGGCCAGACCGACTCGGTGATCGACATCGGCAATTTCGCCAACGGGTTCGCCGGGCCCAAGTTCACCAACAAGACGTCCACCGGTGGCGCCGGTTCTCAGACGACGATGATCGACACCGATTTCCCGATCTTCCGTCTCGGTGAGGCGTTCCTGATTTACGCCGAGGCCGCGGTGCGCACGGGGACGAACGTGGCCCAGGGGGTGACCTACTTCAACAACCTCCGGGAGCGCGCGTTCGGGGACGCGACCCACGACGTGACGGCGCCCCAGATGACGCTGGACACGATCCTCGCCGAACGTGGCCGTGAGCTGTTGTTCGAGGCCCGCCGGCGGACGGACTTGATTCGGTTCGGCTTGTTCACGGGTGGGAACTACCTGTGGGCGTGGAAGGGCAACCAGCCGGGCGGGGTCACGACGGATGCGCATTTCAATCTGTACGCGCTCCCCCTGAACGAGCTGAGTGCAAATCCGAACCTCCAGCAGAATCCGGGTTACTGAGCCCGACAGAACCATCACGCACCTCTTCCTGGCAGCTCCACCGCTTCGGCGGTGGAGCTGCTTTGCTGCAGCGGCCGGCTTGCTCGTGCTCGGGCCAGCTGCCCCGGCGCTCGCCGGGCAGGCTGTCGCACCGTTCTGGACCCACGGTGCCGTCTGCTACGAAGTATTCGTGCGCTCGTTCTACGACTCGAACGGCGACGGGATCGGCGATCTCAACGGCCTGACCGGGAAGCTCGATTACATCGCCGGCCTGGGTGCGAGCTGCGTCTGGCTCATGCCGGTCGCCAAGTCCCCCAGCTACCACGGCTACGACGTCAGCGACTACTACACGGTCGAGCCGGCCTACGGCACGAACGACGATTTCAAGCGGTTCACGGCGGCGGCGCACGCCCGGGGCATCGCGGTGTTGGTGGACATGGTGCTGAACCACTCCTCGAACGAGAACGCCTGGTTCCAGGCGGCGCTGCGCGATACGGCGTCGCCCTATCGCTCCTGGTATCGCTTCTCCCCGACGGATCTCGGCAAGGGGCCCTGGGGCGAGGAGGTCTGGCACCACTCGCCGGTACGCGACGAGTACTACTACGGCGTGTTCTGGAGCGGGATGCCGGATTTGAACTACGCGACGCCCGCGGTGGCGGAGGAAGCGAAGCAGATCGCCACGTTCTGGTTGCGCGAGATGGGCGTGGACGGCTTCCGTCTCGATGCCGTGCCATATCTCGTGGAGGACGGCAGCTGCAACACGGGGTGCCCCGGCACGCACGCGTTCCTGCATGATTACGCCGCGCACGTCGACAGCGTGAGGCCCGGGGCGTACATCGTGGGCGAGGCGTGGGGCAACCTCGCGACGGTGCTGCCGTACTATCCCGATCAGCTCACCTCGTATTTCGGCTTCGAGCTGGCCGATTCACTGCTGTCTGTGGTGCGCACCGGCACGGCGGCGGGGCTGCTGCCGAGCTTCCTGCGGCTGCAGGACACGCTGCCCGCCTGGCGCTGGTCGCCGATCCTCAGCAACCACGACGGCACCCGCTCGTTCACGGCATTGGGCGGCGATCTCGCCCGGGCTCGCGTAGCGGCGACCCTGCTGCTCACGTTGCCAGGGCTGCCCTTCGTCTATTACGGCGAGGAGATCGGGATGACCGGCGATAAGCCCGATCCGCGGCTGCGGACACCGATGCAGTGGAGCCCGCGCTCGGGCGTGGGGTTCACCACCGGTACTCCCTGGGAGGCGCCGCAGCCCGACTCGATGACAACGAGCGTCGCGCTGCAGGACAAGGACCCGGGCTCGCTGCTCAACCTGTACCGTCGGCTGATCCACCTGCGCAAACAGAACGAGGCGTTGGCGACGGGGCGGCTCGTGCCGCTCGCGGCGAGCAATCCCCAGGTGGCGGCGTATTTGCGGCGGGCTGGCGACCGCGCGGTGCTCGTAGTGGCGAACCTGGGCGGCGCAGCCGCCTCAGGCGTCACGATCGGCTCCGAGGCGGGCGCGCTTCCGGCGGGGAGGTACAGGGCGAGGAACCTGCTGGGCGGTCCGAGCGGCGCCACGCTGCAGGTGGGCCAGGACGGACACCTGCAGGGCTACGTGCCGGTGGCGACGATTGGGCCGCGGGAGGCGCTCGTGCTCGACCTCGTGCGGCGCTAGCGGTGGCTGCGGAGCACGATCGTTCCGTACGCCGGGAGCGTGACCGTGTCGCCGCGCTGCGTGACGCTCGACAGGAGGTCGCTCGTTCCGTCCACCGCGACGCTGCTCACCGTGAATCGCACCTCGTGCGACCGCGCGTTCACCAGCACCACGGCGTTCCCTCGCCCGTAGGAGATCACGTCCTGTGGGGCGCTGGTCACCACCAGGTGGAAATCCCCCGTCAGGAACGCGGCATCGGTCCGTGCCAGCTCAAGGATCTTCCGATAGAACGCACTCGCCTCCGCGGCGTTCGGCTGGTTCCACGCGATCGTGTCTCGCACGAAGAGGCCGAGCTTCTGCGGGCTCTCGACCCCCTGGCCGTTGTAGATCAGCGGCCGGCCCGGCAACAGCGCCGTCGCGACGTAGGCCGCGCGCGCCCCAGCCGCGCCGCCGAAGATCGTCACGGGTGGATTGTCCCAGGCGGTCTCGTCGTGGTTGGTGGTGAAACGCATCCGCATGCCGCCCGGGGGCATGGCCGCCATGGTGGCCACTTCGGCGCGAACGAGGCTGTCCGCCGGCGCGCCCTTCCACACCGCCTTGAGGCGGCTGTAGGAGTCCCACGCGTACGTCAAGTCAAAGCCGAACCGGTGCATCTTGAGATCGCCCCACTCGGCGAGCAGCAGGATCGGCCGGGGGACGGACGCCCGCAACGCCGGGATCGCCTCGCGCCAGAAGTCGTCGGAGACGAAGCCGGCGACATCCACGCGAAACCCGTCGATGCCGTACTGGGTCAGCCACCAGCGCATCGTGGCGATCATGGTACGCCGCAGCTCGGGCTTGGCGTAATCGAGCTGGGCCACGTCGGTCCAGTCGGTGAGCTTGCCCTGGTCGTCGCGCGGCACGGTCATCTCGCCATGGTCGTTCCGGGCGTAAAAGTCCGGGTGCTCGGTGATCCAGACGTTGTCCCACGCGGTGTGGTTCGGCACCCAGTCGAGGATGAGCTTCATGCCGCGGCCGTGCACCGAGTCGACCAGCTCCTGGAAATCCGCCGCCGTGCCGTACGCGGGATCGATTGCCCGGTAGTCGCGCACGGAGTAGGGCGAGCCGAGCGGATCCTTGCGGTTCTTGACTCCGATCGGGTAAATCGGCATCAGCCAGATGGTATTGGCGCCGACCGCCTGCACGCGGTCGAGCCCCCGGGTCACCCCGCGCAGATCACCCGTGGGCGAGAAGTCGCGGACGAACACCTCGTAGAGCGCGCTGCGCTCCACCCACGACGTGTCGGGAGCGGTGGTGCGCGGTGTCGCCCGCTGCGCGACCGCTGGGGATCCCGCGGCCAGCGAGAGCCAAGCCGCGAGGTACGCGATACGATGCCGATGCCGCATCTGCACTGCTCCGGGATGACAGGGTTCTCTAGTCTAACGCCCCAATGAATCGAGAGATACGCATGATCCGCTCTACCATGGCAATGGTCCTCGGTGTGGCCGCGCTTACCGTGTCGGCACGTCCCTCGGCCGCGCAGCGTCAACGCCTGTCGATGGACCCGGGTTGGCGCTTCACCTTGGGCGACCCGAAGGGCGCCGAGCAGCCGGGCTTCGACGATCACGCGTGGCGGAGCCTCGACCTGCCGCACGACTGGAGCATCGAGGGGACGCCGGACGAGCACGCGCCGGCGGGCGGGCGCGGCGGCTACTTCCCGACCGGTATCGGGTGGTACCGCAAGGCGTTTCGCATGCCCGCCGGGTCGCGCGGTCAGATGGCGTCGCTCGAGTTCGACGGCGTGTACATGAACTCGGACGTCTGGATCAACGGCATCCACCTGGGCAAGCGCCCCTACGGCTATTCCAGCTTCGCGTACGACATCAGCGGGCATCTCGTGCCGGGCGTGAACGTGGTCTCCGTGCGGGTGGACAATTCGTTGCAGCCGAACTCGCGATGGTACTCGGGGAGCGGCATTTACCGCCACGTCTGGCTGACCGTCGTGGACCCGGTGCACATCGGCCATTGGGGGACATATGTGACAACGCCGCGGGTCGACTCGTCCAGCGCCGACGTGGTCGT
>JBGQHV010000148.1:0-8423 GCA_041498155.1 Gemmatimonadota bacterium | reverse complement strand
TCTGGGTCGGCACCGATGACGGGCTCGCCCAGGTGACGCGGGACGGCGGGAAGACGTGGGCCAACGTGGCCGGACATTTCCCCGGCCTGCCTGCCGACGCGGAAGGGCGCGTTTACCAGATCGGCGTGTCGCCCTTCGATGCGGGCACGGCGTATCTGGCCGTGGATCGGCACGAGTTCGACGACAATCGGCCCTACGTCTACAATACGGCCGATTATGGAAAGACCTGGACCGGCATCTCGGCGGGACTGCCGGCCGATGCATCGGCCCGGGTGGTGCGCGAGGATCCCAATCAACGCGGATGGCTGGCCCTGGGCACCGACGCGGCGTTGTGGTATTCGCCGGACGGCGGCGGCACGTGGAAGCCGCTCAAGGCCGGGTTCCCCACGGTGCCCGTGTACGACCTCAAGTTCATTCAACGCTCGCACGACCTCGTGGTGGCGACACACGGCCGCGGCCTGTTCGTGCTCGACGACATCACGGCGCTCGAGCAGTGGACGCCGGAAACCGCCGGGCAGGACCTGCACGTCTTCGGCGCGCTGCCGGCGCAGATTCGCGTGCGCCCGCGCCGCGGCGCGGTCGCCCCGACTCGCTTCACGACGCTCAACGCGCCGGCCGGTGCGGTGATCGACTACTTCCTCCGGACCGCGGCCGACACCGGGAGCGGTGGGGTCGGCGGGGGCGACGACGCCGCGGCGGGCGGGGCGCCGTCCGGCGGGCGGCGACGCGGCAAAGTGAGCGTCACCGTCACCGACACGCACGGCGATACGGTCGTCGTCGATTCCGGCGCACCGGGGGCGAAGGGACTGAACCGGTTCGTCTGGGGTCTGCGCTACGCCGGCGCCACCCGCGTCAACTTCGAGCGCGCCGCCGCACCTGAAGAGGAAAATCCATTTCGCAACCCGGGTGGGCCGAGAGTGGTGCCGGGCACGTATACCGTCATGGTGACGGCGGCTGGAAAGACCGGGACCACGCAGGTAACGGTGCAGCCCGACCCGATCGTCGGCGGGGACTCGGCGGCGTTCCTGGCCCAGCTCCGGGCGGGACTCGAGCTGCGCAACGAAGTGTCGGCGCTGAATGGGACGTTGAATCGGATTTCGAGTCTGCAGAGCCAGCTGCAGGCGCTGCAGCAGACGCTGCGCGGGGTGGGCGGGGACTCGGCGACGACAGCTCCCGTGTTCGGCGCGGCGCGCGCCCTGGGGCGAAAGCTCAAGGAGCTCAAGGACAGCCTTTACAACTCCGACGTGCAGCGCGACGGCGGCCAGGATGACGTGCACTACCTGAGCCGGTTCCAGGACCAGCTGCAAAGCCTGGGGGGCGCCCTGGCGAACGCCTACGCGCAGCCGCCCGGGGAGCCGGTGATGGAAGAGTGGAAGGAGCTGCGGCCCCAGCTGGATGCCTATCTGTCCCGCTTCAACGCCATCCTGGAGACGGATGTGCCGCAGTTCAACCAGGTCGCCCAGGCGCACGGGGCGCCCACGCTCGTGGCGGGCGGGCCGATCCAGGTGCAGCCGATCCCGCTCCACTGACCGGCGGGCCCCGGCGGCCCGCTACATCCCGGTGAAGCGGTCGAGGAACGCCTGCTCCTCGGCCGTCAGTCCAGCGGGGCCGCCCGCGTCCAGCTTGGCGAGGACGCGCTCGGCTTCCTCACGGTTCACGGGGTGCAGCTGCTCGAGCGGGATCTTCTTCCAGCGCTCGATGGCGCCGGGGCTCGCGGTCGCGGTCCGTTCCCGCAGCTGTACGGGCCGCAGCTTGTCTTCCACCCGCCGCACGCCGGAGAGTCGCAGCACCAGCCACCCGCCAAGGAATCCGCCGATATGGGCGAAGTGGGCGACGTTCTGCATTCCCAGCCCCACTCCGCCGAGCAGCGAGATGATGGTCATCACGATGATCATGGTGCGGGCCTCGACCGGCACGATGCCCCAGATCAGGAGCTGCGCGCGCGGCCAGAAGTAGGCGAATGCCAGCAGCACGCCGAACACCGCCGCCGACGCGCCGATGATGGGGGAGCGCGGGCTGAACACCATGGACGTTGCGGCGCCGAACAGCCCACTCACGAAATACAGGGTGAGGTATCGGGCGCCCCCCAGCCGGTCTTCCACCTGGGGTCCGAAGAAGTACAGGCTCAGCATGTTGAACGCGATGTGGCCCAGGCCCGCGTGCAGGAACATGTACGTGATGGCCGTCCACGGTCGCAGCAACGACAGGACGGGCACGAACGCGAGCATGTTGGTGATCTCCGGGAACTGCGACTGCATCACGAACACCGCGATGTTCACGATGATGAGGAGCCCGGTCCACTTGCGCATGGCTGGGAACGCTACACGGGGCGCCGAGCGGGGAGCAAGAGTTAAGTTCCGGAAGCCGACCCATGACCGATTCACCACGCCGCATCCTGCTCGCCGACGCCGATGCGTTCTACGTCGCGGTGGCGCGCCTCGTCGATCCGGAAGGCGCGGGTCGGGCATCGCTGCTGATCGTCGGCGGGTCGGCCGAGCGGCGCGGCGTCGTGACCTCCGCCTCCTATGAAGCCCGCGCATTCGGCGTGCGGTCGGCGATGCCGATGGCGCGCGCGATCCGGTTCTGCCCGGAGGCCACCGTGGTGCCCGTGCCCTGGGAGGCGTGCGCCGCCAAAGGCCGCGAGATCCGGGAAACGCTCGAGCGCTTTGCGCCGGTCGTCGAGCAGGCGTCGAGCGACGAGTTCTACCTCGATCTCACCGGGACCGAAGAGTTGTACCACCGCGCGCCGCTCGCCGACACGGCGCGGCGCATCCGCGATGCGGTCCATGCGACGACATCGCTGTGGATGTCCATCGGAGCGGGCACCTCCAAGCTCGTCGCCAAGCTCGCCGCGGGACTCGCCAAGCCCGCCGCGGGCGCCGCCGGCTCAGGGGTGCACGTCGTGGCCGCGGGCGAGGAAGCGGCGTTCCTCGCCGGTTTCCCGCTCGCCGACATCCCCATGATCGGTCCGAAAGCCCAGGCGCGCTTCGAGCGGCTCGGGTGGCGCACGGCGGCCGACGCGCAGCGCGTGGATCGCCGCGCGCTCGAGCGGCAGCTCGGCGAGCGCGAGGGGGAGTGGTTGTGGGAGCGGGTGCGCGGCATCGACGACTCGGCGGTCGCCGCCTGGACCGATCCCAAGTCGATCAGCCGCGACACCACGTTTCCCACCGACTTGGACGCCGACGACGACCTGTTGCGCGAGCTGCTCATCCAGGTCGATCGGGCGACGGCGGACCTCCGGGGGGAAGGGCTGGTCACCCGCACGATCACGGTCAAACTGCGCGACGCGGATTTCACCACGCGCCAGGCGGGCCGGACCGTTCCCGAGCCGCTGGTGACGGACCGGGCGGTCTACGAGGTGGCGCGCGAGCTTTTGGCGAAGCTACGCGCGGCGCGCCGCGTCCCAGCACGGCTCATCGGCGTGGCGCTCTCGCAGCTCGACCGGCCGGGCGCCGCGGCCCAGCTGGCGTTGCTGGAGACCGAGCAGCCGGCGACAGCGGAGACGGAGAAGGACCGCACGCTGGCGCGGGCGATGGATGCGGTGCGCGACCGGTTCGGCCCGGACGCGCTGGGGCGCGCCCGCACGCAGGGGTAGACGGGCATCAGTGCTTCAACGCCGCCGCCACCGCCGTAAGCAGCGTGTCCTTGTCGATCGGCTTGCGGAGAAACGCGACGGCGCCGCTGGCCCGCGCTTCGGTTTCGACCTCGGGCTCCTGCCGCGCGGTGATCACGACGACGGGGACGAGCTGCGTGCGCACGGCCTTGCCGAGGCGTCCGAGTAACGACATGCCGCCGCCCGCGGGCATGCTGATGTCCAGCAGAATGAGCGCCGGGCTTTCGCGCAGGGCGAACATGAACCCCTGCATCGCGTCCACCGCCGTCACTGGGAGGTAGCCGGCGCCCCGGAGATGATTCGCCATCAACAGGGCGAACTGGTCGTCGTCGTCGACGATCAAGACCTTCGGCTTGTCGGCCATGGCGACACCAATATTCGTCATCACCGCTCGCCCGGCCACCCCGGAGACCGGCGCTTTGCGCTTTCCGGCGGGACGCGCCACTTTCCCTGCCGGTCCGCGCCACGCTTCACCGCTCCTGGAGGCACTCCCGCATGTCGCTGCGTCGTACCGCGTTCGCCTTCGCCGTCACGTTCGTGTGCGCGCTGGTGGTGTTCACCGTGCCGCGCGTCGCCTGGAACACGGTGCGCGCGGCGACCGGACAGCACCCCGATACCACCGCGGCGGCACCGGCGCCGACGGTCGCACCGGCGCAGGCCGACACGTCCGTCGCCCCCCCGGCCGAGCCGCGGTCTCTCCCGCAGCGTCTCGTGGGTCTGTTCGGGATCGTGGCCATTCTGGGGATCGGCGTCGCGCTGTCGAGCAACCGGCGGGCGATCAGCTGGCGTGTGGTGGGCTGGGGCGTCGGGCTGCAGGCGGCGTTCGCCGTGTTCGTGCTGCGCGTGCCCTTCGGGCAGACGGTCTTCAAATGGCTGGGGGATTTCGTCACTGCCATCCTCGGATTCTCCTACGTCGGCTCCCAGTTTGTGTTCGGGGAAGTCGGGAAACAGCACTCCAGCCTGGGAGTGATCTTCGCGTTCCAGGTGCTGCCCGCGATCATTTTCGTGTCGGCGCTGTTCGCCATCATGTACTACCTCGGCATCATGCAGCTCGTGGTGCGAGTGTTCGCGGTGGTGATGAACAAGGTGATGGGCGCGAGCGGCGCGGAAAGCCTGAACGTCGCGGCGTCGATCTTCATGGGCCAGACCGAGGCCCCGCTCACGATCCGCCCGTTCCTGCCCCGCATGACGCGCTCCGAGCTGATGACCGTGATGACCGCCGGCATGGCGCACGTGTCCGGCTCCATCATGGCCGCCTATATCGCCTTCGGCATCGAGGCGCGGCACCTGCTCACGGCGGTCATCATGACGGCGCCCGGGACGATCATGATGGCGAAGATCATCGAGCCCGAGACCGGCGTGCCGGAGACGCTGGGCGGCGTGAAGGTGGACATCCCACGCACCGATGTGAACGTGGTGGACGCGGCCGCCCGCGGCACCACCGAAGGCCTGTACCTGATGCTGAACGTCATCGCGATGCTCGTGTCGTTCATCGCGCTCATCGCGCTCGCCAACGGTGGCTTCGGCTGGGTGCACGGCCACCTGGCCTGGTTCCCCGCGAATATCCAGACCGTGCTGGGCTGGGTGTTCGCGCCGATCGCCTTCGTCATGGGCGTCCCGTGGCACGACAGTGGAACCATCGGCAGCCTGCTCGGTACCCGCATGGTGCTGAACGAGTTCATCGCCTACTCGCAGCTCGGTCCGCTCCGCGCGACGCTCAGTCCGGTGTCGTTCACGATCGCGACCTTCGCCCTGTGCGGCTTCGCCAACGTCGGCTCCGTGGGGATCCAGATCGGCGGCATCGGCTCATTGGCTCCCGAGCGCAAGGGCGACCTCGCCCGCCTCGGGTTCCGGGCGATGCTCGCGGGGACGCTGGCCAACTTCCTCTCGGCGACCCTCGCGGGGATCCTCCTCTGATGAAAGGGAGCGGGATGCGTGTCGGGTCGCTGGCGGCGCTGCTGCTCGCCGCCGCGTGTCGTGGGCCGGCGGCTCCGCCCCGGTCTCCGGCGCTTGCCGCGCCGGGCGACTCCGAGATTCCCCACGACGCCTTCGGCGCCGCGGTACGGCGGGGCCTCGCCCTGCTCACCGCGACGCGCGACAGTCTCCCGGGCCACGTCGGCAACGCGCTGCGCTGCACCAGCTGTCACCTCGACGCTGGCCGCCGCGCGAGCGGCAGCTGGATCGGCAGCTTCGCGCACTTCCCGCAGTACCGCAGCCGGCGCGGCGCCGTCGAGGTGATCGAAGATCGCGTGAACGATTGTTTCCGCCGCAGCTTGAACGGCACTCCGCTGGCCGCCGACGGACCCGACATGCGCGACATCGTCGCCTATCTCGCGTTCCTGTCGTGGCGCGCCTCCGTCGGCCTGCCGCAGCCCAACGCCCGGCTGCAGCGCTTCGCCGCGCTGCAGCCCGACACGCTGGCCGGCCGGGAGACGTTCCGCACGCTGTGCGCCGGGTGTCATGGCGCGGCCGGTGAAGGGACCGTGAGTGCGCCGCCCGTGTGGGGGCCGCGCTCGTTCAACATCGGGGCCGGGATGGCCCGCGTGCGGACCGCCGCGTCGTTCATCCGCGACAACATGCCGTTCGACCGGCCGGGCTCACTCACCGACCAGCAGGCCTTCGACGTCGCGGCGTACGTGGTGGCGCAGCCCCGGCCGAACCTGCCCGGCAAGGAATACGATTGGCCCAACGGTGATCCCCCGCCCGATGTCGCCTATTCGACGCTCGCCGCGTCGCGCAAGGCGGCAGGTCACCCAGCCCCTTAGACGGTGTCGTCTCGTCCTCATCCAACACGGAGGTTAACGCAATGCTCGATCTGAACCTTTCCACCCATCGCCGGGGCTTTCTGGGCAGCGTCGCCGCCACCGCGGCCGCGTTCGGCCTGGGGAGTGTGGTTCCTCGGGGACTGCTCGCCGAAACTCCGGCGGGATCCAGTCTCGCCGATCCGCAGCTCGACGCCTGGCTCAAGAAGATCAACGGGAAGCACAAACAGGTGTACGACGTGCCGGAGTTCAATGGCGGCGTCGGCTTCGTGTGGTCGCGTGTGTTCTTCATGACCAACGTGGAGACGGGGACCCCCGAGAGCGACACGACCGTCGTGGTGATCCTGCGGCACGGCGGGTTGCCCTTCGCCATGAACGACGCGATGTGGGCCAAGTACAAGTTCGGCGAGGTCTTCAAAGTCAACGACCCGGCCACGAACGCGCCGTCCGTGCACAACTTCTTCTACAAGGCGCCGCCCGGCACCTGGCCGATCCCGGGGATGGGCATCGATGAATTGATGGCGAGCGGGACGCTGTTCGGCGCGTGCAACATGGCGATCAAGTTCTACAGCGGCATCGTCGGCAAGCAGATGAACCTCAAGCCCGAAGATGTCGCCAACGACTGGCGCGCGAACCTGCTGCCCACCGTGCAGGTCGTGCCCTCGGGCGTATGGGCAGTGAACCGCGTGCAGGAGCTCGGCTGCAGCTATTGCTTCGCCGGATGACCGCCTAAGCCGCGGCCGGCCGGGCTGGGGGGCGGCGCCACCGGCGCAGCGCCCACCACCCGGCCCCCGCGAGCAGGCCAAGCGGTACCGCGACGCCGAGGGCCTGAATCGCGAATGCCATGAGGGCAATGAAATTGCGCCACGCCTGGCGCGCCGCCTCCGCTATGACGCCGGGCGAGCCGTGGTCCACGACGGGGACGGGCTCATGCACCGTGAGCGTGAGGGTGCTGACCGCGACGCGGCTCCGCAGGTAGCGCAGCCGGCCCTCGTAGCGCTCGATCTCTTCGCGGACCCGCGCCAGCTCGTGCTCCACGTCGAGCACATCGCCCAGCTTCCCGGTACGACGCGCCAGCAGGTCGATGAGACGGGCCTCGAGCCGGCGCGCATTGACCATCCGCGCCTGCACGTCCACATACTCCTCTCCCACGTCCTCGGCGGTCACGTTGACCGTTTCCACTTTTCCAAGCGGCCGCAGACCGTCCACCGCCTCGTCGAAGCGGCCGGCCGGCATGCGGAGCTCCAGGGTGGCGGCGTGCAGCTGTCCCCGTCCCGCCTGCGTCGAGCTGCCGGCGACGAACCCGCCGACGCGCCGCGCCAGGGCTCGCACCATCGCGATCGCGGCGTCCAGCGAATCCACCTGGATCGACGCCGTTCCCGTCCGGATGATGAGGTCCGGGAGGACGTCGGTGGCGCCGGGCAGGGAGATGCCGACGTCGGGCTCCGCGGCCGCCCCGTTGGCCTCGACCTGCAGCTCGGTCCCGGCCGGACGGTCGGCCAGCGCTGGCGTGCCAACTGCCGCCGTCGCATAGTCCTGCGCCGCATCGCTCCGCTGCTGCGCCTGCCTCTGGCATGCGCCGACGACTAAGATGACCGCGACGACAGGGGCGACGACTCGCATTGCTTCCTCCCCGGGTTCCTGGACATGTTCTCGGGGATGAGAGACGCACACCGGTGGCTCCCATGCACACGCCTCACGCGCGTGGCGCTGTTCCTCGCGTGTGGGGCGGGGGTTCGCGCGGCCGGCGCGCAGGCGATCCGCACCACCCTGCTCAGCGCGGGCAGCCGGGAGCCCGTCGCGGGTGCGTTCGTGGTCGTGACCGATACGGTGGGACACGAGATCACGCGCACCCTCACGGACGAGACCGGACGCGTGAGCCTCGACCTCGAGCCCGGCACCTATCGATTGGTCGTGCTGCGCATCGGATTGGCCCGCTGGCGCACCGCCGCGATCTCACTCGCGGCGGGCGATACGGTCACGGCGCCGGTCGAGGCGCCGGAGTCGGCCGTGCTCTTGTCGGAGATCGCGGTGCACGCGGAGCGGCG
>JBGQHV010000147.1:0-8440 GCA_041498155.1 Gemmatimonadota bacterium | reverse complement strand
GCTGCTGCACGGAGCGGAAGACGAAATTGACAAACTCTTCGGGTAAGCGGGAGACGCGTCCATGTCGATGATCAACTACGCGTCCCGCGAGATCAACTGTAAGCTCGTCTACTACGGGCCGGGCCTGGGCGGCAAGACGACCAACCTGGAGCACATCTACGGGAAGGTCGCGCCCAACACGCGCGGCAAGATGATCTCGCTCGCCACCGAAACCGAGCGCACGCTGTTCTTCGACTTCCTCCCGGTGGACCTGGGCATGATCCGCGGCTTCAAGACGCGCTTCCACCTCTACACCGTGCCGGGCCAGGTGTACTACAACGCCAGCCGCAAGCTGATCCTGAAGGGCGTCGACGGCATCGTGTTCGTGGCCGACTCGCAGATCGAGCGGATGGAGGCGAACGTCGAATCGATGCAGAACCTGTACGACAACATGAGCGAGTACGGGTACGACCTGACGAAGATCCCGTTCTTCATCCAGTACAACAAGCGCGATCTGCCCAACGCCGCGCCGATCCGGGATCTCCAGGCGGCGCTCAACCCCGGCTGGCCCATCGAGGAGGCGGCCCAGCAGAAGGTCGTCCCCGATCCCACGCACCCGGGCGAGAATCTGGTGGAGAAGGTCGCCGACGGGTGGCTGGGCCGCGCCCCCTACACCGAAGCGGTGGCGGTGCGCGGCGACGGGGTGTTCGACACCTTGAAGGGCGTCTCGAAGCTCGTCCTCAAAACGCTCAGCTGACCCCCCAGAGGCTGAAGCAGCCGCGGTGCGCTGGACCCTGCCGAACATCCTGACGCTGGCGCGTATCGCCATCACCCCGATCATCGCGCTGCTGCCGTTCATCTCCGGGTTCTGGCCCAAGATCTTCGCCTTCGTCACGTTCCTCGCCGCCGCCTTCTCCGACGTGGTGGACGGCTACTACGCCCGCAAGTACAACCTGGTGAGCGAGCTGGGCCAGCTGCTCGACCCCATCGCCGACAAGCTGATGTTGTTCGCGATGCTGATCCCCATCTTCTGGATCACCCGCCATCCCACGATCCTCGTGGACTACCGCATCCCCTGGTGGGGCAGCCTCCCCGTGTGGGTGGCGCTGCTGCTCGTGGGTCGCGAGGTGTTGATCACCGCGTTCCGCTTCTTCGCCAAGCGGCGCGGCGTGGTGATTCCGGCGGTCGGGGCGGGGAAGCTGAAGGCCGTGGTGCAGAACGTGTTCATCGGGGCGACCATCGCCTGGTTCGCCTGGAAGGACTGGCTCGCCACCCATCGCTTCGCCGGCTGGTTCCGCAACTTCTGGGACGAGTTCCACGGCGCCGTCGTGGCGCTCACCCTGGCCGTGGCCATCGTGCTCACGGTCTATTCGCTCGCCGTCTACCTGTACCGCTACCGCAAACTGATCACGGATCGCTGGTGAAGCTCGAGGTCGTCACCATCGGGACCGAGCTGCTGCTCGGCCACGCCCTCGACACCAACGCGATCGACCTCGGCACCGCCCTCGCGGCCGCCGGCATTGAGGTCACGCGCCGCACCACCGTCGCCGACAAGCCCGCGGCCGTGGCCGACGCGGTGCGCGGCGCGCTCGAGCGCACCGGCGCCGTGCTCACGACCGGCGGGCTCGGTCCCACCAAGGACGACCTCACGAAGCAGGCCGTGGCGGGCCTGCTGGGACGTCCGCTGGTGCTGAACGAGGCGGTGCTGCGCCACATCGATGAGCGGTTCCGGCGCTTCGGCCGCACCATGACCCCGTCCAATCGCGTCCAGGCCGAGCTGCCGCTGGGCGCCGAGGCGCTGCACAATCCGCGCGGCACCGCCCCCGGCATCTGGCTGGAAGACGGCGCGCGACTCGTCATCATGCTGCCCGGCGTGCCGGTCGAGATGCGGGGGCTCCTGGCGGAGCACGTGCTGCCGCGCCTCGTGGCCCGGATGGCGCGGGCGGAGCGCGAGCCGCGCGTGGTGCGCTCCCGCACGGTGCGCACCACCGGCGTCCCCGAATCGGCGCTGGCCGAGCGCATCGCCGCGATCGAGGACGCGCTGGGGCCGCTCACGCTCGCCTACCTGCCGTCGATCGCGGGCGTCGATCTGCGCCTCACGGCGTGGGAGCTGCCGCCGGCGGAAGCGGACGCGCGTCTCGGCGAGGCCGTGGACCGGCTGCGCACCGAGCTGGGCGCCCGCTGCTACGGCGAGGACGCGGCCGATCTGGCGGCCGTCGTGCTCGACCAGCTGCGGCGGCGCGGCTGGCGGCTGGCCGTGGCGGAGTCGTGCACCGGGGGAATGCTGGGCGAGCGGATCACCGCGATTCCCGGCTCGTCCGACGTCTTCGTGGGCGGCGTGATCGCCTACAGCGACGCGGTGAAGGCCGCGGTGCTCGACGTGCCGCAGGCGACCCTCGACGGCCATGGGGCGGTCTCGGAGGCGGCCGTGCGGGGGATGGCCGAGGGGGCGACGGTGCGGTTCGGCGTCGAATGCGCCATGGCCGTCACCGGCATCGCCGGTCCGGGCGGCGGGACGCCGGAGAAGCCGGTGGGCACCGTCTGGATCGCGGTGCGTCACGGCGGCGAGACGCGGGCGCTGCAGCGCCAGTTCCTGGGCGAGCGCGACGAGATCCGCGCGCGCAGCGCGCAGGCGGCGCTCGACCTGTTGCGTCACGCGCTGCTCGAAGCCCGACCCGCCTGATGCCGGACCTGCGCGCACCCGACGGCGCCACGCTTGCCTACGACGTGTACGAGCCGGCCGGGTCCGCCGCGCCGCGCGCCGCGATTCTCTGGGTGTGCGGCTGGTCGGATCACCGCACCCGCTGGCGCGCGCCCGCCGAAACACTGCGCGACGCGGGGTACGCCGTGTACCTGCTCGATCAACGCGGCCAGGGCGATTCGGGCGGGACGCGCGGCCACCTGTCGCGCTTCAGCCAGCTACTGGGAGACCTGCAGGCGTTTCGGCGCCTCGTGCGGCAGCGCAGCGCCGCGCCCCAGGTGCTGCTGGGGCACTCCTTCGGCGGACTCGTGGTGCTGCGCTACCTCGAAACCCAGCCCTCCGACCCCGTGGCCGGCGCGGTGCTCTCGGCGCCCTGGCTCGCCACCGCGCTGCCGGTGCCGCTCTGGAAGCACCTGGCCGGGAAGGTCCTCGCCGATCTCTGGCCCACGGCGCGCTTCGCGACCGGGCTCGATTCCGCGCTGCTCGCCCGCGACCCCGCGGTCGCCGCCGCCTACGACGCCGATCCGACCGTGCACCGCGTGATGACGCCGGGGGCGTGGCGCGAGATCCAGTGGGCGCAGCGGGTCGTCGTCGCCGACGCGGCACGCATCGAAGCGCCGCTGCTGTTCCTGTTGGGCGGGGAAGACCGGGTGGTGAACGCGCCGGTCACGCGCACGCTGGCCGAGCGGATGCGCGGGAAACAGACCGTCGAGGTGCACTGGTATCCCGAGCGCTACCACGAGCTCCTGCACGACGTCGATCCGGGGGTGGTGCTGGGGGATGTGGTGGGGTTTCTGGGCAAGGTCCGATAGGTGTGCAGTGTCCGATTCGCCCCTCTCCGCGCGTCTTTGGGATGACGCCCCAGTGGATGGGCGCAAACAAACCCAAGGAGACCCCGATGTCGACCCACAAGTACCTCTGCATGTACCGCGGCGCACCCAGCCAAGACAAGCCCTCGCCGGCGCAGATGCAGGAGATGTTTGCCGCTTTCAACGAGTGGAAGAAGAAGTTCGAGGCCACGATCATCGATATGGGCAGCAAGCTGAAATCTTCCGGCAAGGTGGTCACCGCCTCCGGCGTGACGGACGGCCCCTTCGCCGAGGCGAAAGAAATCGTCGCCGGCTTCATGATCCTGGGCGCCGACGATTACGAGGGCGCGGTCGCCGTCGTGAAAGCGATGCCGGGTATGCAAATGCCCGGCGCATGCGTGGAAATCCGGGAGATGGCCTCCTTCTGACCGATAGCTCCGTTCCTTCCGGCCCGGCAGGGCGTGCAGCCGGCGCGCAGGATTCGTCCGGGCCGTCGGCTCTGGTCGAGCATTTCTTCCGCCGCGAGTATGGACGGCTGGTCGCCATCCTCACACGCCAGGTCGGCGTCCGGCACGTCGACCTGGTCGAGGATGCGGTACAGACGGCGCTGATGAGCGCGCTCACCGCATGGGTCGCCACGGGCGCCCCCGCGAACGCCGATGCCTGGCTGTACCGCGTCGCGCGCAACTACCTGATGGGCGCTTTGCGCCAGGACGCCGGAAGACTGCGGATACTCGAGGCTGCCGCTGGTGAGTTGGCTGGGGCGGCCGACAATCCGGCGTTCCCCGGCATTGATGACGAGGTTGGTGACGAGACGCTGCGGATGCTCTTCATCTGTTGCGACGAGGCCATCCCGAGGGATTCCAGGCTGGTGCTGGCGCTGAAGACACTCTGTGGATTCAGCACGACGGAAATCGCGCTGCGCCTGTTCACCAGCGAGGCGAATGTCCTCAAGCGCCTCGGGCGGGCGCGCGATCGTCTCCGTGCGGTCTCACCCGATTTTGACTCGCTGCCACTGCAAGCGCTGCAGCCCCGCCTGGCAAGTGTCCACGTGGTGTTATACCTGCTGTTCAACGAGGGGTATTTATCGGCGCACGCGGATCGGACGGTTCGTCGGGAGATGTGCGACGAAGCCATTCGGCTCACGACGGTATTGACGGAACACCCGGTCGGCGCAACTCCGGAGACCTTCGCCCTTCTGGCGCTCATGCATTTTCACGGCGCGCGGTTGGCCGGGCGTCTCGACGGGATGGGCGGCTTGGTGTTACTCGAGGAACAGGACCGGTCCTTGTGGGATCAGGACCAAGTACGTCTGGGCGCGGAGTGGTTGCAGAAGGCGGCCAGCGGAGAGACCTTCTCGCGCTTTCATGCGGAAGCCGGCATCGCGGCCGAACACGCCTTCGCGCCCTCGTTCGCGCAAACCCGCTGGGAGGAGATTGCCGAGCTGTACGCCATGCTCGATCGCATCGCCCCGTCGCCGCTGAACGTGATGAACCGCGCCGTCGCCATCGCCGAGTGGCAAGGGCCTGAAGCGGGGCTTGCCCTCCTGAAGGCGGTTGCGCCGCCCCCGTGGTTGTTGGGATACTATTTGTGGGATGCCGTGCTTGGCGACTTGCATCGGCGCGCTGGGCACAAGAAAGACGCGCGACGCCATATTGAACGCGCGCTCGCGTCAGTACCTACCGATGCAGAGCGAGCGCTGCTTCGGCGGCGGCTTGCTTCTCTTGAGTTGAGCCCCTCCCCGTTCACACGCGCTCCAGCGCCCGCTCCAACTTCTCCCGCGCCTGCATCGCGAGTGGCTCGAGGTCGGCGCGACCGCTGATCCCGAGTTGGGCCACCGGATCGAGCACCGCCACGCGGGATTGCGCCGGGCCTTCCTCGTACACCACCACGTTGCAGGGGAGCAGCAGCCCGACGTCCGGCTCGGCCTGGAACCCCTGATAGGCGAGCGGCGGATTGCAGGCGCCCAGGATCAGGTATTTCTTGAAATCGACGTCGAGCTTCTCTTTCAGCGTCGCCTGCACGTCGATCTCGGTGAGGACGCCAAAGCCCTGCTCTAAGAGCGTCGCCCGGATACGGGCGACCGCCTGCTCGTAGGGCAGCGGGACCGATCGGCCGATCGCGTAGGATGTCGTCGTCGTATGCATGAGACCGAATGCCTCCCTCTGTGAACGCCACGCTTCGCTGTTGGTATTGCCAACCGGATGATGGACGACGGTGATAAAGCGCCAGTGAAACCGGGGTGAGAACACCGTTTTTCTTGCCCCGCGCGTCTAGTGCGAAGTAGTGAGTCCGTAAATCAGAGGATGGATTCTTCGCGTCCGGGCCCCCGGGTATACTGCGTTCGGGAGAAGGGCGTGCAGCGGTCCGCCCGTCCTTTCACTGGAACCACAAGGAGTTACGCTATGCATCGCTTTCATTTCGGCAGTCTCGCCGTCGCGCTGAGCCTGTGCGCGTCGCCCGCACTGCGCGCGCAGTCCCAGCCGACCGAGGGGATCCGCTTCGGCGTCGGCGGTGGTCTGACGCTCCCCATGGGCAACTTTGGTGATATCGACAAGGCCGGCTGGCATCTGGTAGGGGTGCTCCAGCTCCCGATCTCGCAGTCGCCGATCCACCTCCGTTTCGATGCGATGTATGGGCAGACCTCGCACAAGAGCCCTGCCAGCGGCAACACCACGCTGACGGGCGCCACGGCCGATCTGCTCTACCACTTGGGCGACCGTCATGCCAACGTGCGGCCCTACGTCCTGGGTGGCCTGGGCTTTTACAACGTCGACTTCGGCGGCGGGTCAGGTAATTCACAATCGAAGCTGGCGTTCGGACTCGGCGGCGGCATCCTGTTCGGCGTCGGCACCATGCACGCCTTCCTGGAAGGGCGCTACATGAGCGTCCAGACCAAGACGAAATCGCTCAACTTCTTGCCCATCAGCCTGGGCGTGATGTTCGGCCAATAAGCAGAGGCTGTACGGCCGCCCGGTCTTTGGCCGGGTCGGGCGGCCCGTTGTACTTCCACCTGTTATCGTCTTGGCTCAGCGCCCGCTCGACAGCGAATGGGTTCTGAGCTATCTTGTTGCAGGATAGCAAGTTCCAGAATCACTCTGAGGTTGATCCGCCAAAACGGCGCATGAAGCCCGGCACGACGGTTGCGTTGGACCAGCGAGAATGACCAAAGACAAAGACAAGCAGACGCCCAAGGATCCTCAGGCGCCCCCGGCGGCGCCGCCGCCGGGCGGTGCGCTCGTCGAGCCCGCCCCCGAGGCCGTCGTCCGGCTCGAGGACGAGCTGGGCGAGGCGCGCACCGCCCTGGCCCAGGCCACCGACCGCTACCTCCGGCTCGCGGCCGAATTCGAGAACTTCAAGAAGCGCAGTCTGCGCGAGCGCATCGAGCTGCGCGCCCGCGCCCAGGCGGAGCTGATCGAGAAGCTGGTGGACGCGCTCGACGATCTCGCGCGCTTCGCCCACGTCGACCCGGCGCAGACCGACGCCAAGACGATCCACGACGGCGTGGACATGGTCGAGCGCAAGTTCTGGAAGCAGCTCGACGTCGTGGGCGTGACGCGCATCGACCAGACCGGCGTGCCGTTCGATCCCAATGTGCACGAGGCCGTCACCATGCAGCCCGCGACCGCCGCCGCGCAGGACCACACGGTGGGCGCGGTGCTCCAGCCGGGCTACAAGCTGGGCGACGCCCTGATCCGTCCCGCCCGCGTGATCGTGTTGACCTGGCAGGGAGCCGCGCCTCTGGCTCCGGGCGATGGTCCAATGCCGCCAACTGACGGCTGATGGCTGACGTCTGATGGCTCAACAGCGCGACTACTACCAGGTCCTCGGCGTCAGCGAGACCGCGACCACCGACGAGATCAAGAAGGCGTTCCGCCGGCTCGCTAAGGTCCACCATCCCGACCGCAACCCCAACAATCCCCAGGCGTCCGACCGCTTCAAGGAGATCAACGAGGCCCACGACGTCCTGAGCGACGCCGAGAAGCGCAAGAAGTACGACATGCTGCGCCGCTACGGCGCGTTCACGGGGAGCGGCAGCCCGCGCGGACGGGGCGGCTACACGGCGGGCGGATACGGTGGCCGACCCGCGGGGCAGGACGGGGGCGCCGATTTCGACATCTCCGACCTCGGCTCCTTCGGCGGCCTGGGCGACCTGTTCAGCTCGCTGTTCGGCAAGCGGGGCAAGGAGGACGTGGACGACACCGTGGAAACGGTGGTCGCGATCCCGTTCCGTACGGCGGCGCTGGGGGGCAAGATCCCCATCGTGCTGCCGATGTCGGAGGTGTGTCCCACGTGCGGCGGCAAGGGCGCCGCGCCGGGCGCCACGATCTCCACCTGTCCCGAGTGCAAGGGACGCGGCACGATCTCCTTCGGGCAGGGCAGCTTCGCCGTGACCCGGCCGTGTCCCGTGTGCCGCGGCAAGGGGAAGGTGCCGAGCGAGCGGTGCCACACCTGCCAGGGGACCGGCGAGGTGCGGGTCGAGAAGCGCATCATGATCACCGTTCCCCCCGGCACCGAAGACGGCACGCGCATGCGCCTCAAGGGCCAGGGGGCCAAGGGGAAGGGCGACCTGGTCGTCCAGTTCCAGGTGGAGCCCGACAAGTTCTTCCGGCGTGAAGGGGTCGATATCATCTCCGTCGTCCCCATCAACCTCGCCCAGGCCCTGCTCGGCTCGCGCATCAAAGTGCGCACGCTCGACGGGAAACATGTGGTGCTGCGGGTCCCCGCCGGCACGCAGCACGGCCAGAAGTTCCGCATCGCGGGGCAGGGCATCGAGCGCAACAGCAAGCGCGGCGATCAGTACGTCGAAGTGAAGCTCGAGCTGCCCGAGAAGCTCACGCCGGAGCAGGCTGAAGCGGCGAAGCAGTTCGCCACCAAGGTGGGCTTGAAGCACTGACGGGGCATTTGACAAGCGGGCCGGGGAGAGCGAAGACTAGCGCATGAACGTGTT
>JBGQHV010000146.1:0-8477 GCA_041498155.1 Gemmatimonadota bacterium | reverse complement strand
TTTCAGGGTGTTCGGGCATAGGGGCGGTGGGGAGCGGCGAAATGACAGGACCGGGAAGCGCCCTCCCCGCTCGCCTCGTCCGGCGCGCGACACAGGCATAGCAGGAGCGCACAGCGCCGGGGACCGAAAATCCCCGGCGCTCTGCGTACCCGCCGGGGCAATGGCCCGAGCCCACGCCGACTGTGTGCCCTGCGCCACAGACTGGGGCCGGGTTTCCCGGCAGATTTACTGGAGATGCGCTGAGGGTCCGAACCGCCCGACCGCGAGGCTAGTGGTGAACACAAAGCAGAAGTCCCCGCAGAAGACGCCGCTGGACGGTGTGCTCCGCACCGCCGAGCTGTTGCTGGCCGCCCGGCAGCACGAGCGGGCGGGCCGCGTGCGCGAAGCGATGGACTGCTGCATGGCCGCGGTCGCGGAAGCGGCGTGGTGCGGCGCGTGGGCCGCGCAGGCCGTCGGGCTGCGCCGCCTCGGGGCGCTGCACCACCACCGCAACGAGCTGGCCGCCGCGCGGGAGAGCTGGCGGACCAGCGTCGAGGTCGCGATGCGCGCCGGCGAGTCGGCGATCGCGGTGGAAGCCCTGATTTCCCTCGGCAACGTCGAGCTCGCTCTGGGGAACTTCGCCATGGCCCGCGACGCCTACCGGGAAGGCCTGGCGGCCCTGGGTGAGGACCATCAGGCGCTGCGGGACCGCATCGAGCGCGATCTGGCCAGCCTGGCCGAGATGGAAGCGAAGCGCGAGGCCACCCGCGCCGCCTGAGCGTGGCGGGGGGCCCCGCCGCGCGACACATTGCCACCGATGCCCGAACAACTGCCGCCCCGCGTCGCCGCGGGAGAGGTGTGCGCGTGGTGCCTCGCCGAGTTCACGGGGGCCCACGGCAAGCCGGTGTATTGTGCGAAGTGTTACGACAACGCCTTCGCGACCCGGAAGAGCTTCAGTCTGCTGCCCAAGGCGACGTTACCGCTGAAGTAGCCGTCAGCGATCAGCGGTCACGGTGGCATGCCGTCGAGGCTGACGGCTGAAGGCTGACGGCCTTGCTCTACAGCCGGGTAGGTGGCACCGCCGGCGCCGTAACCGGAACCTGCTCGGGCTCCGGCGTAAAGTCCTCTCCCGGATTGATGAAGCGGTCGCGCTCGAAACGGTACTGCTTGTCGTAGAGCTGCCGATACCGGCCGGCCGCGGCCAGCAGCTCGTGGTGCGTGCCCCGCTCCACGATTTCGCCGCCCTCCAACACGAGGATCTGATCCGCGCTCTGAATGGTCGAGAGCCGGTGCGCGATCACGAAGGTCGTGCGGCCGCGCCGCAGGCTGCGCAGCCCGTCCTGGATCAGCGCCTCGCTCTCGGAGTCGAGGCTCGACGTCGCCTCGTCGAGGATCAGAATGCGGGGATCGGCCAGGATCGCGCGCGCGATCGCCACGCGCTGGCGCTGCCCGCCCGACAGCTTCACGCCGCGCTCCCCCACCACCGTGTCGTAGCCGTGCTCGAACTCGCGGATGAACTCGTCGCAGTGCGCGATCCGGGCGACGGCCTGCACCTCGTCCGGGCGCGCATGCGGGCGGGCGAAGCGGATGTTCTCGCTGATGGTGCCGTCGAACAGGAAATTGTCCTGGAGCACGACGCCGAGCTGCGTGCGGTAGTCGCCCAGCGGCACGCTCGCCAGGTCGCGCCCGTCCACCACCACCCGGCCGCTCGCGGGCCGGTTGAACGCCATCACCAGGCCGATCAGCGTGCTCTTCCCCGAGCCCGACGAGCCCACCAGGGCCGTGGTGGAGCCGGCCGGGGCCCGGAAGCTCACGTGCTTCAGCACGTTCACACCGGGCTTGTACGCGAAGGTCACGTCCTCGAACGCGACCTCACCGCGGACGTCGCCCAGCGGCTGGCGCGCCTCGTCCCCGGCGTCTTCGGTGACCTGGGAGCGGACCTCGCGGATGCGGTCCATCCCCGCGAACGCCTCGGTGATCTGCGTGCCGATGGACGCGATCTGGATCACCGGCGCCGCCATCATGCCGGTGAACAGCAAGTACATCACCAGATCGCCCAGCGTCATCGAGCCGGCCACCACCGCGTGCCCCCCGACCAGAATCATGATGACGCCGATCATCCCGATCACCAGGGCGGAAAACCCACCCACGGCGGAGATCCCCGTCATCGTGGCGGCGATGTTGCGGAACATCTTGTTCACGCCGCGCGTGAACACGAGCCGCTCGGCGCGCTCGGCGTGATAGGCCTTCACGATGCGGATCCCACCCATCGTTTCGGCCAGGCGGCCAGTCACTTCGGCGTTGATCTTGGAGCGCTCCCGGAACAGCGGCCGCAGCTTCGTGAAGGCGTACGCCAGACCGCCCCCGAACAGGCCGAGCACGATGATCGAGAGCACGGTCAGGTGCCAGTTCAGGTAGAACAGGACCGCCAGGGCGATGAGGGCCGTGATCAACCCGCCGACCAGCTGCACCAGCCCCGTCCCCACGAGGTTGCGGATTCCCTCGGCATCGCTCATCACCCGGGAGATCAGCACGCCTGTCTTGGTGGAGTCGAAATAGCTGGTCGGCAGTCGCAGCACGTACTGCTGCACGCTGCGCCGCATGTCGGTGATCGCGCGCTGGGCCGCCACCCCGAGCACCTGGGAGAGCGCGAAGGATGTCACCGCCTGAACCAGCGTGGCGGCCGCCACGGCCACGGCGATCCATACCAGGAGATCCGTCCGGTGCTGCCCGATCACCCGGTCGACCACGACCTTGGAGGACGAAGGCAGGATCAGGCCCGTCAGCCGGTTCGCCACCAGCAGGACCAGGCCCAGGCCGAGCCGCCGCCGGTGGGCCCACACGAGCGCCCGCGCCTCGCGCCAGGCCTCGGAGCTGATACCGCGCTTTTTCGCTTCTGCCATACCCGCATGTTAGCTTGGGTGCGGACCACCCGTCCACCCGTTCCCGCGCGCGAGGCCTTCGTGAAACGTTCCACAGTGATCGTGCTGATCGTGGTGCTCGCCATCGCCGGCCTGTTCTTCTATATGACGACCGCGCGGGCGTCCACCACCTGCCAGGTGTGTGTCACCTACGGCGGCCGGAGCAACTGTGCCACCGCCGTCGGGTCGGACGAGAAAGACGCCCGGGAGGGCGCCCAGACCACAGCCTGCGGGCCGATCGCCGCCGGCATGGATGCGTCCATCGCCTGCGGCCGCGTCGAGCCCACCTCGGCCGAGTGCCACACCCGCTGACCTTCGCGACACATAGGGCGCCCATGTCCGGCTTCCATCTGCCCCGCACGGCCATCCCGGCCCGGATCACGTTGACCCAGGGCCGGCCCCGCGGCGGCACGATCTTCCTCGCCGCGCGGGTGCCCCAGCATGACGGACCGGAGACGCCGCTCGAGATGATGAACCGGCCCGAGCCGTTCTTCCCCTTCCGTCCCGCCGAGGACGAAGACATCCTGCTCGTGGCCAAAGGGCAGACGATCGACCTGACCGTGGATCGGGGTCCGATCGCCGACCCGGACCGGCTATTCGCCGCCAAGGAGCTGCGGCTGGAGCTGGTGCTCGCCAACGGATCGACCATCGCCGGGCGGGCGGCCGTCGAGCTCCCGGAGCACCACTCGCGGCCGCTCGACTACCTCAACGCCACCTCCGATCCGTTCTTCGCCCTGTCCACCGACGAGAGCACCCACTACGTGAACCGCGCGCATGTGCTGTTCGCGCGCCCCCGGGACTAATCGATGCCCTCGCGTCTCGATCCGTTCGTGGACGTCCTGCTGCGTGAGCAGGCGGACCAGCTCTACCTGCTGCCCGACGAGCCGGTGACGATCGTGAAGGAGGGCAAACCGCGGAAAGTGAGCAAGCAGCCGCTCACCGACGCGCACATCTATGCGCTGCTCGCGGAGATCGCCCCGTCGGACGCGGCCGACAAGATCGACCGGCAGGCGGAGACGGAATTCGACTACGTGGCGGATCGGGGCCTGGTGCGCGTCCGGATCGTCCCGGAGTCGGGGCGCCTCACGGCGGTCATTTCCCCGGCCGGACGTCCCGCGCGCGCCACGCCGGAGCCGGCCGCTCCGGCGACCGAGCGGCGCCGGTCGGTCGGGCCCCCGCCCCGGGGCGGGACGACGCCGGCCAAGACCGCGGGGCCTCCGCCCCGCCCGCCGCGGCCCTCCGCCATCGCCGCCGCCCCCCTGATCGAGGCCCCGGTCGCCACCCCGGACGCGGGAGGCGACGCTCCGTTTCTCCCCGGCGAGTTCGCCGAGGATCAATACCGCGCCGCCGAGGGACGGCTGGTGAAGCTGCTCCGGGAGCTGGTGGCGAGCGAGTCGTCGGACCTGCACATGCGGGTCGGCGAGCCGCCGGTATTCCGCACGCACGGCGATATCAAGCGGCAGCAGGGCACGCCGCTCACGGCCGACCAGCTCGCGTTGATGCTCCTGTCGATCATGCCGGAGCGCAACCGCGGCGAGTGGAAGGAGACCGGCGATTCGGATTTCGCCTACGAGATCGCGGGCCTCGCCCGGTTCCGCGTCAACGCGGCGCGCGACCGCAAAGGGCCGGTGGCGGTGTTCCGCGTCATCCCGGCGAAGGTCGTGACGGTCGAGGAGCTCGGCATCGGCAAGGAGATCACCCAGCTCTGCTTCCTGAACAAGGGTCTGGTGCTGGTCTCCGGGCCGACGGGCTCGGGCAAGTCGACCACGCTGTGCGCGCTCATCGATCTCATCAACCGCGAGCGCACCGACCACATCGTCACGATCGAGGACCCGATCGAGTTCGTGCACGAGAACAAGCGCTGTCTGATCACGCAGCGCCAGGTGCACGTCCACACCGAGAGTTTCCGGACGGCGCTGCGGGCGGCGCTGCGCGAAGATCCGAACATCGTGCTGGTGGGAGAGATGCGCGACCTGGAGACCGTGGCGATCGCGATCGAGACCGCCGAGACGGGCCACCTGGTGTTCGGCACGCTGCACACGACCACCGCCGCGTCCACCGTGGACCGCATCATCGATCAGTTCCCCGCCGACCGGCAGGCGCAGATCCGCGTCATGTTGTCGGAGTCCCTGCGCGGCGTGATCAGCCAGACCCTCTGCAAGAAGATCGGCGGCGGGCGCGTGGCGGCGCGGGAGATCCTGCTGTCCACCCCCGCGGTGGCGAACCTGATCCGCGAAGGGAAGACCTACCAGATCCCGTCGATCATCCAGACCAGCCGCAAAGTCGGCATGATCACGTTGAACGACTCACTGCTCGATCTGGTCGAGAAACGGCAGATCGCGCCCGACGAGGCCTACCTGCGCTCCGTCGAGAAGGGCGCCATGCTCCAGGTGCTGAAGGCGAAGGGGCACGCGGTGTCGATGGCGACCCCGGGGGAGCGCTAGACTAGGGGATGATGTCGAACGCCGCGCTGGTCACGGTGCTGAAACCCGAGGACGTAGCCGTCAACGTGTAGCCCGTCCCGACGAGATTCACCGTCAGATCGCTGAACGTCGACACACCCGAGACGAACGAGATCGTCTTCGACCCGGAGAGCACGGCGCTCCCCGGCGGGTTCGCGCCCAGCGCCACCGTGACCCCGCCGGTGGCCGTCGTATCGATGAACCCCAGGGTGTCTTCCACCACGACCTGCACCGCCGGCGTGATGAACGCCCCGACGTGCGCCGTCACCGGTTGCACCACGAAGACCAGCACCCGGCCCCCGCCGCCACCACCCACGCCCACCTGGCGCGGCGACGTGGGATAGGGACAGGCCGCCACGGTCAGAGCGCCGATACCGGTCACGAGCAGACGTGCACGTCGCATGATCTCTCTCCACAAGAGGTGAAACGCCCGAGCGGCCGCCCATGATACCCGCGTTTGACAAGCTCGGCCGCCGCGCCCTACCTTCCGGCTTCACAATTAGTTAGGCGCTCGCTGGAGGTTGTCAATGGTGCTGAGCACCCCCTCGGCTGCCCGCTCGACCGACCGCCCGATCCCCAATTTCGTCGGCGGCGCCTGGGTCCCGTCCCGCGCCGCCGATTCCCTGCCCCTCACCAACCCGGCGACCGGCGAGCCGTTGGGACGGGTGCCGCTTTCGGGAGAGGCGGATGTGGACGCGGCGGTGCAGGCGGCGCTGGCCGCGTTCCCCCGCTGGCGCGCGACTCCCCCGGTGGTGCGGGCCCGCTACCTGTTCACCCTGAAGAACCTGCTCGAGACGCATTTCGACGAGCTGGCCGCCATCGTGACCCGTGAGAACGGGAAGACGCTGGACGAGTCCCGGGGCTCGGTACGGCGCGGCATCGAGAACGTGGAGCACGCCTGCGGCATCCCCACCCTGATGATGGGCGCCACGCTCGAGGATGTGGCCTCGGGGATCGACTGCGAGTACGTGCGCCAGCCGATGGGGGTCTTCGCGGCCATCACGCCGTTCAATTTCCCCGCGATGGTGCCGATGTGGTTCTGGCCCTACGCGATCGCCTCCGGCAACACGTTCATCCTGAAGCCGTCCGAGCAGGTGCCGCTCTCGTCGCAACGGATGGTCGAGCTGGCCCACGAGGCGGGGATCCCGCCCGGGGTGCTGAACCTGGTGCACGGCGGGAAGGACGCGGTCAACGCCATCCTCGCGCACGAGGGCATTACGGGGGTCTCCTTTGTCGGCTCGTCCCCGGTCGCCCGGCACGTCTACACGACCGCCGCGCAACACGGCAAACGGGTCCAGGCCCTGGGGGGCGCGAAGAACCACGTGATCGTCATGCCCGATGCCGATCTCGAGCGCACCACGCAGGTCGTGACCGAATCGATCTTCGGCTGCGCCGGCCAGCGCTGCCTCGCCGGCAGCGTCATCGTGGCAGCCGGGGCGGCGTACGGGCCGTTGAAGGACCGCCTGCTGGGCGCCGCGCGGAGCCTGAAGCTGGGCAACGGCCTCGACGCGGGCGTGACCCTCGGTCCGGTGGTGTCAGCCCGCCAGAAGGAGCGCGTGCTGGGCTACATCGGCGCCGGCCTCGAAGGCGGCGCGGATCTGCTGCTCGACGGCCGCGGCGCCCGGGTGGACGCCTACCCCAACGGTCAGTTCCTCGGCCCCACGTTGTTCGACGGCGTCACCCCGGAGATGGTGATCGGCAAGGAGGAGATCTTCGGCCCCGTCGGGTCGATCACGCGGGCGGCCGACTTGGACGAGGCCCTGGAGCTGGTGCACAAGAGCGCCTTCGCCAACGCTACGTCGATCTTCACGTCGAGCGGCAAGGTCGCGCGGGAGTTCCGCTACCGCTGCGGCGTGTCGATGATCGGCGTGAACATCGGCGTGGCCGCGCCGATGGCGTTCTTCCCGTTCGGGGGCACCAAGGGGTCGTTTTACGGCGATCTCAAAGCGCACGGCCAGGACAGCGTCCAGTTCTTCACCGACAAGAAGGTCGTCATCTCGAGGTGGTTCTGATATGGCCCGGACCGTAGTCGGCGGCCTGATCCAGATGTCCAATCCTTTGAATGATCCCGCGGCGCCGGTCACGAAAGTCCGTGACGCGATGCTCGAGAAGCACCTGCCTTACATCCACGAGGCCGGCAAGCGAGGGGTGCAGATCCTGTGCCTGCAGGAGGTCTTCAACGGGCCGTATTTCTGCCCCTCGCAAGACTCGAAGTGGTGCGACATCGCCGAGCCGATCCCCGGGCCCACGATCGAGCGGATGCAGCAGATCGCCAAGCAGCACGGCATGGTGATGATCGTGCCGATCTACGAGCGTGAGATGGCGGGCGTGTATTACAACACGGCCGCCGTCATCGACGCCGACGGCAGCTACCTCGGCAAGTACCGCAAGAACCACATCCCGCACACGGCCGGCTTCTGGGAGAAGTACTTCTTCAAGCCGGGGAACCTGGGCTATCCCGTCTTCAAGACGCGCTACGCGACGATCGGGGTCTACATCTGCTACGACCGCCACTTCCCCGAAGGCGCGCGCCTGCTCGGGCTGCATGGCGCCGAGATCGTGTTCAATCCCTCCGCGACCGTGAAAGGGCTGTCGCAGTACCTCTGGAAGCTCGAGCAGCCGGCGCACGCGGTGGCCAACGGCTTCTTCATGGGGTGCTCGAACCGGGTGGGCACCGAGGCGCCGTGGAACATCGGTCAGTTCTACGGCACGAGCTACTTCGTCGACCCCCGCGGCAACATGCTCGCCGTGGGCAGCGAGGACAAAGACGAGCTGGTGACCGCGGAGATGAACCTCGACATGATCGAGGAGGTGCGGCGGACGTGGCAGTTCTACCGCGACCGCCGGCCCGAGACGTACGACGACATGGTGCGGCAGCTGCCATGAACTGCATGGGGGCGTGGGGACGCGGGGGTGTGGGACGTGGCGGTGGGCTCGGGAATCCCGCAGCATACCGTCGGGTCCTGCGCCCCCACATCCCCACTTCCCCGAAGTAGCACCATGCCCCTTCTCATCCGCGGTGGCCGTCTTATCACCGCCACCGACGACTACACCGCCGACATCTACTGCGCCGGTGAGACCATCAGCCGGATCGAGCCGACGATCGATCCGCAGA